>DATMJE010000231.1:0-20780 GCA_035553995.1 Usitatibacter sp. | reverse complement strand
CGCTATGCGGAGGAGTACGAGCGCCGCCTCGCCGAAGAAGGCGGCGTCATCGCCGAGTTTGACGCGCGCCGCGCGGAGATCCGCCGGCAGCTCGACGAGCATGCAGCCCGGCACGGCGCGAGCCTCGGGCCCGCCGCCGGTTACGAGCCGCTGCTCGACGAAGTCACCGCGCTGGTCGAAATGCCCACTGTCTACGCGGGGCAATTCGAGGCGGAGTTCCTGCAGGTGCCGGCCGAATGCCTGGTGCTCACGATGCGCCAGAACCAGAAGTATTTCCCGCTCTTCGACAGCGCCGGCAGGCTCACCAACCGCTTCCTCATCGTGAGCAACATGCGCCTCGACGATCCCGCGAACATCGTGCAGGGCAACGAGCGCGTGGTGCGCCCGCGGCTGGCGGATGCGCGCTTCTTCTTCGAGACCGACAAGAAGACCAGGCTCGCGGAGCGCGTGACGCAACTGCGCTCGATCGTCTACCACAACAAGCTGGGCAGCCAGGCCGCGCGCGTCGAGCGCCTGCGCCACCTCGCCAGCCGCTTCCAGGCGCGGCTGCCCCGCGGCGAGCGCGGCAAGCCCTATGCGGATCGTGCGGCGCTCCTCGCGAAGGCCGACCTCGTGACGCTGATGGTGGGGGAGTTCCCCGAGCTGCAGGGCGTCATGGGCAAGTACTACGCGCTGGCCGATGGCGAGGAGCCTTCGGTCGCGCGCGCCATCGAGCAGCATTACTGGCCGCGCTTCGCGGGCGATGCGCTGCCCACGGGAGATGCCAGCATCGCGGTGGCGCTCGCGGACCGCATGGACACGCTGGTCGGCATGTTCTCCATCGACCAGCGGCCCACCGGCGACAAGGATCCGTTCGCGCTGCGCCGCGCGGCCCTGGGCGTCGTGCGCATCCTCATGGAAACGCCGCTGCCGGTCGAGCTGCTGCCCCTCATCCGCGACACGCTCGAGCAGTTTCCGGAAGTCCTGCCGGACCGCAGCGAGGCGCTGGTCTCCGAAGTCTGGTCGTTCATTCGCGAACGGCTGGAGAACCTGCTGCGCGAGCGCGGCTACACCGCGCATGAGGTTGCCGCGGTGCTCGAGGTGCAGGGCGACCAGGGGCTCGGCGACCGCCTGGATCTCGTGCCGAAGCGGCTGGAGGCCGTGCGCGAATTCCGCAAGCTGCCCGAAGCGGAGAGCCTCGCCGCCGCCAACAAGCGCATCTCCAACATCCTTCGCCAGGCCGCGCAGAAGGGCGAGCAGTTCGCGTTCGTGAAGGATGGCGAGTTCCCCGATGCGCTCGAGCGATCGCTCTATTCGGCCTTGCGCGATGCGGCCGGGCAGGCCACGCCGCACCTGGAGCGCGGCGACTACACGCAGTACCTGCTCAGCTTCGCGGTGCTCAAGGCGCCGGTCGATGCCTACTTCGACGGCGTGATGGTCATGGTCGACGACGCCGGGCTGCGCCGCAAGCGCCTGGGCCTGCTGTCGGAGCTGCAATGGCAGATGAACCGGGTCGCCGACATCTCCCGGCTCGCCGCCTGAGATGAAGCTGATCATCCTCGACCGCGACGGCGTCATCAACTTCGATAGCGACCTCTATATCAAGTCGCCCGCCGAGTGGCGCCCGATCCCCGGCTCGATCGAGGCGATCTCGCGCCTGAACCAGAACGGCTTTCGCGTCGTGGTCGCGACCAACCAGTCGGGGATCGGACGCGGTCTCTTCGACATGGCGACACTCAACGCCATCAACGACAAGATGATGGAGATGGTCTTCCGCCAGGGAGGCCGCATCGACGCGCTCTTCTTCTGCCCGCACACCGCCACCGAACAGTGCGGCTGCCGCAAGCCGCGCACCGGCATGCTGGAGGAGATCGCGGCGCGGTTCCATGCGGATCTCAAGGGTGTGCCGGTGGTGGGCGACAGCCTCAAGGATTTGCAGGCGGCGGAATCGGTCGGTGCGCAGCCGGTGCTGGTCCTCACGGGAAAGGGAACGAAGACGCAGTCCGAGGCGGGGTTGCCGAAGAAGACCATCGTCTTCGCGGACCTGGCCGAAGCCTCCCGCCACCTCATCGCCAACGTTCCCGCGCACGCATGAAGATGCTGCGCTCGGTGCTCTTCCTGGTGGGGAGCGTGCTGGTCACGGCGGTGTTCGGCTTCCTGGTGCCGCTGGGCTTCCTCAACTTTCGCCTGGGCGCGGCCACCGCCTCGTTCTACGCGAAGGTCATCCTCAAGTGGGCCGAGATCGCGTGCGGCATCCGTTACGAGGTGACGGGCTGGGAGAACGTGCCCGACCGTCCCGTCGTCTTCATGTCCAAGCACCAGTCGGCGTGGGAGACGATCTTCATGGAGGCGAAATTCCCGCCCCAGTGCTGGATCGTGAAGAAGGAGCTGCTGTGGCTTCCCTTCGTCGGCTGGAGCCTGATGGCCATCCGTGCGATCGCCATCGACCGCAAGAGCGGCCGCAACGCGCGCGAGCAGATCCTCGAGCAGGGCGCGAAGCGGCTGGCGCAGGGCATGTGGATCTCGATCTTTCCCGAGGGCACGCGCACGCCCCCCGGCAAGCGCGGACGCTACGCCATCGGCGGCGCGCTGCTCGCCACGCGCACCGGGGCGCCGATCCTGCCGATGGCCCACAACGCGGGCGAGATGTGGCCGCGCTATGCGTTGCGCAAGCACCCCGGTTGCGTGAAGGTGGTGATCGGGCCGTTGATCCAGACCGAGGGACGGGACATGATCGAGGTGAATGCCGAGGTCGAGAACTGGATCGAGGGACAGATGCGGCTGATATCGCCGGAGCGGTATGCCGGTACGTGAGCTGGTGTCGCGCGATGAGAGGACGGTGACCCTCGCCGAGGGCGCGCTCGACTACGTGCTCGTACGGCGGCGCGGGCGTCGCGGCGTGGGGCTCCGCGTGGACGAGAACGGCCTCACCGTGAGCGCGCCGCTATCGATGCCGGTGGCGCGCATCGAGGCAGTCGTCCGCGAGAGCGAGTCGTGGGTGCTGAAGAAGATCGACCAGTGGCGCTCGCGGCGCGCCCCGCCGGTGGCATGGCAGGAAGGCGCACGGCTGCCGTTCCTCGGCGGCGGGCTCACGCTGCGGCTCTTCCACGCGACGCGGGCCCGGGTGGATCGCGTCGATGGCGAGATCGTCGCCTTCGTGCGTTCCCTCGAGGAAACGGAGGTGAGGCGCGTCGTGATCGGCTGGTACAAGCGCGCCGCCCAGGCCTATCTTCACGACCGCGTGCTCGATCTCAGCCGGCGCGCGCGCCTCGAGCCGCCGAAGCTGCTCATCTCCTCGGCGCTGGGCCGCTGGGGGAGTTGCAACAGCCGTCGCGAGGTGCGGCTCGCGTGGCGGCTGGTGAAGGCGCCCACGGAGCTCGTCGACTACGTGGTCTGCCACGAGCTCGCCCACCTGCGGCACATGAACCACTCGCCCGCCTTCTGGGCGGAAGTCGAGCGCCAGTGCCCCGACTACCGCCGGCTGCGGGCGCGGCTTTTCGAGACCGATTACCTCTATCGCTCGTTTTGATCGTCACCCCGGTATCGTTTGATCGTCACCCCGGCATCGTTTCATCGTCACCCCGGCGAAGGCCGGGGCCCAATCCCCGGAGGCCCCTATGCAAATGCTCCACACCATGATCCGCGTCGGCGACCTGCAGCGCTCGATCGACTTCTACACCAACGTGCTCGGCATGAAGCTGCTGCGGAAGAACGATTATCCCGACGGGCGCTTCACGCTCGCGTTCGTGGGCTACGGCGACGAGAGCACGAACGCCGTCATCGAGCTCACCCACAATTGGGACACGAAGTCGTACGACCTCGGCAACGGCTTCGGCCACGTGGCCATCGGCATGCCGGACATCTACAAGGCCTGCGAGGCGGTGAAGGCCAAGGGCGGCAAGGTCACGCGCGAGCCGGGCCCGATGAAGTTCGGCGGCACCGTGATCGCGTTCGTGGAGGATCCCGACGGCTACAAGATCGAGTTCATCCAGAAGGCGGCGTGAGCGGCTGTATCCCGGGACTACGAGAACGTGCACACCGACGTATCCGACCTTGAGGCACGACACCTTCTCGAGCGCGACGGCGAAGGCCTGCTCATCGCGCCTTACGACGAGCTGGTCATCCGCGCGCCGCTGCGCGAGGCGGCCTGAACCTCAGGTGAGCGCCACCAGCTCCTGGTCGCCCTGCTGCTCCCTCTCGAAGCGCAGGAAGTCGTAGTAGCCGCAGCGGTTGCTGTCCGGGTACTTGCGGCAGACGCCGGGGCGCGCCTCGTAGACGGTGCAGCGGCGCTTTTCCTGGTCGAGCAGGGCGCAGGTGGAGTTGAAGATCGTGTCCTTCTTGTGCCGCAACATGCGCACCTTGCCCTTCGCGTCCAGCTTGGTGAAGCGCTCCTCGGCCTGCGCATAGGTGATGCCGAAGTGGCGGGCGAGACGCTCGACGTCGCGCGTGTGCACCTCGATCTCCGTGTAGGTGCAGCAGTATGCCGGGCACTTCAGGCAGTTGAAGCGCTGCGTCTTCGCGGGCTTGGCCGCGGCTTTCACTTTGACGGGAACGGGAAAGGGCTTGCCGTTTTTCATGAGGTCGAGGCTCCGGAGGATTCGCCATTGTAGCGACGAAGCTCAGGAACTTGCATCACTCAGGGCCACAAATTCGGCCACCGAGAGCGTCTCTCCGCGGCGCGCGGGATCGATGCCCGCGCGTGTAAACGCTTCCACGGGAACGAGGGCGCGCGTGGCGTTGCGCAGCGTCTTGCGGCGCTGGCCGAAGGCGGCGGCCACGATGCCGGCGAAGCGCTCGCCGTCGCGGGCGCGCAGGCGCTCCGCGGGGAGTGGCTTCATGCGCACGACGGCCGAGTCGACCTTGGGCGGCGGCGTGAACGCCCCCGGCGGCACGTTGAACGCGAGCGCCATCGCGAAGCGGTACTGCAGCATCACCGAAAGCCTCCCGTAGTCGGGGCTGTCCGGCTCGGCCACCATCCGGTCGACCACCTCCTTCTGCAGCATGAAGACGCAGTCGGAGACGCGATCGGCGATGCCGGCCATGCGGAAGAGGATCGGGCTGGAGACGTTGTACGGGAGGTTGCCCACCACGCGCAGGGGCGAGGGCAGCTCCGAGAAGTCGAACTCGAGGACGTCGGCCTCGTGCACCACCACCTTCGCGGGATCGAAGCGCACGCGCAGGGCGGCGGCCAGGTCGCGGTCGATCTCGATCACGTGGAGGCAGTCCAGCCGGGGTGCCAGCTCTTCGGTCATGAGGCCCGAGCCCGGACCGATCTCCACCATGTGCTGGCCGGGCGCGGGCTCGATCGCGGCGACGATCCGCCCGAGGTAGTGGCGGTCGGTGAGGAAATGCTGCCCGAAGCGCTTCCGGGGGCGCGGCAGCATGGCGTTCAGGCGGCCGGGGCGAGCTCGAAGGCGAGCGCGATCGCCGCGCGCAGGCTGCCGCCGTCCACCTCGCCCCGGCCGGCGCGATCGAGCGCGGTGCCGTGGTCGACCGAGGTGCGCACGATCGGCAGCCCCAGCGTCACGTTCACCGCCTCGCCGAAGGCCGCGTGCTTGAGCACCGAGAGGCCCTGGTCGTGGTACATGGCGAGCTCGGCATCGGCGCCCTCGAGCATGCGCGGCGTGAAGAGCGTATCCGCGGGATAGGGTCCGGCCACGTTCATGCCCTCGGCCGCCAGCGACTCGATCACCGGCGTGATGACCTCGATCTCCTCGCGGCCGAGATAGCCGGATTCGCCCGCGTGGGGGTTCAGTCCGGCCACGAGGATGCGCGGATGGGGGATGCGGAAGCGCTCGCGCAAGTCGTGGTCCAGGACGCGCAGCACCGAGGCCACGCGCTCGCGCGTGATGGCGCGCGGCACGTCGGCGAGCGCCAGGTGTGTGGTGACCAACGCCACCCGCAGGCCCGCGCCCGCCAGCAGCATCACCACCTGCTTCGTGCCGGTGCGCTCGGCGAGGTACTCGGTGTGGCCGGTGAAGGGCAGGCCGCTCTCGTTGATCGTGCTCTTCTGCACGGGCGCGGTGCACATCGCGGTGAATTCCCCGGCGAGGCAGCCTTCGAGCGCCCGATCCAGGAGGCGGACGACGTGCCGGCCGTTGCGTGCATCGAGCCGCCCTGGCTCGACCGGCGTGGCGACCGGGATGTGCAGCATCGAGACCGGCGCCGGCGCGGTGGGCGAGTATTCGGGAATGTCGAAGGGCAGGCCGCGCTGGGCGGCACGCTGCGCGATGACCTCGCGATCCCCCACGATCACGAGGGGACCCGCGAAGCGCTCGCGCGCGAACATCGCGCACAGGTCGGGGCCGATTCCCGCGGGCTCGCCCGCGGTCAGCGCCACGGCCATCTACTTCTCGTCGAGGCGGATCTCGACGAAGGCGCGGTCGCGCGCCTGGCGCAGCCAATCCTGGTACGCCTCGTCGGCCTTGCGCAGGCGGATCGCCTGGCGCGCGGCGATCTTCTTCTTGTCGCCGGAGAGCTCATCCGAGCGGCGCTCGAGCACCTGCACGAGGTGCCAGCCGAAGGGCGTCTGGATGGGCTGGCTCACCTCGCCATCCTTGAGCACATTCATGACGCGCTCGAATTCGGGCACCGTGTCGCCGGCCGCGACCCAGCCGAGATCGCCGCCCTTGGAGGCGCTCGAGTCCTCGGAATTGAGCTTGGCGAGCTCCGCGAAATCGGCGCCGTTCACGATGCGCTCGCGCAGCCGCTGCAGCCGCTCGCGCGCCTCGGCCTCCGAGAGCCCTTCGCGCGAACGCAGCAGGATGTGGCGCACGTGCGTCTGCTGCACGCCGCCGGCCGCCGCCTTGCCGCGCTTCTCGAGGAGCTTCACGATGTGGAAGCCGTTGGGGCTGCGCAGGATGTCGCTCACCTCGCCCGGCTGGAGCTTGTTGAGCGCGTCGAGGAAGAGCGACGGCAGGCGCCCCGAGGGACGCCAGCCGAGGTTGCCGCCCTGCAACGCGTCCGGCGCATCGGAATAGGTCGCCGCGATCTGCGCGAAGTTGGCGCCGCGGCGCAGCTCCGAGAGCGCCTGCGCCGCACGCTTGCGGCGCTGCTCGATCTGGTCGTTGTTCGCCTGCGACGGGACCAGCACCAGCACGTGGGCGAGGCGGTACTCGGAATCGCCCGTGGCTTCGCGCGATTCACGGGCGAGCTCGGTCTCGACCTCGGCATCGGTCACGACGACGGTGTTCTCGACCTCGCGCTCGCGCAGCCGCGCGAGCAGGATCTCGTTGCGGATGTCCTCGCGGAACCGCGGGTAGCGGATGCCGTCGCGCTCCAGCGCGGTGCGGAACTGCGGCAGCTGCATGTTGTTCTCGGCGGCGATGCGCTCGATGGTGCGGTCGAGCGTGGCGTCGTCCACCTTGATGCCGTTCTCCTTGGCGAGCTGGACCTGCACCTGGTCGTTGATCATCCGCTCCAGGATCTGGCGCTGCAGCGTGTCCACGGCCGGGAGCTGGCCACCCTGCTTCTGGAGCTGCTTCATGACGAGCTGGACGCGCTCGTTGAGGTCGTTCTGGGTGATCACCTCGTCGTTCACCACCGCCACGATGCGGTCGACGCCGATGACGCGGGGCGGCGTGGTGGCGAGGCGGGTATCGAGGCGGGGGGCCGCCCCCTGGCCCAGGGCCGGGAGGGCCAGCAGGGCGCAGAGCGCCGCGGCAAGGCGCAGGAAATTCGATGCGAACGTCATGGGGAAATCTCGTCGGCGCGGCGATAGCCCGAAATATTGCGGCGAATCGTCTCGAACGGGTTGATCCCGATTCGCGATAGCCCCGTGAGCTCGAGCTGGATCTGGAAGGACGTGGAGTATTGCTGGGCTGAAGTGATGAAACGGTGGGCGACAGCGCGAAGCTGCCAGCACCCTGCATTGTACTCGAAGCCTGCGAGCCCCTCGAGGACCTTGCGTTCCTGCGTGCTCCAGTCGATCCGGCCCAGGCCGGTGATCGTGCTGGTGATCGGCCACTGGCTGGAGACGTCCACCTGCTTGATGCCGCGGAGGGACGGGTCCGTGGCCAGAGGGTCGCCGCGCGTGTAGCGGTAGGCGAGGTTCAGGATCTTGCCCGGATCGGGCATCCACTGCGTCTGGAACGCGAGCCGCTGGGAGCGCGACAGGTTGGGCGTGTACTGGACCCCCAAGTCGACGGACACCGTGGGCGCCAACTGGCTCGAGGCGACCGCGACGATGTCGGAGTTCCGCGTGTCCGTGTCGCTGGTCCCGGTGAGGGTGACCCGCTGTGGCTTGAAGAAATACGTCTGGCCCAGGCTGCCGCGGAAGCGCTCGAGGCCCGTGGAGGACTCGACCAGCCGCGTGGTCGCCGCGAGCGTGACCTGGTTCGCGTCTCCGATGCGGTCGCCGCCCACGAAGCGGTTCTCGCGGAAGAGCTGCGCGAAATTGATGTCCGCCTCGGCGGTGGTGAAATTGGGCAGGTTGCCCTGGTCCTTGAACGGGACGTAGAGGTAGTAGAGCCGCGGCTCGAGCGTCTGTTCGAACGCGCGCCCCGCCCAGGTGGTGCTGCGGTCGAAGAAGAGGCCGGAATCGATGCTCGCGATGGGCAGCGTGCGGCTGGGCGAATCGTCGCCGGTGGACTGGTCGAGCTTGTACTGGGTGAAGTCGACACCCACCTTGGGCACGACGTAGCCCCAGGTGCGGCGGAACGGAATGTCCACCGACGGATAGACGATCACGCGTTGCCCGCTCACCAGCGTGGGATGGCGGAAATTCGAGTACTCGCTGTACACCTGCCAGTCGAGGAAGCCGGCGACGTTCTGCTTCAGGCCCGAGGCGGCGAGGCGCGGCACGATGCGGTACGGAATCGGGATGGCGCCGGGATTGAGCGGGTCCTGCAGGGTCTGGTAGGCGAGCGCCCGGGCCGAGAGCGCCCACACGTCGTCCTGGAACGCCACGATCGCATCGCGCGGCAGGTTGGTCTGCGAGGTCGCGGCGATCCTCGTCGACAGGTCGCGGAAGTAGTTGTCGTCGGACACCTTCTGCGCGTTGATCGCGGCGGTCCAGCCGCCCCACAGCGCCTGCGAATGGCGCAGGCCCACGAAATAACGGTCGGTGTTCGCGATGCGGTCGTGCGGCAGGATCTCGCCCACCACCTCGCCGTTGAACTTCGGCTCGAGGTAGCGGAACTCGGCGCCGAGTTGCAGGCCGCGCTTGGTGTAGATCTTCGGCGTGGCCGTCGCATCCAGGTTGTCGGCGATGTTCCAGTAGTACGGCAGCGCCATCTCGAAGCCGCTCTTGCCGGAGGTGCCGAACGTGGGCGAGAGGAAGCCGCTCTTGCGCTTGTTGTCGAGCGGGAACGTCATGTACGGCGTGTACAGGATCGGCACGCCGAGGAAATAGAGCGTGGAGTTGTAGGCCGTGCCGATGTTGCGCGAGCTGTCGATCAGCAGCTCGTGCACGCTGAGGAACCAGTCGTCGCGCGGCGCGGGGCACGAGGTGTATTCGGCCGAGTGCAGCACGTTCACCTGGTTCTGGCTCAGGTCCGCGCTCGTGGCCTGGCCGCGCGAGGAGGATTTGCGCTCGGCGGTCTTGGGGAACTCGAACACCGGCGAGTCCATGTGCCCGCGGTCCTCGCTCATGTCGTAATCGAGCCGCGGTCCGGTCGCGGTATCGCCGTTGCGCTCGAGCTTCACGTTGCCCGTGGCGACGGCTTTCTGGTCCTGCTGGGAGTACTCGAGGCGATCGGCGCGAATGCTTGCGCCGCGCTGGCGCAGGATCACGTTGCCCGTGGCGACGATCTTCTGGTCCGGCTCGCCTTCGATCTGGTCGGCCTCGAGGAACTTCGCGCTGTCACGCTCGGGACGCGTGGGCGCGAGGTGAAGCTGCTTCTCGATCTGTAGCCGAAAGGCCTCGGCATCGGCGCCGGCGACCTCCTGCGAGAAGCCGCAAATGAGCGCGATGGTCAGCGTCCGGATGCGTGCCGGCCTCAAGTTTGCGAAAGTGCGAATGCTAGAATGGATGGCGAAGGATACACGCAAACATCCCCCGCATTCCGACCATGGATGACCGCCTGAGCGCGCTCGAGGCATGGCTGCGCGCCACACTTGCAGGCGCGTCATTGCGCATCGAGCCGGCCTCCGCCGATGCGAGCTTCCGCCGCTATTTCCGCGTCTTCGTCGACGGCGATCGCACGTTGATCGCGATGGATGCGCCGCCGCAGCGCGAGGATTCCGCGCCCTTCGTGCGCATCGCGAAGCTCTTCCGCGACGCGGGCCTCAATGCGCCTGAAGTGCTCGCGCAGGACCTTTCGCAGGGCTTCCTGTTGCTCACCGATCTCGGCACGCAGTCCTATCTCGGTGCGTTGCGCGCGGACAATTTCGATTCGCTCTTCGGCGATGCGACCACCGCGCTGGTGCGCTGGCAGTCGGCGACGAAGCCCAACGTGCTGCCCGAATACGACGAGGCGCTGCTGCGTCGCGAGCTGGAGCTCTTTCCCGATTGGTACGTGCAGCGCCATCTCGGCGTCGAGCTCACGCACGGGCAACGCGCGACGCTCGACGGGATCTTCGGCCGCATCCTCGCCTCGAACCTGGCGCAGCCGCGCGTGTACGTGCACCGCGATTACATGCCGCGCAACCTCATGGTCGCGTCCCCCAACCCGGGCATCCTCGATTTCCAGGACGCGGTGCACGGCCCGATCAGCTACGACGTGGCCTCCCTCTTTCGCGACGCGTTCGTGAGCTGGGAGGAGGAGCGCGTGCTCGACGGCACCATCCGCTACTGGGAGAAGGCCCGCCGCGCGCGCTTGCCGGTGCGCGACGACTTCGGCGAGTTCTGGCGCGACGTCGAGTGGATGGGCCTGCAGCGCCATCTCAAGGTGCTCGGCATCTTCGCGCGGCTGCACTACCGCGACGGCAAGAAGGGCTATCTCGAGGACACGCCGCGCTTCGTGGCTTACGTGCGCCACGCCGCCGGGCGTTATCGCGAGCTCGAGCCGCTGGGCCGCCTCCTCGACGAGCTCGAGGACCGCAAGCCGGACGTGCGCTACACCTTCTGATGGCGCACGCGTTGATCCTCGCGGCGGGCCGGGGCGAGCGCATGCGTCCCCTCACGGACACCGTCCCCAAGCCGCTGCTGAAGGTCGGCGGCAAGGCCCTCATCGAGTGGCAGCTCGAAAGGCTTGCGGCGGGCGGCTTTCGCGATGTCGTCGTGAATCACTCGCACCTGGGCGCGATGATCGAGGAGGCGTTGGCCGACGGCAGCCGCTACGGCGTGCGCATCGCGTACTCGCACGAGCCGGTCGCGCTCGAGACCGCGGGCGGCATCGTGCAGGCGCTGCACCTGCTGGGCGACGAGCCGTTCGCGGTGGTGAGCGCCGACATCTACACCGAGTTCGATTACGGGCGCCTGCAAGCGCCCCTGCGCGACATCGCCGCCGATACGAACCGTCACATTGCGCACTTCGTGCTCGTGGACAATCCGCCGTTCCACGCGCAGGGCGACGACATGGGCGTGGCCGGGGGGCGGGTCACGCGCGCGGCACCGCGCCTCACGTATGCCAACCTCGCCGTGTTCCATCCGGCACCCTTCCGCGACGTGGCGGCCGGCACGCGCCTCAAGCTCTTCCCGTGGGCCTACCGCTTCGTGGACGAAGGCCGGGTGAGCGGCGAGCACTTCACCGGCGTGTGGGACAACATCGGCACGCCGCAGCAACTGGCAGGCCTGGACCGGAGGCTTTCGCAATGACGCTCTACCGACCCACGCACTTCCGCGTGGACGACGAGGCCGCGCTCCTCGCGTTCATCGAGGCGCACGGCTTCGGCACGCTCGTGTCCGCCGGCGCCCGCGGACTCGACGTGAGCCACATCCCGTTCGTGCCGGAGCGCGGGCCCGACGGCCGCATCCGGCTGCTCGCCCACGTGGCACGCGCCAATGCGCAATGGGAGGCGCTCGCCGAGGCTACCCACGTGGTCGCGATCTTCGAGGGCCCCCACGCCTACGTGTCGCCGACGTGGTACGCCGAGCACCCGTCGGTGCCCACGTGGAACTACGCCGTCGTGCACGCCCACGGCCGCGCACGCCTCATGGACGAGGCGGGGTTGCGTGCGCTGCTCGAGCGCCTGTCGCGCACCTACGAGGAGGGGCGCCCGAATGCGTGGCGCCTGTCGGCCCAGCCCGAGGAATACGTCGCGAAGATGCTGCGCGCGATCGTGGGCTTCGAGCTCGAGGTCGAACGCCTCGAGGGCAAGTTCAAGCTGTCCCAGAACCGGCCCGCCGAGATCCCGCGCGTGATTGCCGCGCTGGAGGCGGAGGGGCAATCGGAGCTGGCCGATCTCATGCGCCTCCACACCCCGAAACCCAAGAGTAAGATCACGCCATGAAGCTCGAGAATCCCGTACACATCAAGCCGTTCAAGGCGCGCCGCGCGCGGCTCGCGAAGGCCCTCGGCGAGGGCATCGTCGTGCTGCCCACGGCACCGGAACGTACACGCAACGCCGATTCCCACTACGACTATCGCTGGGACAGCGGCTTCTACTACCTCACCGGTTTCCGCGAGCCCGAGGCGGTCCTCGTGCTGGTGCTCGGCGCTCGGCCCAAGTCCATCCTCTTCTGCCGCGAGAAGAACATGGAGCGCGAGATCTGGGACGGCTTCCGCTACGGCCCGCAGCTCGCGGCCGAGGCGTTCGGCTTCGACGAGGCGTATCCCATCGCCGAGCTCGATGCGCGCCTGCCGGACCTCATCGCCGACAAGCCCACGCTGCACACGCCGGTCGGCATGGATACCGCGTGGGACGTGCGCATCGCCACCTGGCTCAATGCCGTGCGCGCGCGCGTGCGCACGGGCGTGACGGCCCCGGCGGAGATCCGCGACGTGCGCGCCGCCGTGAACGACATGCGGCTCTTCAAGGACGACCACGAGCTCGCGATCATGCGGCGCGCGGCCGCCATCTCCAGCGAGGCGCACGCCCGCGCCATGCGCACCGCCGCTCCCGGCCAACGCGAGTACGAGGTCGAGGCGGAGCTCATCCACGAGTTCTGCAGGAACGGCGCACGGGCGCCCGCCTACGGCTCGATCGTCGCCGCGGGTGCCAACGCCTGCGTGCTGCATTACCGCGACAACAGCGCGGAGTTGAAGCGCGGCGAGCTGCTCCTCATCGACGCGGGATGCGAGCTCGAGAGCTATGCTTCCGACATCACGCGCACCTTCCCGGTGGGCGCGCGCTTTACCGGGCCGCAACGCGACGTCTACGAGCTCGTGCTCGCCTCGCAGGAAGCCGCGATCAAGGCGGTCAAGCCTGGCGCCGACTTCATCGATTACCACGACGCCGCTACGCGCGTGCTCGTGCAGGGCTACATCGATCTCAAGCTCTGCAAGGGCAGCGTCGACAAGGTGCTCGAGGACGGCTCGTACAAGCAGTTCTACATGCACCGCACCGGTCATTGGCTGGGCCTGGACGTGCACGACGCCGGCGACTACATGCAGAAGGGCAAATGGCGGAAGCTCAAGCCCGGCATGGTGCTCACGGTCGAGCCGGGCACGTACATCCGTGCCGCGGACAACGTCCCGAAAGCGTTCTGGAACATCGGCGTGCGCATCGAGGACGACGTCCTCGTGACCGCGAAGGGCCGCGAGGTGCTCACCGCCGAATGCCCGAAGAGCGTGAAGGACGTCGAGGACCTCGTCCTCGCCCGGTAATGCGTACGCTGGACGTCGCGATCGTGGGCTCCGGCCCGGTCGGCGCGACGCTCGCCGCGATGGCGCACGCCTCCGGCCTCGAGGTCGGCCTCTTCGAGGCGCGTACGGCACCGTCGGAGGACCGGCGCACGCTGGCGCTCTCGCACGCAAGCCGCGAGCGGCTGGAAGAGGCCGGTGCCTGGCCCCGTGAGGCGGCCACGGCCATCGTCTCGATCCACATCTCGCAGCGCGGCGGTCCGGGCCGCACGTTGCTCGAGGCGCACGAGCAGCGCCTCCCGGCGTTGGGCTATACGGTGGCTTATGCCGCGCTCGAAGCCGCATTGCACCGGCGTGTCGCGGCGCTCGGAGTCCCGGTAGAATACGGCGCGGCGTGCAGCGGCATTCGCCTGGAACCGGATGCGGCGCACGTGCAGTTTTCCAGCGGTGACGAAGTGTCCGCACGCCTGCTCGTGCTCGCGGACGGCGGGGCGAACGCGAACCGCATCCCCGGCGTGGCTTTCCTCGAGAAGGACTACCTGCAGCGCGCGGTGGTCGCGCCGGTGACGTGCGATCGCGCGCACGCCGGCCGCGCCTACGAGCGCTTCACGCCGCAAGGGCCGATGGCGTTGCTGCCGGTGGAAGACCGCTACGCGCTGGTGTGGACGGCGAAACCCACGGAGGCCGAGCGGCTGCTGGCGCTCGACGACGCGAGCTTCCTCGTCGAGCTGCAGCAGGCCTTTGGCGATCGCGCCGGGCGCTTCCTGGCGGCGGGCCCGCGGGCCTCGTTTCCCTTGAAGCTGCGCGCCATCAATACGCCGGTGGCGCTGCGCACCGCCATGGTGGGCAATGCCGCGCAGGCGCTGCATCCGGTGGCAGGGCAGGGACTCAACCTCGGGCTGCGCGATGCGGCGACGCTCGCCGCGGCGCTGGCACGAGCGCGGCGCGATGAAGTCGGCGGCGCTCCCATGCTGCGCGAGTACGCGGACGCGCGCCGGCGCGATGCGACGCGCGGCATCGCCTTCACGGATTTCCTCGTCTCGAGCTTCGCGGATGCGCGGCGGCTACCCACATGGGGCCGGGGCCTCGGCCTCATCGCGCTCGACCTCTTCCCGCCCGCACGCCGCATCCTCGGCCAGCGCATGATCCACGGGGCGCCGGCGCCGTGAGCGGCGAGCGCATCCTCGTCGCGGGCGGCGGCCACGTGGGCCTCGCCTTCGCCTGTGCCGCCCGCGCCGAGGAGATCCGGGTGATCGATCCGGCGCCTGCGCCCAACGCCCCGGGCGAGGGTTATGACGTGCGCGTCTTCGCGTACGTCATAACCCTCGCCCGGGGCGTTGGGCGCAGGCGAGGGTTATGACGTGCGCGTCTTCGCGTTGAGCTCCGGCACGCGCAGCTTCCTGCGCGACGCGGGTGTGTGGGAGCGGCTCGATCCGGGCCGTGTCGCGCTCGTGCGCCGCATGGAGATCTTTGGCGATGGCGACGGCCGGCTCTCGTTTTCCGGCCGCGCCGGGGCACCCCTCGCCTGGATCGTGGAGGGCAACCGGCTGGGCGCGGCACTCGAGGAACAGGTGGCCACGCTGCCGTACGTGCAATTGCAGCGCGGCGTGCGCGTGGTCTCGTGCGATGCGCGGGCGGAAGGTGCCACGGTCGAGCTGGGGGACGGACAGAAGCTCGAATGCGATCTTCTCGTCGGCGCCGACGGGCCCGACTCCGCGGTCCGCACCATGCTGGGCCTGGAGGCGCAGCAGGTCTCCTACGAGGAGACCGCGGTGGTGGCCAATTTCGCCACCGGGCAGGGCCATGGCGACACGGCCCGGCAGTGGTTCCGCGAGGATGGCGTGCTCGCCTGGCTGCCGCTGCCCGGGCAGCGCATCTCCATCGTCTGGTCCGCCCGCACCGCGGTGGCCGAGGAGCTGGCCGCGCTCGAGCCGCGCGACTTCGAGCGGCGGGTCCGGGACGCCGGCCGGTCCGTGCTGGGCGATCTCGAGCTCATTTCAGGTGTAGCGCGATTTCCCCTGCGCGCCATCCGCGTGGACCGGGCGGTGGCCCCCGGCGCGGCCCTCATCGGGGATGCCGCCCATGCAGTCCACCCCCTTGCCGGACAGGGGGTGAACCTCGGTTTCCAGGACGCCCGCGTGCTCGCCGACGAGGTCAACCTGCGCTCTCCCCTCGAGCGGCCGGGGGACCTGCGCGTCCTGCGGCGCTACGCCCGCCAGCGCCGCGAGGACGTGACGGCCATGCAGTTCGTGACCGACCGGCTCGACCGGCTCTTCGGCAGCACCAAGCCGGGCGTGTTCACCCTCCGGAACCTCGGACTGGATCTCGTGGATGGCCAACCCTTGATCAAGGGCACTCTTGCCGGCCGCGCGATGCGATAATGTCGCGTGGGCTTTGCCCGACAATTTCCGAGGGTTTTCATGAGAATCGCCCGTTATCTCGCGGCTGCTGCGGCCGCCCTCCTGGTGGCGTTGCCGGCCGCCGCCCAGGACATGGACAAGATCAAGGCCGAGCTGAAAAAGGTCGTCTCCGACGCGCCGATCGATTCCATCAAGAAGACGCCGTACGCGGGCCTCTACGAGGTCGTCGTCGGTGGCGAAGTCGTGTACACCGACGAGAAGGGCTCGTTCCTCTTCCTCGGCAACATCATCGACATCAACAACAAGGAAAACCTCACCGAGACGCGCATGCGCCAGGTGAACAAGATCGACTTCGCCGCCCTGCCCTTCGACCGCGCCATCAAGATCGTGCGCGGCAACGGCGCGCGCAAGATCGCGATCTTCGAGGATCCGAACTGCGGCTACTGCAAGCGCTTCGAGCGCGACCTGCAGGGCGTGAACGACATCACGGTCTACGTGTTCCTCTATCCCATCCTCTCCGCCGACTCGGTCGAGAAGGCCAAGGCCATCTGGTGCTCGAAGGATCCCGGCAAGCTCTGGATGGACACGATGACCAAGGAAGTGGTCCCCTCCGGCGACAAGAGCTGCCCCACGCCGCTGGACCAGAACGTGGCCTTCGGCCGCGACAAGAAGATCACCGGCACTCCCACCATCATCTTCGAGGATGGCGAGCGGGTTCCGGGCGCGATGAAGCTGGCGGACTTCGAGAAGAAGCTCGCGGCGGCGAAGGCGCCGAACGCGAAGGTCTCGCAACGCTGACCGCGGTTCAAGCGCAGGCGTCCCGCAAGGCGGCCTTCGGGCCGCCTTTGCATTGGAGATGATGGCCGCCCGCGTGACGCGATGCGGCCATGACGTCTAGCGGGGAGGCGGCGGCTCCGCGCCTTTCGGCCACAGCAGCCACATGCGGCCCTGCTGGCGCATCCTGCCCGCCTGGCTGCCCGCCGCGTCCCCGAAGCCCCAGAAGAAATCGGCGCGAACGCCGCCCGCGATGGCACCCCCCGTATCCTGCGCGACCATCAGGCGGTCGAGCGGCTCGGTGGTATTGGGCCAGGTGGTTGCGAGCCATACGGGAGCACCCAACGGCACCACCCGTGCATCCACGGCGATGGAGCGCTCGCCCGTGAGCGGCACGCCGAGCGCGCCGATGGGCCCGGGCAGGTCGGGGGCGAGCTCGCGGAAGAATACGTAGCTCGGGTTCGCGTTGAGGTAGTCCTGCACCTTCTGCGGGTTGGCGCGCGCCCACGCCTTGATGCCCTGCATCGAGGCGCGCTCCGGCGCGATCTCGCCGTTGTCGATGAGCGCGCGGCCGAGCGACTTGAACGGGTAGCCGTTCTGGTCCGCGTAGCCCACGCGCATGCGGGTGCCGTCCTCGAGCTGGACCTGTCCCGAGCCCTGGATATGCAGGAAGAACGCATCCACGGCATCGTCCACCCACACGAGCTCGCTGCCGCGGGTGGCCGAGGGTTCGCGATCGATGTCCGCACGTGCGAAATAGGGCACCACGCGATGGCCCTCGAGGCGGCCGCGCAGGCGCTTGTTCCTGAGGTCCGGGTAGACCTCGGAAAGATCGATCACGAGCAGGTCCGGCGGCACGCCGTAGAGCGGATAACGGTAGCGCGCCGAGGGTGTGCGGCTGCCGTGCAACAGCGGCTCGTAGTAGCCGGTGACGAGTCCCGTATCCGAGTCGTCGCCGTTCAGCACGTGCCAGGGATCGAAGCTCGACTGGAAGAACGCCGCGATGTCGCCTTCGCTCGCACTCCCGAGCGCGCGCGCCTGCCCGCAGGCAAGGCTCCACGCCTCGCGTTTCTCGAGCACGCTGCAACTGCGCACGAACGCCTGCAGGGACGGAGCAAGGGCCTCGCGCCCCCAGTCGGGCAGGTCGCTCCACGCGGCGGGCACCAGCTTGCCGCGCACTTCCGGCGCCGGCGGCGGCACCGGCGTGGGCGGCGGACACACGGGTTTCGCGACCGGCGGACAGCTCAGCGGCTCGACGTTCGCGACCTTCTTTTCCGGCGCGGTCGCGCAGCCTGCGATCATCGCCACGACCAGCGCCGCCCCCGTGCGGGCGGCAATGCAACATAATGGGCGCAAGCGCGGCCTCATGGGAGACGCAAGTTGGGTTGGGTGTTCCTGGAGATATTCGTGGCGTTGGCGATCGCCGTGGTCATCGTCTGGTGGACTTTTCCGCGTCGCCCGAAGGCCGACGACGCCCAGGTCGCGCGCACCCGTCCCGAGGACGAGGGATAGGGAAGCCCTGGACAAGTCCGGGCGCCAGGCTGCCGCTCAGTGCAGCACGCGCGGCACGCTCAGCGTGAATTCGGGGATGTTCGCCTCGAAGCGGGTGCCGTCCTCGGCTACGAGCTGGTAGCTGCCTCGCATGGTGCCGACGGCCGTGGGGATGGAAGAGCCGCTCGAATACTCGAACGTGTCGCCGGGCTTGAGCACCGGCTGCTCGCCCACCACGCCCATGCCGCGCACTTCCTGCACCTGGTTGTCCGCATCGGTGATGATCCAGTGGCGGCTCACGAGCTGCGCCGTCGCGTTGCCGTTGTTGGTGATGCGGATCGTGTACGCGAAGACGTAGCGATCCTCCTCCTCGTCGGACTGGTCGGGAAGGTAGGTCGAATGCGCGGTCACGGCGACGCTGTATTTCTTGCCTTCGGGCATGAAAATGATGGTATCAGAGAACGTTGGGCGACCTGCCCGGTGGCGCGCCGCGTGTAGAATCCCACACGCCTCGCTCCCGGCACCGCTCCCATGGCATCGAACTTCCGCATCGCTCCGAGCCTCCTTTCCGCGGATTTCGCGCGGCTGGGCGAGGAGGTGCGCGACGTGATCGCCGCGGGCGTGGACCTGATCCACTTCGACGTGATGGACAACCATTACGTTCCCAACCTCACGGTGGGCCCGCTCGTCTGCGAGGCCATTCGACCCCATTGCACGGTCCCCATCGACGTGCACCTGATGGTGAAGCCCGTGGACCGCATCGTCCCGGACTTCGCGAAGGCGGGCGCCTCGATCATCACGTTCCACCCGGAGGCGAGCGAGCACATCGACCGCACTCTCGGCCTCATCCGCGAGAACGGCTGCCAGGCGGGGCTGGTCTTCAACCCGGCCACGCCTCTTTCCTGGCTCGACCACGTCATGGACAAGATCGACATGGTCCTCATCATGTCCGTGAACCCGGGCTTCGGCGGCCAGTCGTTCATCGCGTCCGCGCTCGCCAAGCTCGCCCAGGCGCGCAAGCGCATCGAGGCCTCGGGCCGCGCCATCCGGCTCGAGATCGACGGCGGCGTGAAGGTCGACAACATCGGCGAGATCGCGCGCGCGGGCGCGGATACGTTCGTCGCCGGCTCCGCGATCTTCGGCCAGAAGGATCGCGCCGCGGTCGTCCGCCGCATGCGCGAGGAGCTCGCACGGGCTACAATGCCCGCGTAATCCTCCACCCTTCCCCGATTCGGCATGGCACCGCGCGGACCGCGATTCGATTGGCGATGGCAAAGCCGGCGCTAACTGCGCTCGACGTGCCATTCCTTCGAACGAACCGTGTGGTGAACCATGACTGAAGACGATTTCCGCGCGCTCGCCCGCGCCGGCCACAACCGCATCCCGCTGCATCTCGAGACGTTCGCCGATCTCGACACGCCGCTGTCCATCTATCTCAAGCTCGCCAACCGTCCGAACTCGTACCTGCTCGAGTCGGTGATCGGCGGCGAGCGCTTCGGACGCTACTCGATCGTGGGGCTGCCCGCGCGCGAGGTGATCGAGGTGCGCGGCCGCACCGTCGCCATCCGCCGCGACGGCCGCGAGGTCGAGTCCGGCGAGCACGACGATCCGCTCGCGCGCATCGACGCCTGGCTCGCGAGCTTCCGCGCGGCACCGCTGGCCTCGTCGCTGCGTTTCAGCGGCGGCGTGGCCGGCTACTTCGGCTACGACACCGTGCGCTACATCGAGCGGCGCGTGGCCCGCGTCGATAAGCCCGATCCCATCGGGCTGCCGGAAGTACGGCTGCTGCTGTCGGAAGAGCTCGCCGTCGTCGACAACCTCGCGGGCAAGCTGCATCTCATCGTGTACGTGGATCCGCGCGACGGCGACGCGTACGCGCGCGGCCAGCAGCGCCTGCAGGAGCTGCGCGTCGCATTGCGCCGGCAGGCCGCATTGCCGCCGCACGAGCCCGGCGGCGAGAAGGCGCAGGCGAAATCCAATATCGGCGACGCCGTGTTCTTCGACGCGGTCGCGAAGTGCAAGCAGTACATCACCGACGGCGACATCATGCAGGTGCAGGTCTCGCAGCGCCTCACGCAGCCGTTCGCGCACTCGCCGCTCAACCTCTACCGCGCGCTGCGCTCGATCAACCCCTCGCCGTACATGTTCTATTTCGAGTTCGGCGATTGCCAGCTCGTGGGCGCCTCGCCCGAGATCCTGGTGCGCCGCGAGGGCGACAAGGTGACGCTGCGCCCGATCGCGGGCACGCGCAAGCGCGGCGCGACACCCGAGCGCGACCGCGAGATGGAGCAGGAGCTGGTGAACGACCCGAAGGAGCGCGCCGAGCACCTCATGCTGATCGACCTCGGGCGCAACGACGTGGGACGCATCGCGCACGTGGGCAGCGTGAAGGTCACCGAGACCATGGTGGTCGAGCGCTACTCGCACGTGATGCACATGGTGTCGAACGTCGAGGGCGAGGTCGATCCCGGTCTCACGCCGATGCAGCTCCTGCGCGCCACGTTCCCGGCGGGCACGGTCACGGGAGCGCCGAAAGTGCGCTCGATGGAGG
>DATMJE010000230.1:0-2693 GCA_035553995.1 Usitatibacter sp. | reverse complement strand
TTGCCTTTGACCCAGTAGCGAACCCAAAGGTTCGGTTTGCGGCCGACCTTGCCCTTGTTCTTGTCGTATTGCTTCATTCACTTCACTCGGCGCAAACCGGGCTCTCGACCTCGAAACCAGGCCTCGACGGCGGCGAGTTCGAAGCGCAAGACCTTCCCGCGCATGATGTGCGGGCAGTCCTCCTCGCTGATCCAGTTCTGCACCGTACTGCGACTGATGCCGTAGTGCGTCGCGATCTCGTTTGCGTCGAGATAGCTCTTGCCCGGCTTTGGCGGCGACTGCGTGAGCTCGTCGCGCACCGCCTTCCGCACGAGCTCCGCGAGTTCTTCCGGGCTGACTGTCACAAGCGTCTGGGCCATGAGTGCTCTCTCGTATCTGGCTGAACTGTTCCGCACTGCGTTACTCCTCGCTGCCGTACATCGTCGTCCGGATCCCGTGCGCCCGCATGGAAGCGACATCGGCAGGCGTCAATAGCTCTTGCTCCGCCGCTCCCATCACCGCACCTCCGCTTGCCAATTGGGCCGACTGGTCAGCGCCAGCAGCACCGCCCTGTGCGCCGCGCTGGTGTAGAACCACCGGCACTTCTGGCAAAACGCATCGAGCGCCAGCGATGCTCGTCTTGGTAGTCGCACCCCGGGCGCGTCACAAATCGGGCAGTGCTGCACGGGTAGGGCGTACGTCATCGCCGCCGCTCCTTGCGGTGCGCGTCCGCGTTCGGGCAGTTGGCAAAGTGCGAGGTGTACAGCGCCACCGTGCCGCTCGGCTTCACGTACCGCGCGACACCGTCCTTGAGCTCGAGGTTACCGCCGATGATGGGGTCGGGGTTGAGCGGGATCCATCCGCCCGCGGCGAGCGTTCGGGCCCACAGGACGGGCGCGCCGCAGCTCGAGCAGGCGCTCATGGCTGCACCTTGGTCGGCTGCTCGTACTTTCGGAGCAGAACGGAGAGATCGATCGCATCGGCCGTGTCAGAGTCCCACCACTGCCCCACCTCGCGCACGAGGTCATCGAGGCGTTGCTCGGCGGCCTCGGCGCGCGCTGACTCCTCGAGCCGTAGCTTTTCGATGGATGTAGCCCGTAGCTCCGCATAGGCAGCCTCCGCCTTCTCGGCGCGGGCGTTTGCTTCGGCCAGCCCACGTTGCGACGCGGCGAACCACGCGCGCTCCACGGCGAGCTTGCTCTCTGCTTTCTCGGCGCGCTTCTGCTGGTCCCACGCGGCCTGTTCCCAGTGTTTGGCGTGGCGCTCCGCTTTCTCGGTCGCGTCCATGTGCCGTTGCAAAGCGTCGGCGATATCGCGTTCGGGGTCAGCACGGTTGCCTGTCATTAGCGATTCCAGCACGCCTGTTGCAAGTCGCGACGCGAGATCACGCGCCTCACTGCTGATGTCACCCATGGCCGGGCTCCTCGGGTTCGTAGGCATGGGGCGGCACTGTGATGTACGCGGCGGACCCGTGCGACCCAGGGCCGTAGCCGCACACCTTGCACTTCGGCTTAGCTGGCGAGCTCTGTGGGGGCGCACCTGCAAGCACGTCGCGGATGCGGTTGGCTTCCGCCCTTATGTCGATGCCGTCAAGTGCGGCATCCTCGAGGATCTCGCGATCTGACATGGACTCCGCGTGCCTAGCGAGCGCTTCCATGAGCGTGACAAACCGATCGCGAGCGCTGCCCGGATGAGTCAGACCCTCGAGTACCCGTTCGCAAGTAGCTTCCCAGCTCGGTGGCCTGACGACCTCAGCCGGCGCGCTCGGGGGCGTGAGCAGGGCTTCGATGCGCGAACGCAGCTCTGTAACCACCGCGGCGCACCACGCCGTCTCGTATGACCTTGGCGGCTCATCCTTGAGCAATGTCTTTTCCGCCGCGTCGCAGACACGAACGCACTCCCGGATCGTGGCCTCGCGGGTCTCGCGGCGGACGTCGGCAACCAAGCGGAGAAGCTCCGCGATCAAATCGTCATCGGTGCAGCATTTCATGGCTCATCCCCCGCGCCCGGCTTGGACTTGAACGCGTCGCACCAATAGTGCCCGCTCTCCACGCAGTCTCTCGGCGACGACGTCTGGCGGTTCACGCAGCCGTACGGCTCTTTGTCGGGAGGCTCCGTCGCGAGGGGAGGCGGCCATCCACCTCCTGGGCAGGCGCACTCGACATAGCCGCACTCAAGGCAGGTGAGATCGACTACGCCCAGGACGCCGGGTTGCTGCTCGCCCACGCTCCGCGCCGGGTAGCGCTGCGTGATCGTGCGACCGGCCGCGTGGCGGGTGACTTCGATGAAGCGTTTCATGGCTCGGGCTCCACCTTGGGCGCACCTTGCTCAGCGGGCGCAACTACACCCGTCGCCAGGCACACCGCTTCGCACTCGAGGCACTGCACCGCAGGCAGCTCGGCGCCGCTCGGGTCCAGCACCATCAGCCGGCGCTGCTCGCAGTTCGCCTTGCAACGCAGGCATATCGCGCGGCAGTACGTCATAGCCTCGCGAGCTCCTCGCGGCTGAGCGTGGCGGGGTGATCGGCGAGGTACGTGGCGGACTCGTACTCGCAGCGGTCGCAGGCCCCGCACGGGAACTTCCCACGGGCCCGCCATTGGCAGTCGTCGAGGGCATGGGCGGGCTCCGCGCCGTGCGATGCGATCGGGTACAGCCGGAACTGTCGCTTGAAGGTGCTACGGCTGCGCTTGGTCATGGGCTGGCCTTTCAAAACG
>DATMJE010000229.1:0-3808 GCA_035553995.1 Usitatibacter sp. | reverse complement strand
CTTCGTATTGCTGGGGCTGGCCGTGGCGCTGTGGGCGCTGCGCCGCATTCCGCCGCTGCGATTCCTCGCGATCGCGGCGATCACTGCATTTATCGCGATGTTGCCGTGGGCGCTCTACCAGCGCTACTTCGATCCGCCCGGCAACCGGCTGCTCAAGTGGCACCTCGCGGACGTGCAGGACGTGGACGCGCGCTCGGTCGGCGAAGCCGTTCGCGACGCGTATGCGGCGATCACGTTCGCGCAGCTCGTGGACAACAAGGTGGAAGACCTGCGCAACATCGTGGGACCCCTCGATGCCGCGCCGCTCGTGCTGAAGGCCTCGACGGTGGGATTGGACGACCCCGATGCATCGAAGCTGAGGCACCTGCAGTTCTATCACATCGGGATCACGCTCGGCCTGCTGGCGCTTGCCCCGCTCGCGTGGCTGGTACCGGGCGCATGGCGAAGGCGTGAATTCGGCGCGTCGCTGCAGCTCGTCACCGTGTGCCTCGTCACGATGGTGCCCTGGGTGCTGCTGATGTTCCCTCGCGGCGGGACGCTGGTCCACACGGGAAGCCTCGCTACCGTTTGCTTTCTTTTTTCCGCGGCGATGCTCGCGTTCTACGCGGCCAGCCGCTGGCTCGCGATCGCGGCGTTCGCCTTGCACATCCTGCTCACGCTGGATCTCTATGCACGCGCAACGGAGCTGGTGGAAGGAGCAACGCGGGCGGACTACCGGGCTTTCAACGCGCTCGCGGTAGTGGCCGTGGCACTTGCGTGCGCGGGGCTATGGGCGCTCTGCAAGGATCCCGGCGACTCGGCAGATCCCGAGGGCCCGAATGCGATCAATGCCGCGAACGTCGTCAAGCAGAAGCCGTGAGCGGCCGTCACTTCCCGTGCGCCGCATCCAGGGCGGCCCGCAGCGCACGTGCCCATGCGCGAATGGCGTCGTCGGCAGCTCCACTGCGCGTGACGTCGTTCGCCATCTGGAAAGCGTTCGCCTGCGAGGCGATCTTCTTGTCGATGGCGCGCGCGAGCACCTGGTTGGTCTCGGAATCGCGCAGCTCTGCCACGAGCGTCATGCGGCCCTGCTCGGCGACGAACGTATAGCCGGGGCTCGTCGAGCCGCTCGTCTTCGGCGCCGTGATGGAGAGATCGACGACGAACGGCACCACCGTGAGCACATCCTCGGCAGGTTCGTTCACGACGATGTAGCCGCCGCGCGTGAGCTCTTCGCCGAAGGCCTTCGAGAAGCCTTCCGCGAGGTTCGACTTGATCCTGTCGAGGTCGCGGGCGCTCACCTTCTGTGAAAGCTGGGAAGTGGTGTCGTTCGGCCTCCAGTTCTTGTCGAACGCGACCTGCAGCGGCTCGAGGCGCACACGCTTGTATCCCTTCAGGGTGGCGCCCGGCCGGACGTAGAGCGCAGTGACTTTCTTGCCCGGGCGAAGCTCGAGGCCGTCCCAGTCCTTGGCCGGGGATGCGGCAATGCCGGGAATCGCAATACCCAGCAGCACCAGCGAGACGGCTAACGCAGGAAGCGACGAAACGCGAGGGATCGTGAACATGGGGCCTCCGGAAGTGAACCGCTTTCACGGGCGCATCGCAACGAGGAAATACACCGCGAGCCCGTGGTTGGCTGTAGGGCTTTGGTGCCGTGTTGCCGGTGCCGATGCGTCCGTTTCAGCCAAGGTGGTGCGAGTTTGCGAGCCCCACATTGCAGGTCCCCATGCGCAGCGTCACCATTCTTGGATGAACCATGCCAGGCAGCGCCGAGGCGCTCCCTGATTGGGAACTCGTTCTATCGGCTGCGGCGCGCTTGCACGTGTTTGCGGATCTGCGCGAGCCCGCTCGAAACAACAAGGCCGGCGTAACGCTTTCGGCGTGGTTGAGAATGGTTGCCGACGAAGCGCTGGCAAAAGATCGGACGTGACAGCCGCGGGTCGGGCATTTCAGGCGCTGCGAGGACCGCAGGGCCGGGTAACGTGCTGATGCGCAGCCGAAAATGCAACATCGGAAAACTGGCGGAGAGAGAGGGATTCGAACCCTCGATACAGGTTTAAGCCCGTATAACGCCTTAGCAGGGCGCCCCCTTCGGCCACTCGGGCATCTCTCCGCGGCGAAGGTCGGATTATACCCCGGCCGGACAGTTCCCATGCACCATCCCCGGAACCCCCGGAAGCGCCGCCGGGTCCACCGGTGATGCCCCTGCCTTCCCTATTCCGCAACCGCCTCGTGGTGATCCTCGCGATCGCGCTCGCGGTCGCGGGCGTGCTGGCATTCGCCTGGCGCCACACCGCCCTCGCCGACGTCGTGACGCCCGACAACGTGGTGGCGTGGGTGCAGGGCATCTCGGAGAAATGGTGGGCGCCGCTCGTGATCCTCCTCGCGTACACGCCGGCGATGCTGGTGATGTTCCCGCGTCCGCTGATCACGCTCGCGTCGGTGGTCGCCTACGGCCCCTGGATGGGCGGCGCGCTTGCGATGTGCGGCATCGAGATCGCGTCAACCGTGGCCTTCTTCGCCGGGCGGCTCATGAAGGAGGACACCCTGCATCGCCTGGCCGGGCCGCGCTTCGAGCACGTGGCGCGTTTCCTCAAGCGGCGCGGCCTTTTCGCGACCTTCATGGTGCGGGTGCTGCCGGTGGCGCCCTTCGCGGTCGTGAGCGCGGTGGCCGGCGCGCTGCGGCTGCGCCTGTGGCACCTCGTCGGCGGCACGTTCCTGGGGATGTTTCCCGGCATGTTCGGCACGACGCTGCTCGGCGACCAGGTGGCCGCGGCCTTCTCGACCGGCGACGTGAACTGGTGGCTGGTCGCCCTCGCGGTGGCCGTGCTGGTGGGTGTCGCGGTGTTCGCGCGGCGCTGGCTGCACCGGCTGGACCGCGGCGCTATCTGAGCTCTTCGAGGAAGAACGCGTAGGTGAGCGCCCAGGTGTAGGCCTGCTGCGCCGGCAGGCTCCCCGCGCCATGGCCGCCCTCGAGGTACTCGAAGTACAGCACGTCGTGGCCCTGCTCCTTCATGCGCGCGAACATCTTGCGTGCATGTCCCGGATGCACGCGATCGTCACGCGTGGAGGTCCAGAAGAAGACGCGCGGATACTTCTTGTCCTTCGCCACGTTCTGGTAAGGCGAGTATTTCGAGATGAAGGCCCAGTCCCCGGGCTTGTCCGGGTCGCCGTATTCGCCCATCCACGAAGCACCGGCCAGCAGCTTGCTGTAGCGCTTCATGTCGAGCAGCGGGACCTGGCAGACCACCGCGCGGAAGAGCTCCGGATGCTGCGTGAAGGTCGCGCCCACGAGGAGCCCGCCCTGGCTGCCGCCCATGATGCCGAGGTGGCGCGGCGAGCTGACCTTGCGCTGGATGAGATCCTCGGCCACGGCGGCGAAGTCGTCGTGCGTCTTCTGCCGGCCTTCGCGCAACGCGGTCGTGTGCCATTCGGGACCGAACTCGCCGCCGCCGCGAAGGTTCGCCAGCACGTAGACACCGCCGCGCTCGAGCCACGAGGCGCCCATGGTGGCGTTGTACGACGGCGTCATCGAGACCTCGAAGCCGCCGTAGCCGTACAGGATGGTGGGATTGCTGCCGTCGAGCTTCGTGCCCTCGCGCATCACCACGAAATACGGGATCTTCGTGCCGTCGCGCGACGTGGCTTCATATTGCGTGACGGTGACGCCCTTCGCGTCGAAGAACGCGGGCAGTTGCTTGAGCTTCTCGCGCGCATCGTTGCCCGCGTGCGCCAGGTAGAGCGTGGTGGGCTCGGTAAAGCTGGTGACCGTCATCCAGTAGTCGTCGCTTTCGTCGCGATCGACCGCGGAGACGCCGATGGAGGCGGC
>DATMJE010000228.1:0-2952 GCA_035553995.1 Usitatibacter sp. | reverse complement strand
CTACTATGTGATCGTGGACCATTCGGCGCAGCCCGGCACCGGCATCACCACCGGCAAGACGCTGCACCGGATCGACGAAGCTTTCCTCATCGCCGAAGTCCAGCGCGCGGGCTTCCGGCTCGACCGCGAGGCGGGCTTCATGCGAAACCCCGCCGATACGCGCGCGGGTCCATCCGGGGAAGCGAAGCCGCCCTCGGACAAATTCGTGCTGCGGTTCGTGAAACCGGGCTGAACGCTTCCATTTTCCCCGCTGCTCGTTGGAGGCAAAGGACTGGAACACAGATGAACGCAGATGAACACAGATAAAAGCAAAACAGATAGACGTCGGAAAGGTACGGCTCGTCACCCAATGCACGAAAACACACAGTCGATTCATCCGTGTTCATCTGTGTTCATCTGTGTTGAAATAAAACAGGCCCTCATGCAACTCCGCTTCCGCTTCCTCGCAGTCCTCCGCCACCTCGTCGTCATCCTCGGCCTTGCCGCGTCGGGCGCGTTCGCCACGCCGCAGATCCACAGCGCGACGGGACTCTGGATCAATCCGGACGAATCGGGATGGGGCCTCAACCTCTTCCACCAGGGCGACACGCTCTTCGCGGCCCTGTTCGTCTACGGAGCGGATGGCAGGCCGCGATGGTATGTCGCCTCGAGCCTCGCAAGCGCCACCGACGGCGCGCTGCACGATCGGCCGAGCGCCTATAGCGGCGCGCTTTACGAAGCCACCGGCCCCTGGTTCGGCGGTGCTTTCGATCCCGGCAAGGTCGCGCGGCGTCAAGTGGGCACCATGAAGGTCGATGTCGGCGATAACACGGGCACCGTGCAGTACACCATCGACGGCGTGACGGTCCTCAAGCAGATCGAGCCGTTCACCTTCCGCGGCATCGACCTCACCGGCAACTACGTGGGTTACCTGTACCAGCCGCAGACCACGGCCGGGCCCGAGGTCCGCAGCCCCGTGCAGATGTCGGTGCAGGACAACGGCTCCACGGTGCACATCGCGCAATCGGGCGGAAGCGCGGCCTCGTGCAGCTATGACGGCGCGCGCAGCCACGAAGGGCAGGTGTCGGCGGCCTCCGGCACTTCTTCTTCGGGCTGCGGCGGCAGCGGTGCGTTCAGCATGGCCGTGGACCTCACCCCGGATGGCTTCACCGGCTTCTTCACCGGCAGCGGACTCATCGCGCCGTGGGGCCGGGTCGCACTGTCGCGCGTGAACGCGGGCTTGCAGGAAGGCAACGGCTGGCGCACGGACCTCTGGTTCCCGCCGGACGAGAGCGGCTGGGGCGTCAACATCGTCGAGCAGGGCGACACGATCTTCGCGACCCTGTTCGTCTACGACCCGCAGGGCGCTTCCCACTGGTACGTCGCCTCCGCCCTCACGCGCTCGGCGCCGCGCGCGGATGGCACGTTCACGTTCACCGGCCCGCTCTTCGAGGCGACCGGGCCTTATTTCGGCAGGGCGTTCAACCCCAACCTCGTCACGCGCCGGCAGGTCGGGACGATGACGTTCGACCTTCGCGACCGCGCCACGGCGCTATTGAGCTACACCGCCGACGGCGTCGCCGTGACGAAGGCCGTAAGCCGCTTCGCATTGCGCAAGAACACGCTCAGCGGCACTTATCTCGGGCATCTCGCGAGCTCCGAGGACGATCCGGGCGGTGCCGCCTCCGAGGCGATGAGCATCAGCATCGACGACGGCGATGCGAGCTTCGTCATGCGCACGCAGCCGCAGGGGGCCACGCACGCGCGTTCCGGGGCAAGCTGCACGTACACCGCTCCCGCGGCCACGCAATTCGGCGAGCAGCGCACCGTGAGCGGCACGTACACCTGCGTGAATGGCGATAGCGGCGCTTTCTCGATGGACAACGCGCTCGCGACCTTCAACGGCTTCACCGCCACGTTCCAGGGCGCGTGGGTCGCGAAGGGTCACATGGAAGGCGTGCGCCAGGTCGCCGTGCCGCCGAAGTTCTCGTTCGCCACCAGCAGCTCGTCGGTTCCGCCCAACGGGGAAGGGCATCTCTCGATCCGGCGCACGGGCGGCACCGCGGGCGCCTTCGACGTGAACTACGCCTTCTCGGGGTCCGGCTGCTTCGGCAGCTCCGAGGGCGGCGTCGTGAGGTTCGGCGACGGCGATGCCGGCACCAAGACGATCTCCGTCACCATGGCAGCGAGCGGCGAATGCAGCGTGCTGTTGATCCAGCCGGCAGCGCCCGCGGAGCTCACCTCCCCGACCAGCGGGATCGTTACGGTGGTGCCGCAAGTCGCGGGCTGCCCCGTCCCGGACAATGTCATCGGTGCCACGTTGAACGGCATCGGCAGCCCGTTGCTGCAACGCCAGGCTTCGGGACAGACCGTCTTCATTCCGCTGCCCACGCCCTCGCCCGGTCATTCGTCGGGCTCGGTCGTGTTCAGCGAGTCGGCGGGCGGGGCCTTCACCCCGCAGCCCGTGACGCTGCAGATCAGCATCAATCGCTGCCCCGGCATCATCGACACGGACACGACGAACTTCTGCAACCAGCGCACCACGAACGGCAACTTCAACTCGGTCACCTTCGTCTCGCAGGCGACGCAGACGGTCAACCGCGACAATGCGGCACAGCAGGGCTACTGCTGGGCGGGCGATGGCGGCCAGTACTACGTGAACGCGCGGTGGACCTTCTCGGAGTGCGCCTCGGGCGTGGAGCTGTGCGGCTTCGCGATCCAGTACAACGACGGGCCGTTCTGAGGTTCAAAAAAGCCTTTGACGCAGATGAACACAGATGAACACAGATAAAAGCTCTCAGGGTGTTCGTTCTTGGCTGTCGATCCATCGATCGGAAGCAGCCGGTTCCAGGCCGCGATGACAACCAAAATTCATCTGTGTTCATCTGTGTTCATCTGTGTCTTGCAGGCGTTGAGGCCGCTCACTCGCCGGCGATAGGCGCTGCCGGGCCGGGCGCGGCCGGTGCTTCATTC
>DATMJE010000227.1:0-3469 GCA_035553995.1 Usitatibacter sp. | reverse complement strand
CGCCGGCCCCCGCGGCACCGGCACGCCCCGCCCCGCCACCGCCGACGATCGCCGTGCCATCCCCGGTGCCGACGCCGACGCCGCCCCCGCCCGTGGCCCAGCCCACACGGCCCGCGCCGACGTTCGACATGGCGGCCATCATCGCTGCAAAACGCGAGCAGCGCCGCGCCGCGGAGGCCGAGGCCGCGCGGGGCGCGCCCGATGCAAAGCCCACGCAGCAGGACGAGGCCCTGGCGAGCATCAACCGCAACCTGCAGACCTTGAGCGGCCGCGAAGGCGTGGGCGGCATCTTCCAGATCCTGCACATGGGCACGCGCACCGGCGAGTTCGCGTTCAACGGCTGGCGGCCCGATTCGCGCCGGCAGTGGCGCGAGGTGATCGAGGTGGACGCGGGCCCCGGCGGCAACCTCGAGCTCGCGATGGTGCGCCGGATGATCGAGCTCATCCGCGAGCATTACGACGGCGATTTCAACTGGGAGTCGCACCGGCTGCAGCGCACCATCGTGCTGTCCGCGCGGCGTGAGGACAGTGCCGAGCTCGAGGACTTCCTGATGCGCGAGTTCTTCGGGACGCCGCTCGCAAAGCCGCGGGGCTAGCGCCCGAACACCGCCACGGGACTAGGGCGCGAACACCGCCGCGGGGCGCCGTCGCAGCAGCTCGAAGCGGGCGTCCGCGAGCACCGCGTCCAGGTGCGCGAGGTTGCCCGCGACCGCGGTGGCATACGGATCGTCCCCGCCGAAGTGCGTGCGCATGAGGCGATGGACGCCTCCCAGGCCCGTGTCCAGCCGCGAGGTCACGCGGCGGTCGATGAATTGCGGCGTGCGTCCCAGCAGGTCCTCGGGGCTGCGGTACGACGCGTTGGAATGGCGGCCACCGGTACCGCGAGCCATCCCCGCCTCGACCAGCTCGGCATAGAGGAAATCGCGGCACTTCTCCAGGTAGCAGCGGTCCGCAAGTTGCGCCAGCACGTCTGCCGTCGCGATGATGCGCGCGACCACGCGATGCGCTTCGCCGCCGCTCAGCGCCTCGATGTTCGATTCCACCCGCGTCGCGTCGATGAGGCGCGCCAGCGCCGCGAACGGGCGCAGGGGCGTGCGTTCGAGCCAGCGCTCGGCGAACTCGATCGAGCGTGCCTCGTGCTCCGCCATGAAGCTCGCGCCGTGCACGCCGCGCTCCGCGTCGCTGCGCAGGAAGCCCACATCGTGCAGGAGGGCCAGCACCACGGCGAGCAGCGCCATGTCGGCGCCGAGCGAGCCGCGCGCGCCCGCGGCACCGATTTCCCAGCCATCGACGAGGCGGGCGGCCGCGAGGGCCGATTCGAGCGCATGCCGCAGGTCGTGGAACGGCGTGTCGCAGCGCAGGTAGCCGTCGCGTTCGCCCGCGTAGAGCCGGCCCACGTTGTCGAAAGCCTCGTGCAGCAGGGGGCCTTCCCATCCGTGGAAGCGCCTGCCCAGCATGGCGTCGATCGCTTCGGCGACCGCTGCGGGCGAACGCGTATCGATGGCGCCAGCGGCGTCGAAAGGCTGGTCCGGGTGCATGGCGTGAGAGTGCGGGAATCCCGGGGAGCATCACACGGGGCGCCCGCCGGCCCGTGACTCACGTCAAGAAAGCCGCTCCAGCCGGCGCGCGGCGCGCTGGCGCAGCGCCCAGCGGAACGGCCCGAACCATCCCAGCGCGAGCCCCGCCGGGCCCAGGGCCTGCGCCAGCCAGCGCCACAGCGAGAAATGGTCGTAGTGGCGGCAGACGAGCCCGCGGCGGAAGGCGAACATCGAGCGCACCTCGTGCTCGACCCGCCGTCCGCGGAAGGTGTAGCTCGCATGCCAGTGCGCCACGCCGCCGTCGGCATCGGCCTCTACCCGGCGGAGCGCGATGTGCAGGTCCGGCAGCTCCTCGAAGATGGCCTCCCAGGCCTCGAACGCCTGGGGGCCCCGGGCGCGCGGCACGAGCGGATTGGTATAGAAGATCTCGGGATGGTAGCAATGGCGCATGCCTTGCGCCTCGCGGGCCGCGAGATGATGGAACAGCCTGCGCAGCAACTCTTCGTGGGGATGCATGTCCGTCCGGTACCCTTGACCCGAGTCAAGGCTCGCGGATTCTGCCGCTTTCTATACTTTCCGCAAAGGACGCGCGGATTCCCACGCGTTCCCTGTCCCTCCCGAGGAGATCCCCATGGTGACCGCAGTTGCCCCCGAGGCAAAGAAAAAGCCCGTTCCCAGCGATATCGAAATCGCGCAGGCGGCGAAGATGAAACCGATCCGCGAGATCGCCGCCAAGCTCGGCATCCCGGACCAGGCGCTTTCGCCGTACGGCCACTACAAGGCCAAGATCTCGCTCGACTACATCGAGACGCTGAAGGGCAAGCCCGACGGCAAGCTGGTCCTGGTGACGGCGATCAGCCCCACCCCGGCCGGAGAAGGCAAGACCACCACGACGGTCGGCCTGGGAGATGCATTCCAGGCGATCGGCAAGAAATCGATCATCTGCCTGCGCGAGCCTTCGCTCGGCCCCGTGTTCGGCATGAAGGGCGGTGCCGCGGGCGGTGGCTACGCACAGGTGGTGCCGATGGAGGACATCAACCTCCACTTCACCGGCGACTTCAACGCCATCCAGCTCGCCAACAACCTGCTCGCGGCGATGATCGACAACCACATCAACCACGGCAACGAGCTGGGGTTCGACGTGCGCCGCATCGCCTGGAAGCGCGTGCTCGACATGAACGATCGCGCGCTGCGCCAGATCACCGTGGCCCTGGGCGGCCCGGCCAACGGCTTCCCGCGTGAAGACGGCTTCGACATCGTCGTGGCTTCCGAGGTGATGGCGATCTTCTGCCTGTCCACCAGCATCAAGGACCTCAAGGAGCGCCTGGGCAAGATCGTCTGCGGCTACACGCGCGACCAGAAGCCGATCCTCGCGAAGGACCTCAAGACCCACGGCGCGATGGCGGCGCTGCTGAAGGACGCGCTCGCGCCGAACCTCGTGCAGACGCTCGAGCACGCGCCCGCCTTCATCCACGGTGGCCCGTTCGCGAACATCGCGCATGGCTGCAACTCGGTCCTCGCGACGCAGACCGCGCTCAAGCTCGGCGACTACGTGATCACGGAAGCGGGCTTCGGCGCGGACCTGGGCGCCGAGAAGTTCATCGACATCAAGTGCCGCAAGTCGGGCCTGCGTCCGTCGGCCGTGGTGCTCGTCGCGACCATCCGCGCGCTGAAATTCCACGGCGGCGTCGACGTGAAGGAGCTCAGCAAGGGCGAGAACCTCGAGGCGCTCGCCAAGGGCATCACCAACATCGAACGCCACGTGAACAACATCCGCAACAACTACGGCCTGCCGTGCGTGGTCTCGATCAACCACCGCACCGAGGACACGGACGCGGAGGTGAAGCTCCTGCAGGACAAGATGGCACACCACGGCGCGAAGGTGATCCTGGCGCGCCACTGGGCCGAGGGCGGCAAGGGCGCCGTGGACG
>DATMJE010000226.1:0-3455 GCA_035553995.1 Usitatibacter sp. | reverse complement strand
GACCGGCGCCGCGCAGTACCTGCGCGATGCGCGCATCACCACCATCTACGAAGGCACCACGGGCATCCAGGCCAACGACCTCGTCGGCCGCAAGGTCGGGCGCGAGCAGGGCCGCACCGCGTTCGGCCTCATCCGCGAGATGGAAGCGCTGGTTGCCCACGCGCGCGACGGCGACAGGAACATGCACGTGAAGTCGCTCGCCGACCGCTTCGGCTCCGCCGTGAACTGCATGGACGAGGCCACGCAATGGATCGTCGAGACGTATCCCACGAATCCGGCGGCCGTCGCCGCGGGCTCGGTCTACTACCTCAAGCTCGCCGGCATCACGCTCGGCGGCTGGATGATGCTGCGCTCCGCGCACATCGCCGCGCAGCAGCTTGCGGCGGGCGAGGGGGATCCGGCTTATCTCCGCGGCAAGCTCCTCACCGCCCGGTTCTACGGCGACCACATCCTCCCGCAAGCGCTCTCGCTCTGCGCGGCAGGGATGCGCGGGGCCGATAGCGTGCTCGCGGTGGAGGAAGCGCTGCTTTAGGCCCAGGGCATCACATCCGCGGTTCGTGACAGCGCCGCAAGGCCGCTATCATGAGGCAGCTTAGGGATCGGGTTGACTTCCGACCTCGAGGAGACCTCATGACCCTGCGTCGCCTGGCCGTCTTCATCGTCGCCTTCGCCGCCACCTGGGCGTCGGCGGAATACCCCGACAAGCCCATCCGCTTCGTGGTGCCGTTCGCCGCGGGCGGAGGCGCGGACGCTCTCGCCCGGGCCGTGGCCGACGGCATGTCGAAGGTGCTGGGGCAGCCGGTCATCGTGGACGACCGCCCCGGCGGCGACGCCACCATCGGCGGCATCTACGTGGCCAGGTCCGCACCCGATGGCTACACCATCCTCTTCGCCAGCAATACCGGCTTCTCGGGCGCTCCCTTCCTCCACAGGAACGTGGGCTACGACCCGGTGAAGGACTTCACCCCGATCTCGATGCTCGGCATGTTCCCGTACTTCATCGTCGTGAACAACGAGGTGCCGGCGAAGACGCTGCACGAGCTGGTCGAGTACGCGCGCGCGAATCCGGGCAAGGTGAACTACGCCTCGGGCAATGCGATGGGCATCATCGCCACCGCGCAGCTCGCCGCCGCGGAGAAGCTGCAGATGGTGCACGTCCCGTACAAGGGCGAGGCGCCCGCGATGCCGGATCTCCTCGGCAACCGCGTGCAGATGATCTTCAACACCGGCTTCATCGTGCCGCACGTGAAGGAGGGCCGGGTGCGCGCGCTCGCCGCGATGATGGACGAGCGCAACGAGGCGCTGCCCGACGTGCCGACCGTGGCGGAAGCGGGGTTTCCGAACCTGGCGGTGCGCGGATGGGCCTCGGTCGTCGGTCCGGCCGGACTGCCGCGGGACATCCAGGTGAAGCTCTCGAATGCCGTGAACGAGTCGCTGAGGATGGAGAGCACGAAGAAGCAGCTCGCGGTGCAGGGCTTTCCCGGCAAGGGCTCGACGCCCGAGGCGCTGGGTGAGTTCATCGTCGCGCAGCTGCAATCGTGGGGCGCGGCGGTCAAGGCGGCGGGGATCGAGCCGGACTAGTGCATGCGGGCCCGCCACGCGGGCATCCTTGGCCGATCAGCTTCGCGCCCGGAAAAGCGTCACGTACGAGAAGGGCCGCACCACCGTGGCGGAAACCCCCGCGGCTCCCGGATGCCTCGCGTTGATGATCACGTTGCGCTCCTCCGGCACGATGGCCGAGGGCACCACGAGGAGCAGCGAGCGCAGCGACTGGTACCAGGCGGATCCCAGGTCCACGCTCGCACGGCCTGCCGGAATCGCGAGCCAGGCGGGGTCGAGCGTGACAGCGTCCAGCTCCTCGCGGCTCGCCCAATCCGCGGCCGGCACGTCGATCGCGATCACGAAGCGGTTGAGCGGCAGGCCGGCGGGATTCACGTAGGCTGCCGTCTCGAGCACGGCGAGCGAAAGATGCACCGCGGTATAGACGACCGCTTCGCCGGCCGCATTCCAGCGCCCCGGATCGTGCGCGCTGCCCGCGCCGGAGAGATCCGTCGCCTTGTAGGCCCGCGTTTCCTGCGCGATGCGCCAGAGCCGGACGGCTCCGCTCAAAGATAGGAGCCCGAGGCGAGGGCGCCGAGCGTTTTCTCCACGATGGCGACACCGGTCGGTGTGTCGAGCATTTCCGCAGGGCGGCGGCCCCCCAGCGCGGGCTGCGGCGTTTCGAGCCACTCGCCCAGCCATCGCGCGGTGTCGAAGCCCTTCGCCCCGGGCGACGTGCTTTCGGCGACCATCGACTCGGCGCGCGCCAGCAGCTTCACGAGCCCCAGCGCGGACTGGCCCACCGCCCCGGTGACGGGCTTGTTCGACGCGGCCTTGCGCTCCATGGTGGCCTTGGGCGCGCCGAGCATGTCGTAGAGCCGCTGCATCGGCACGTTGATGCGCAGGCCTATGTTCTTGATGAGGGCGCCGGGCACGCCCTCGCGCTCCATCTGCACGAGGTCGAGGCTCGTCGCGCGCTGCAGCCGGGCGACGTAGTGGGAAACCTCGGCGAGCCGTTCCTTCGCGGTGCCGCGGCCCGGCGGGCGCGACCGGCTGCGGGCGGCGGAAACCTTGCGCTTGCGGGGCGCCGAGGGCTTGCGGGCCGGGTGATCCATGAAACCGCCTCCTGTCTCGATATGAGACGAAGTTTACCTCAAATGAGACAGGACGTCGCGAGCCCATGGTAGGATGCCGGCTAAATGTCGGGGAGTAGCCGGCCGCGGGCGTCGTGCCGGGCGGTGCCTGCCCGGAGCTCATCGCATGGAAGCCTTCCTCGTCTCCACCGGCCTCGTGGCGCTCGCCGAGATCGGGGACAAGACCCAGTTGCTCTCGCTCGTGCTGGCCGCGCGTTACCGGCGGCCGCTGCCGATCGTCCTCGGCATCTTCGCCTCCACCGTGCTCAACCATGCGTTCGCGGCGGGACTGGGCGCCTGGATCTCGAATCTCATCGGTCCGGTGTGGCTCGCGCGCATCGTGGGCATTTCGTTCCTCGTGATGGCGGCGTGGATCCTCGTTCCCGACAAGCTCGAGGACGCCGAGGAAGCCGCGAAGCCGAAGGGCCACCACGGCATCTTCCTCACGACCTGCATCCTGTTCTTCCTCGCCGAGATGGGCGACAAGACGCAGGTGGCCACCGTCGTGCTGGGCGCGCGCTACCACTCGCTCGTGCAGGTCGTGCTGGGCACCACGTTCGGCATGATGCTCGCGAACGTGCCGGTGGTTTACTTCGGCGACGCCATCTCCCGGCGCGTGCCCGTCGCCGTGATCCGCGGCATCACCGCCGTCTTCTTCCTCGTGCTCGGCGTGCTCGCGCTCTTCTGGCGCTCCTGAAAATCGGGACGTACCCCATTTCCCGCATAGCGGGATGGTGTTCCGCGCCGCAGGAAATCGGGTCCGTCCCGATTTCCCGCATAGCG
>DATMJE010000225.1:0-3269 GCA_035553995.1 Usitatibacter sp. | reverse complement strand
GGGCTATGGCTCCGCCTCGCCCATCAGGAACTTCCTCGAGCCGCCGAACTGAACGACGCGCACGCCTGGATCCGCCGACCCGACAAGGCGCGACCAGTCCCTGCAGCATGGAACGCCCGGCCTGTCCGGGCGTTTTTGTATGTGCGCCCAGCATGGGCGCGATCTCGGAGGTGGAAGTCCTCCTGCAAGCTGGCCACAGCGAGCAAAGCGAAGCGCAACTGCGGAAGGGCGACCGACCGTGGGAAGGAAGCGTGGAGCGAAACCGCGAGCCGATGAACAAGAACCGGATATGAGGCGGTGCCGATCAGGGCGAGCGGGCATGAGACCGCGAAGCTCTCGTGGCCAAGGATCAGGCGTCGTAAATCTGGCGGCTGTGCGGGGAAGGATCGCGCTCTTACCTGGGGAGATCTCGCCTTGTGCCTGAAAGGGCGACGGTGAAGAGCCGGAGCGAGAAGTCAGCAGAGGCCGCAGTAGCCGCGAGGCGAAGGGCCGAACGAGAAGGACGGCGACGCGACGTGTCGCTTGGCAGCGCATGGCATCAGAGGCCCGGCAAGGCGGGGAGTGTGATGGAGGGTCGCGGTGAAGCCGCGGCCGGAGTCGCACGAGATGAAGCGCGGCTGGCGCGGCACGACCAAACGAACCGGGGAACACAGCACCTGCTCGCGCAGGCTCTGGAGCGAGTCAACATGGCGGCGGCGTGGAAACGCGTCAAGGCCAATGGGGGCAGCGCCGGAGTCGACGGACGCACGGTGCAGCAGACGGGAAGCGACCTTGTGACCGAATGGGCCGACATTCGGCAGGCATTGCTCGATGGCACCTACCGGCCTTGGCCGGTGCGCCGCGTGGCGATTGCCAAGCCGAACGGAGGCACGCGGGAGCTGGGCATTCCGACGGTGGTGGACCGGTTGATCCAGCAGGCCCTCCTGCAGGTGCTGCAACCGATCATCGATCCCACGTTCAGCGAGCACAGCCACGGCTTCCGGCCGGGGCGAAGCGCGCACGGGGCGGTGCTCGAAGCGCAGCGCTATGTAGAGCAGGGCCACCGTGTGGTGGTGGACGTGGACCTCGAGAAGTTCTTCGATCGCGTCAATCACGACATCCTGATGGATCGGCTGGCCAAGCGCATCGCCGACAAGGCGGTGCTCAGGCTGATCCGGCGTTATCTGGAGGCCGGCATTCTCATGCACGGTGTGGTCGTGGAGCGAGCGGAGGGCACGCCGCAAGGCGGTCCGCTCTCGCCGCTGCTCGCCAACGTGCTGCTCGATGAGGTGGACCGCGAGTTGGAGCGCAGGGGACACAAGTTCGTCCGCTACGCCGACGACTGCAACGTCTACGTCAGGAGCGAGAGGGCCGGGCGAAGGGTGATGGCGGCCCTGCAGCGCTGCTATCGCAAGCTTCACCTCCGCATCAATGAGGCGAAGAGCGCGGTGGCGAGCGTCTGGAGCCGCAAGTTCCTCGGCTACTGTTTCTGGGCAGCGCCGAAAGGCGAGGTTCGGCGGGCGGTCGCCAAGGAAGCGTTGCAGCGTTATCGGCAACGCATTCGCCAGATCACGCGACGGCAGACGGGGCGCAGCATGCAGCAAATCGCCGAGGAGCTACAGACCTATGTGCCGGGCTGGAAGGCGTACTTCCGCTTGGCGCAGACACCGAGGGTCTGGCGCGAGCTCGACGAATGGATGCGCCATCGCCTGCGGGCGGTGCAGTTGAAGCACTGGGGACGAAGCTCGACCGCTTATCCGGCGTTGCTCGCTCTCGGGGCCTCGGCCGACACGGCCCGCCAAGTGGCCACGAACGTGCATCGTTGGTGGCATAACAGCGCCATCGCGCTGAACCGCGTCATGCCCATCGCCTACTTCGATCGCTTGGGCGCGCCCCGCCTATGTTGACCTCAACTTCTCGACCCGCCCGGTGCGGACCCGCATGCCGGGTGGCGTGGGAGGGGTCCGGTCCCTAGGACCGGCCCCTATCCCGATTGCCTTAGCGCGCGGCCTCGGGATAAGCCGGCAGCTTGGAGATGTCGCGTGCGTCGTGCTGGATGATCACCGTGGCCTTCGTGTTGCCGGCGATCTTCTTGATGCGGTCGAGCGAGGCGACGGTTTCGGCGCGGTCGTGGTTGAAGGCGGGGACGCCGTTGGAATCGTAGTTCTCGTGGAAGTGGGCCGCATCGCCGGTGAGGATGACGGCGCCCGTCTGCGGCAGCTTCACCAGCAGGCTGTGATGGCCGGGCGTGTGGCCGGGGGTGTAGAGCATCATCACGCTGCCGTCGCCGAAGACGTCCTTGTCCAGCGGCACGGGCTCGACCTTGCCGCCCTCGCTGATCCAGTGCTTGAGCGGCGCGGGATCCACGCCCTGCGGCTGCTTCGGCGCCGTGAGCACGTCCCAATCGCCCTTGCCGATGAGGAGCGTGGCGCCGGGCAGCAGGTGTGCGCCGCCGATGTGGTCGCCATGGTAGTGGCTGATGCCGATGAACTTCACCTGCTCCGGCTTCACGTTGAGCTTCGCGAGATGCTGCGGCAGCGTGACCTTCGGCGCGGTCTCGCCCGCATTCGGGCCGAAGCCGGTGTCCCAGATCATGTAGTCGTCGCCGTGCCTGATGAGGTAGCAGCTGAACACGAACTGCAGCGTGAGGCCGGGGAAGGAGTACGTGTCCGAGAAACGCGTGTTCACGTCCGTCGGCGCACGCGGCGTGCCGCAATCGAGGCGCGTGAGGGAAAGCTCGGGGCCTTGTGCGGCGGCGGCGGTGGCGAAGGCAAGGGCGATGGAAGCGGCGATGGAGGATGCGATGCGCATTGTTTCCTCTGGCGGTTGGGGGGAGGGTCGTGCGGCCGTTCGCGGAGTGAACAGCGCGCGCGATAAGTCATTCCGGTCCGCCCCCCGCGCGACAGGAGCTCAAGCCTGCCGCTGCGGCTGCAACTCCGGCGGCACGACAGCCACAGGCTTCACGCCCCAGCTCAGGCCCGTGGCCATGCCCACTGCGTTGAGCGCGCCGAAGACCACCAGGCTCGCGGCCACGATCCAGAAGAGTCCCGTGATCGAGCCGTGCATGGCGTTGATCCAGTACGAGGCCGCGCCCACCACGAGCACCAGGCGCACGACGCCGACGGAGAAGGGCCACACCACGCGCCCCGCGCCCTGGCTCGCGAAGTAAAGCGCCATTCCCAGGCCGCTGAACGCATAGAAGGGCGCAACCCGCACGAGGTACGCGCAGCCCACGCGCACCACTTCCTCCTCGTGCGAGAAGATGTGCATCCACGCTTGCGGCCACACCG
>DATMJE010000224.1:0-2288 GCA_035553995.1 Usitatibacter sp. | reverse complement strand
GTTCGTCACCTACACGAACCAGGCGAAGAAGGACATGCTCGGCGTTCGCCAGCGCACGCTGCGCATGCGCGGCGCCGTGAGCGAGCAGGTGGCGCACGAGATGGTGAAGGGCGCGGTCGCCAATAGCGATGCGGACGTGGCGGTGGCCGTGACCGGCATTGCGGGGCCCACTGGAGGCTCGAAGTCGAAACCCGTCGGGCTCGTGTGGTTTGCATGGCTCGCGCGCGGTGGCGAGGTGCAGGCGCGCGCATTCCGCTTCAAGGGCGACCGGGTGCAGGTCCGCATCCAGTCGGTGGCGGCCGCGCTGCAGGGCTTGATTGATCTCGCGGGGTAGGCGCGCACGAGCCGGTTGACATCAGAACGATCGTTCTGTAGCTTGCAGAACAATCGTTCTGTGTCATCGAAAGCCGGGCCGTGGCGTTGAATACCCAGAAGCGCGAGCTGGATCCGGTGTACCTGGAGAGGCTCCAGGACTACTACGCCGAGCACAAGGTCATCCCGTCGTATTCGGTGCTGGCGGGGTTGTGGGGCCTGTCCGCCAAGTCGTGGGTCTCCGAGTGCGTGAAGCGCTTCGAGGAAGCGGGCTACCTCGACTGGACACCCGACCGCCAATTGAAGCCCGGCCGGCGCTTCTTCGAGCGCCGCCTCGCCGATTCCGCCGTGCAGGCCGGCCTGCCCAACCCCGCCATCTCGGATGGCTACGACCTCATCACCATCGACGACTACCTCGTGCGCGTCCCCTCCAAAACCTCGCTCGTGCGCGTGAAGGGCGATTCGATGATCGATGCGGGCATCCACGAAGGCGATTTGCTGGTGGTCGAGCAGCAACCCAATGCGAACGTCGGCGATATCGTCGTCGCGATCGTCGATAACGAGTTCACCGTGAAGTACCTGGAGCGGGAGAAGGGCGCGTTCGTGCTGAAGCCGGCGAACAAGGCCTATCCCGTGATCCGCCCCCGGGGGCGACTGGAAATATTCGGGGTCATGGCCGGGCTGGTGCGCCGCACCCGGTAGCTCACGCCATGAGCCTGGAGCCCGATAACCTGACTCCATAACAACCAATTGATGGGATAATTCCAATGCTCAAAGTCATCGCCAGCAACGCCTCCGAGGCAGCAACCACCAAAATGGACGAGAACAAGGCCAAGGCCCTCCAGGCCGCCCTGTCGCAGATCGAGAAGCAGTTCGGCAAGGGCTCGATCATGAAGATGGGCGCGCAGGATGTGGATCGTGCCAACGAGGTCGTCTCCACCGGCTCCCTCGGGCTCGACATGGCCCTCGGCGTGGGCGGCCTGCCGCGCGGGCGCATCGTCGAGATCTACGGCCCGGAATCGTCGGGCAAAACCACGCTCACCCTCCAGGTCATCGCCAACGCGCAGAAGAATGGCGGCACCGCCGCGTTCATCGATGCGGAGCACGCCCTGGATCCGCAGTACGCCCAGCGTCTCGGCGTGCAGACGTCGGATCTCCTGCTTTCCCAGCCGGACAACGGCGAGCAGGCGCTCGAGATCGCGGACATGCTCGTGCGCTCCGGCTCCGTGGACATCGTCGTCATCGATTCCGTCGCGGCGCTCACGCCCAAGGCCGAGATCGAGGGCGAGATGGGCGAGCCGCAAATGGGCCTGCACGCGCGCCTCATGAGCCAGGCCCTGCGCAAGCTCACCGGCAACATCAAGCGCTCCAACACGCTGGTCATCTTCATCAACCAGATCCGCATGAAGATCGGCGTCATGTTCGGCAACCCCGAGACCACCACCGGAGGCAACGCGCTCAAGTTCTACGCCTCCGTGCGCATCGATATCCGCCGCATCGGCTCCATCAAGAAGGGCGAGGAGGTCATCGGCAACGAAACGCGCGTGAAGGTGGTGAAGAACAAGGTCGCACCTCCGTTCAAGACCGCGGATTTCGACATCCTCTACAACGAGGGCATCTCCCGCGAGGGGGAAATCATCGAGCTCGGCGTGCAGCACCGCATCGTCGAGAAATCCGGCGCCTGGTACGCCTATGGCGGCGAGAAGATCGGCCAGGGCAAGGACAACACGCGCGAGTTCCTGCGCGAGAATCCGGCCATCGCGCAGGAGATCGAATCGAAGATCCGGCAAGCCGTCGGCATCGCCGGCGGCATGCCCATCGCCGCCGAAGCCGAAGCCGCCGAGGGCGACTGATTCCTTCCCTGTGAAGGTGCGGACGCCGGTTCCGGCGTCCGCCGATTAGCGGAGCTCCCATGCCCATGCCGCCTTCCCGGACGCCTGCTGCACGCCCCCTGTTGTCGTCCCGGACGCCTGCGA
>DATMJE010000223.1:0-3544 GCA_035553995.1 Usitatibacter sp. | reverse complement strand
CCCATCAGCGCGAGGGCCACAACGGTTTTCAGCTTGTTCTTGGTCATTTTTAGCTCCCTGGGAAATCACTGGCGCAAACGAGCCGGCCCGATTACGGCCGATATTTTCGAGTGCGGGGGCGACTTGTTGGAGGTATTGGCTAAGTTCTTGTGGCATCAAGATAACGCCCCTTGATGCGATGCTCGACATACTACGGGTAGAAGGGGGTTAAGTCAATGAATTAAGCACGATTTCCGGCAATTTCGGAGGTCTCGGAGTTGCGTATGCAACTTGCAATTCCCGGCACGAAATGGCGTTTTGCCGCGCGACCTAGGCGGTGCCTTGTGCTCGGTCCGCTTCCGACATGCCCGCAGCCTCCGCGAGCACCGCGCTCCAACGGGCCACTGCGTGCGCCCGGTCGAAATGGTGCTCGAGTGCGGCACGTGCGTTCGCCCCTACGCGCTCGCACCGGGAGGGGTCCGCACGCAGCTCGCGGATGCAAGCAACGAGTGCATCCGCATCGCCGGTTGCTACGGCATAGCCGCAGTCGAAGCGCCGCAGCAGGCGCGGAATCTCGCCATCCGGATCGCCCACGAATAGCGTGGGCCGGGCCGCGGCCGCGATGCCGTAGAACTTGCTCGGCACGATCAGCCCCTCCATAGAGGGTTGCAGCGTCACGAGGTGCGCGTTGACCGAACCGAGCGATTGCGAGAGGCGCTCTTTAGGCTGGTAGGGCTGGAACATCACCCGATGTCCGAGGCCGCGTTGCGCGATCGACCGGCGCAGCTCCTCGAGCTGCTTGCCTGCGCCGATGAAGAGGAACAGCACGTCGTCGTCCTCGCGAAGTACTTCGATCGCCGCGAGGATTGTGTCGAACTCGTGGGCGCGGCCGAGATTGCCCGAATAGCCCACCACGAAGCGCTCGCCCAGCTCCCATTCGCGTCGGACCGCGTTACGTTCGAGCGGGATGGGCTCGACCAGGTCGCCGACTGCCCAATTGTGGATCACCTTCGGGCCAGGAGCGATGCGCGCCACGATTTCCGCCATGCGATCGCCGATCACGACGTTCGACCGTGCCCCCCGCAGCGATCGATCGCGCAACGCGCGCACGGCCTTTCCCACCATGCCTCCCAGCGCCTTCACGCCCAGACCCTCCGCGACTTCCGGAAACAGGTCCTGCAGCCAGTTCACGAGCGCTGCGCCTCGGAGGCGTGCAGCGGCGGCAGCGATGACCGATATGAGCGGTGGATCGGTCTTCGCGACGACGACGTCGCCCCGCCGAAGCACGCCGAGCAACGCAAAGAAAGCGCTGCAATAGAACGTGAGGTAGTCCAGCGCGCGGCCGGGCAGGCTGCCGCGCCCGAAGCTCGTCGTCCACACGCGATGCACCTGGACGCCCGACAACGTCGCGCGCGGCGGCAGTTGCGCGCGCGGGTCGTCGTAGCGCTGCCGCGCGGTCACGACATGGACCTCCCACCCCGCGGCCGCCAGGGCGAAGGCGAGCTCGCTCAGGATCTGGCTCGTGGCGGAGTGGTCGGGGTGGAAGAAGCGATTGACGAAGACGGCTTTCAGGGTGAGGTTCCGGAAGCGGGCCGACACGCTTCCTGGCTGTTGTGAAAGGCAGGCTGAAGGTTACTACTGCTGCGGCGGCGTGTATCATCGAACGTTCGCCGCCACCGCAACGATGTGCCTTGCATGCAGTATCGTTCGATAACGATTGGCAACCGCGTCATGCGATTGCTGTGGGGCGTGGCCTGGCTCCTGCTCTATCGTCCGAGTCCCGTTCCCCTCCATGGCTGGCGTCGCTTCGTTCTCAGGCTCTTCGGTGCCGAAGTCGCGCGCGGTGCGCATCCGTACCCTCGCGCAAGGATCTGGGCGCCATGGAACCTGACCATGGGTGAAGACAGTTGCCTCGCGAACGACGTGGATTGCTACAACGTCGCCCGCGTGACGCTCGGCGAGAAGGCGACGGTGAGCCAGTATTCGTACCTTTGCACGGCCTCGCACGACTACCGCGCGTCCTCGCTGCCGCTCGTCGCGGCGCCGATCGAGATCCGCGACTTCGCCTGGGTGGCGGCGGACTGTTTCGTGGGGCCGGGCGTTGTAGTGGACGAGGGGTGCGTGGTGGGAGCTCGCTCGACCGTGACGAAGTCCACCATGAAGTGGACCGTCGTGGCCGGCTCGCCACCACGAGTGCTCAAAGAGCGTGACCGGGAAGGATTCCTGAAATGAACAGCGCACCTGAACAAGGCCCGCGGGCCGAGGCCCCAGCAACTCCGAGCCAGCTGTCGTCGACTTATCGCTACGAAACCGCGAGCCTCAATGCCTCGCATGAGTACCTGCTTCCCGCGGTGCGCGAGTACCTGCAGCAGGTGGCGGGAGACCGCAAGCGCTTGCGCGTCTTCGACCTCGGCTGCGGCAACGGATCGGTGAGCGCGGAGCTCGCGCGCATGGGCCACGACGTGGTCGGCGTAGACGGTTCGGTCGACGGCATCGCGTTCGCGAAACGCGCGCATCCGCAACTGCGCCTCGAGCACCGCTCGGTTTACGACGACCTGGCCGCGATCTACGGAACGTTCGACGTGGTGATGACGCTCGAGGTCATCGAACACCTGTATTCGCCGGAGGCCTTCGTCGCGCGCGCCGTGGAGCTCGTGAAGCCGGGCGGCCACCTCATCCTCTCCACGCCGTACCACGGCTATCTCAAGAATCTCGCCATCGCCGTGGCGGGCGGCTTCGACAGGCACTTCATGGCGTCGGAGGAGCATGGCCACATCAAGTTCTGGTCCATTCGCACGCTGTCACCCCTGCTGGAGGCGAACGGCCTGTCCCTGCTTTCGGTGAAGCGGGTTGGCCGCGTGCCGGCGCTCGCGAAATCGATGGTCTTCCTGGCGCAGAAGCCCCGGTAGCACCGCGCCATGCGCATCGCGGCGATCGTCCTCACCAAAAACGAAGAACGCCACATCGTCCGCTGCCTGCAGAGCCTCGCCGGTTTCGCCGACGAGGTCTTCGTCGTCGACTCCGGCTCCAGCGACCGCACCATCGATCTGGCGAAGTCCCATGGCGCCACGGTGCTCGCCAACCCATGGCGTAACTACGCGACGCAATTCAACTGGGGGCTCGACAACGCGCCCATAACCGCCGACTGGGTGATGCGCATCGACGCCGACGAGTTCCTAGCGCCCGGCTCGGGCGAAGAGCTTCGGCGAACGGTGGCGGCGGCGCCCTCCAATGTGACCGGTATCGTGATCCGGCGGCAGATCCATTTCCTGGGACGATGGATCCGCCACGGCGCCATCTATCCGATCTACCACCTGAGGCTCTGGCGCCGCGCCTACGGCCGCTGCGAGGAGCGCTGGATGGACGAGCACATCGAGCTGTCCCAGGGCGAAACGCGCGTGGTCGCCGCCGACATCATCGATGCGAATCTCAACAGCGTCACGTGGTGGACGGAGAAGCACAACTCCTACGCATCCCGCGAAGCGGTCGATATCCTGCGGCAGCGTTACGAATCCGCCGGAAGCCGCGAGGGCGCGCGCAAGCTTTCGGTGCAGCAGGCAAGCCT
>DATMJE010000222.1:0-15072 GCA_035553995.1 Usitatibacter sp. | reverse complement strand
GGCCGGCCCCATCGAGACTTCCATCTCGCCGGTGCGAAAGAACGCATTGCGGACGAGCGGATTCTGGACGAGATAGAGCAGGTCGGCGGTGTACTGCCATACGGACTTCGTGGAACGGCGTGCAGAGTCGCCCAGGTACTGGCACGCACGGGAGCGGTACTTCGCATGACGCACCGGGTCGCGCTGCGCGAGTCCGTACGCGATCGTGTCCCTCATCACGTCGTGCAACACGAGTCCGTCGTGCAGGGCCGAGACAAACGACAGATTCCGCACTGCCTCGAACTCCTGGCGCGTGGAGGACGATTCCAGCATCGCCGCGAGCAACGGCTCGGTCACTCGGCGCACCGTCGAGCTGGCTTCCAGCGCTTCGACCGTGCGCGGCTCCAGCCCCCGGAGCAGCATCTCCGTGAGCCGCTCGACGACGTGCGGAATCGCAGCTTCCTCCACGTGCAGGTCGGGATGGGCACGCCCCGCCGCCGCGGCAAGCTCGAGCGCCAGCGGATGTCCTCGCGTGAACTCGTTGATGCGTCGGGCCTGCTCCCCGGAAAGGCCGCGCGAGCAGAGCAACTTGAGCGATTGCACTTCGCTGAGGGGCGTGAGCTCGATCTCGCGGAACATGTCCGCCCATCCGGGATCCGTGGACCAGCCGGGGCTCGAGCGGCTACGGCTCGCGATCAGCGTCACTACGGACGCCGGGAGGGCGGGGAGCAGAACCTGCCGGATCCAGGTGTCGACCAGGCCGAAGCTGTCATAGTTGTCCAACGTGATGACGACACGGCAACCATCGCCGGAAAGCCGCGTCGATAGCGATTCCAGGTCCATGCGCCCCGCGTCGGCGCCCAGCAGGTGGGTGATCGCGCACAGCACGCCGTGCCCGGTGGGCTCGATATCGCGACAGTCGAGCCGAATCCGGAGAAAGTGCCTGGGAAGTGATTCGACGATCGCGCGCAGCAGCGAGGATTTTCCGATTCCACCCGGACCGTGGATGAAGGCCACGGCGAATTCCGGCTCGGACGCCTGCATTGCCTCCGAGAGGGAGCGCACTTCCGCCTCGCGCCCCACGAATGCTCCGCGGGCGGCTTCCGACAGGCGGTCGGACAGGGTCTTGAACATGAACGAGCATACTCCCAGGCGACTCGGGGTCCACCATCGACGCGCGACGGTGGACGAGCATCGCTACGGCTACTGCGCATCCGCCGGGTGCGACCAGCGCGGCGTGATCACGAGCGTTCCCGCGACGCAACCCGGCGTCGTGGCGTGGAACTCGTCCACGACCTGCGCCCCGAGCATCCAGCCTTCGCTCACGAAGCCGTACAGAACCGCGCGACCGATGCCCAGGTCGTACCTGCCGCCGACGCGCGCGGTGAGCGACTTGGCGGGGTCCGTGGCAGTGATCTCGTAGTCGGCTTCGAGGTAGATCGTGGTTCCGCCCACCGGGGTGAATGAGCCCGGTTGGCCAAACACGATGAGCGGACCGGTGATGTCGCCCGTGACCTCGCCGATGTTGATGAACACGATGCCAGGAGGAAGCGGGAGCGGCGGATCGGGGAAGCATTTGGCGAAATCCACGCGCACCTTGGCAGGGTCATTGGCGAGCGCGAAGGCGGGTGCAACAGCAAGACCGACGGCGATGGCAAGCGAGGCGGCGGCGCGGAGGGTGTTCATGGGGTTCCTTGGTGATGGGCTGGAAACCCAAGCTAAGCGCCGGGTGCGGCGGTCGCGAGCGCCATCTGACGGGAGGCAGAATCGCGCGACGAAGCCGAGAAACGCCCGATCCGTCGATTCGGGCCCGCTCCAAAGTCAAAAGGCGCCCCGGGTGAAGTTGACGATGTATGCGTTCGTGCCGCTGTAGGTGCCGTTCAGCAGCTCGGGAGTAAGCGCGACGGTGGACGCGATGTTGATGGTCGCTCCGCCGCCCCGTGCGACGAAGCCCGCACGACGGCCCTCGCCAGCCGCGTCGGAGCGACGACGTTCAACTCCATCATCGATTCCAGGTTGTCCGGATCGGAGTCCATCGCGGTCTGCGTGCACAGCGCCGATGCCCGCCGAAGCGCCGGCTATCAGTGCCGTACCCTTGGTTAATCGGGACGTACCCCCATTCCCGCTGAGCAGAAAGCCGTTCCGCTATGCGGGAAATGGGGTACGTCCCGGTTTTTGGCGTTCAGTGCTCGCGCAGGGCGGCGACGGTGCGTGCCAATGCGATCAGCGCACGATCCGATCCCGGCGAGCCCATCAGCGACACACCGATCGGCAACCCCGAGGCACCCACGAGCGGAATGTTCACCTGCGGCAAACGCGCGTTGCCGGCGATGTTCGTGATCCGCAGCGTGCGCAGCCGGAACGCGTCCACGTCGGAGGGTTGCGCATCGAGGCGCGGCGCCGGACCCGCGGCCGAGGGAAGCACCGCGACGCCGCGGGGTCCCAGCAGCTCGCGAACGCGCGCCGCGATGCGCTCTCGCTCGGTTGTCGCCGCGGAGAAGTCGGAAACGGTCACGCCTTTCGCGTAGGCGAAGCGCTGTGCGATGGCGGGGCCGAACACGGGTCTGTGCGCCTCGATCCATGCACCATGCGCTTGCCACGCCTCGTACGCCGACACCGCGACGTACGTCTTGCGCCACGACTCGAGATCCGGATCGCCGACGGTGACGTGGCGCGCGGAACCGGCGACTCGCGCCACGGCCTGCGCGATCGCGGCGAGCAGCGGTTGTGACTCTTCGTCCGCGAGTGCCCACGCATCATCGGGAACGACCAGCCGATCCCACGCGGGCTCGAAGGGCGGCAGCAACGCGTCGCCCACTCGTTCGAAGACGTCCCCCTCCGCCGCGAGCCATCCGAACGTGTCGTAGCTCGGCGAAAGCGGCACCACGCCTTCTCCGGGAAGCAGCCCATGGGTTGGACGCAATCCCCACACGCCGCAGAAGGACGCGGGCACGCGGATGGAGCCGCCGGTGTCGGTCCCCAGCGCGAAGTCGCAGAGACGCGCCGCCGCGGCCGCTGCCGAGCCGCTCGAAGAGCCGCCGGGGACGCGTCCCGGCGCGTTCGTGTTCAGCGGCGTCCCGTAATGCACGTTGTCGCCGTTGATGCTGTACGCGAGCTCATCGGTGATCACCTTGCCGACGAGCGTCGCGCCCGCAGCGAGCAAGCGCGCGACAAGCGGCGCGTGTCGCTCGGCAACCGCGTGCGTCGCGAGCCACGTGGGATTGCCGGCACCGGTCGGCCGTCCCGCGACGTCGTACAGGTCCTTCGCGACGAAGGTGAGCCCGGTGAGCGGGCCGTTCGCGGTGCGCTCGGCGCGAAACTGTCCGCCTGGAACGAACGCGCCGGCCGGATTGGGCCCGCTCATGGAATCGTTCCCGCGGGCAACGACTCCACGTGGTCGAGGATCGCGCCCGGCGTCGTGATCCACACGTCCTTCGCCGTGGCGATGTGCTGCAGGGCACGGCGCAGGTGCCGCAGCCGATACGGCTGGCCGACGATGTACCCGTGCAGCGCGAGGCCCATCACCAGCGGCTGCGCCTTCGATTGCTCGTGCATCTCGTCGAAGTGGTCCACGATCACGTCGGCGAAATCGCGTGCGTCCATCTGGCGGAAGGCGATCATCGGAATGTCGTTCAGCTCCTGCGGATAAGGGATGGACCAGATGGGGCCCGCGCGCGTCGCGAAGCGCGTGGGCTGGTCGTCATGGCACCAGTTGAGCGTGTAGCGATAGCCGGTCTCCGCGAGCAGGTCGGGCGTGCACATGCTCTCCGAGATCCACGGGGAGAGCCAGCCGCGCGGCGCGGTTCCCGATTCCTCGCGAATGCGCTCGCGGCAATAGGCGAGCAGCGCGCGCTCCTCATCCTCGCCCATCGTGCCCTGGCGCTCGGAGTTCGTGTGACCGTGGCCGATCATCTCGTCGCCGCGCCTGGCGAAAGCGGCCACCAGCTCCGGCGCGTGGTCGTACATCGACGTGTTGACGATCACGCCCGCGGGCATCCTGAGCGACTCGAAGAGCTCGAGCAGCCGCCACGCGCCGACGCGATTGCCGTACTCGCGCCACGAATGGTTGAGCACGTCCGGCGGTGGCGACACGGGGCCCAACGCCGCGCCAAGGCCCTCGCCGAACGCGAAGTGCTCGAGGTTGAGGCCCAGGTAGACGGCGAGCCGGCGGCCGCCGGACCACGAATAATCCGGTCGCTTCGTGATCGCCGAATAGTCGTGGCGACCGTGGTGCCTGAGTGGCGGCCTCATCGGCCGCGCACCAGGATCGGGCAGCGTGCGCGGCCCGTGCACCGCGATTGGACGCTCACGCGGGTTCGGAAAAGAGCTCGAGCCTCATGCGGCGATTGTTGCGCGTGGCACGGCGTTTGCAAAGTGGTTTGCGCGTTTCCCAACGACAAGAGGATTCCCATGCCCGTCTTCTCGCCGCGGCGAGCGTTCCTGCTCGCATCCGCCACCGCTGCCCTCGCAACCTCCCTTCCCTTGCTCGCCCAGGAGCCGATCAAGATCGGCCTCGTGACGGCGCTCTCGGGCCAGTCGGCGCGCGCCGGAGAGGCCATCACGCGCGGGCTCACCGTCGCGATCGACGAGATCAACGCGGGCGGCGGGCTGCTCGGGGGGCGCAAGCTCGTCCTCGTGCGCCGCGACGACGAGGCCAATCCGCAGAAGGGCGTCACCGCCGCACGCGAGCTCATCTTCAACGAGAAGGTGGCGGTGCTCTTCGGCGGGCTCGATACGCCCGTGTCGATGGCGATCGTGCCGCTCGTGAACCAGGAGAAGAAGCCCTTCGTCGGCCCGTGGGCCGCGGGCACCCCGATCACCCGGAACGGCGCGAACCCGAACTACGTGTTCCGGGTCTCCGCGGTCGACGAGATCGTCGACAAGGCGATGCTCAACTACGCGCAGAAGACCTTCAACGCGAAGAGCTGCGGGATGATCCTCGTGAACAATCCGTGGGGCGAGTCCAACGAGAAGGGCCTGACCGCGGCGCTCGCGGCGAAAGGGCTCAAGCCCGCGGGCATCGAAAAGTTCGAGGGCAACGACGTCGATGTCGTGCCGCAGCTCACGCGCCTCAAGGCCGCGGGGGCCGACTGCCTCTTCATGGTGGGCAACGTGGGACCCTCCGCCCAGGTCGTGAAGTCGCTCGACCGCATGGGCTGGAAGGTTCCCGTCGTGTCGCACTGGGGCCCTGCCGGGGGGCGCTTCACGGAGCTCGCGGGCCCGAGCGCGAAGGACGTCCACTTCGTGCAGACGTACAGCTTCTTCTCGAAGCAGGGTCCGGTGGGCGAGAAGGTCGTGAAAGCCCTGATGGCGAAGTATCCCGACATCAAGGGGCCCGGCGATATCACGCCCGCGGTCGGCGTGGCCAACGCCTACGACGCGATGATGCTCACGGCGCTCGCGATCAAGGCCGCCGGCTCCACCGACGGCGACGCGATCCGCCAGGGCTTCTACAGGATCGGCACCTACGACGGCCTCATCAAGAAATACTCGAAGCCCTTCTCGGAGACGATGCACGACGCCATCAACGAGGACGACTACGTCTGGACGCAGTTCATCGGCGATCGCATCGTCCCGGTAGGCACGCCGGGCTGAGCGGGCCTTGATCGCTTCCGCGCTGCTCGCCGGGCTCGCGCTCGGCAGCATGTACGGCCTGCTCGCGCTCGGATTCCACGTCACCTACGCCGTTTCCGGCACCGTCAACTTCGCCCAGGGCAGCGCGATGATGCTGGGCGCGGTCTTCGCCTACGCGCTGATCGTGGTGCTCGGCTGGCCGGTGGTCCCGGCGGTGCTCGCGGCGCTGGCGCTCTGCGCGCTCTACGGGCTGCTGGTCGAGGCCGCCGCGGTGCGTCCCTTCGTGCGGCGCGGCTCGAGCGCCTGGCTCATCGCCACGGTCGCGCTCGGCATCGTGGTGGACAACGCGGTGCTCTTCACCTTCGGCAAGGAGCCGCGCAGCCTGCCGTCGCCGCTCGCGGTGACGCCGTTGTCGATCGGCGGTGCATCGCTCGGCATCTATCCGCTGCAGGCGATCATTCCGGCGGCGGGCGTGGCACTCGCGGCGGCGCTGGATGCGGTGGCGAAGCGCACGCGCCTGGGTGTCGCGATGCTCGCCGTGGTGCAGAACCGCGAGGCGGCGAGCCTCATGGGAATCGACACCTCTCGCGCCGTCGCCGCCGCCTACGCGATCTCCGCCGTGCTCGCGGGAATCGCCGGCATGCTGATCGCGCCGCTCTTCAACGTGAACGCGGACATGGGGACGCTCTTCGGCCTCAAGGCCTTCGCGGTGGCGATCCTCGGCGGCATCGCGAGCGCCTGGGGCGTGATGGCCGCCGGGATCCTCTTCGGCATCGCCGAGGCGCTCATCACCTCGACGCTCGGATCGGGCTACACGCAGATCCTCACGTTCGCGATGGTGATCGTGGTGCTCGCCTGGAGGCCGCACGGACTCTTCGGCCGCGCTGCGGCGAAGAAGGTATGACGCGCGCGCAGGCCCCGATCGTCGCGGGCCTGGCACTCTTCTTCGCCGCTGCGATGGTGCTCGCCGCGAAGGCGAACGGCTATTGGGTGTTCGTCATCGCCACCGTGGCGCTCACCGCGCTCGCCGGCATCGGCCTCAACGTCCTCATCGGGCTCGCGGGGCAGGTTTCCTTCGGGCACGTGGGCTTCTACGCGATCGGCGCATACACGGTCGCGATCCTCGCTTCGGCCTATCACGTGTCGCCGTGGATCGGGCTGCCGCTGGCCGCGCTCGCCGCGGGCGTCACCGGCCTCGCGCTCGCGATTCCGGCGCTGCGCGTGCGCGGGCCCTATCTCGCGATGGTGACGATCGCCTTCGGCTTCATCGTCGAGAACGGCGCCGTGGAATGGCGCGCCGTCACGGGCGGGCAGAACGGCATCATGGGCGTGCCGCCGCTGTCGATGCCGGGGCTGCCCGCGGGCGAGCGCTGCGTCGCCATCGTCGCCATCGCGCTCGTGGCGGTCGCGCTCTACGCCTACGCGAAGCTCGCACGCGGCACGTGGGGCCACGCGATCCGCGCGGTGCGTGACAGCGAGGTGGCGGCGGAGTCGGCGGGGCTCGACCCGGTCGTCGTGAAGACGGCCGCCTTCACGATCTCGGCGGCCGTGGCCGGTCTCGCGGGCGGGCTCTTCGCGCCGCTCTCGGGCTTCGTGACGCCGTCCACGTTCGGATTCCCGCAATCGATCCTGTTCGTCCTCGTGGTGCTGATCGGCGGCGCGGGCAGCACGCTGGGACCGCTGGTGGGCGCGATGCTGGTGGTGTTGCTGCCGGAGATGCTCTCCGGGCTCGCGGAATACCGGCTCCTCTTCTTCGGCGCGCTGCTGCTCGTGGTCCTGTGGGTCGCGCCGCGCGGCGTGGCCGGAGGGATCGAAGCGTGGCTCGCGCAGCGGCGGCAAACGAAGGCGCAGGCGCGCATCGCCACCGATGTGCTGCCGCTGCCGCATCGAGACCGCGGCGCGCTCGAGGTCGAGGGCCTCACGATCCGCTTCGGCGGCGTGAATGCGCTCACGGGATTGGCGCTCGTCGCGAAACCGGGCCGCGTCCACGCGTTGATCGGACCCAACGGCGCCGGCAAGACGACGGCGCTCAACCTGCTCTCGGGTTTCTACATGCCGCACGAGGGGCGGATGCGCCTCGGCGGCACGATGCTGCGTGCGGGGCGCGCCTGCACGATCGCGCGCGCCGGCGTGTCGCGCACGTACCAGACGTCGCAGCTCTTCGGATCCCTCGGCGCGGGAGCGAACCTCGCGCTCGCGCGGCTGCGTGGCCGCCTGGGCCCGCTGCTCGGTGAGCGCGCGATCGGGTCTTCGCTTGCGGCTTCGGAAGCCCTGCTCGCGTTCGTCGGATTCACGGGCGACGCTGCGGCCCCGTCGGACTCGCTGCCGCACGTCGATCGCCGCCTCGTGGAGATCGCCCGCGCGCTCGCCGCGGATCCCGACGTGATCCTGCTCGACGAGCCCGCCGCGGGGCTATCCCACGAGGACAAGGCGCAGCTTTCGGGCCTGCTGCGCCGCATCGCCGCGCACGGCATCGGCGTCGTGCTGGTGGAGCACGACATGACGCTCGTGATGGGCTGCTCGGACGAGATCACGGTCCTGGAATCCGGCGCCGTCATCGCGCACGGCACGACAGCGCAAATCCGGGCGAACGCCGAGGTGCGGCGTGCCTATCTCGGCGACGCGATGCCTGCCGGCGGCGGGGGTGGCGTACGCAGGGCGCCGGATGGCCGTCCGTTGCTCGAAGTCGGCAAGCTCATCGCCGGTTATGGCGCGGGTGACGTGCTGAAGGGCGTCGACCTGCGCCTGCGCGATGGAGAGATGATCGCGGTGCTGGGCGCCAACGGTGCAGGCAAGTCCACGCTGATGCGATCGATCGCCGGCCTGCATCGCCCGGTGCGCGGCGGCATCGCGCTGGACGGCGCCGAGACGCACCTCGCCCCCGCGCATCGCGTGGTGGCGCGCGGCCTGGTGCTCGTGCCCGAGGGCCGGCAGGTCTTCGCGGAGCTCACCGTGCGCGACAACCTGCGGCTGGGTGCATTCCTGCGCCGCGGCGACATCGACGCCGACGTCGAGGCGATGCTGGGGCGCTTCCCGCGCCTGCGCGAGCGCCTGTCGCAGCGCGCGGGGCTGCTCTCGGGCGGCGAGCAGCAAATGCTTGCCATCGCGCGCGGGCTCATGGCGCGACCGCGCGTCCTGCTGCTCGACGAGCCTTCGCTGGGCCTCGCGCCGCGCGTGATCGCGGATCTCTTCGCCGCGCTCGACCGGCTCCGCGCCGAGCGCATGACGCTGCTGCTCGTGGACCAGATGGCCGGCCTCGCCCTCTCGCTCGCCGATCGCGCCTGCGTGCTCGAGGATGGGCGCATCGTCGCCTCGGGCGGGGCCGCGGAGCTCGCGGCCGACGCAACGCTCGAGCGCTCTTATCTCGGTACCGCTTAAATGGGGACGGACGTTAAATGGGGACGTACCCCATTTCCCGTATGGCGGAACGGCTTTCTGCCGTGCGGGAAATGGGGTACGTCCCGGTTTTTCGCGTTCGGCGGATGGCGTTGGCCTTGCGTATCTCACCGAGTGGAACGTCGCGCGCGACCTGGCCGCGGGCACGCTCACCTGCGTGCTCGCGGAATGGACGCAGCCCTTTGCCGAGCTGTGCCTCTATTTCCCCAGCCGACGCCCCACACCCGCGGCGCTTCGCGCGCTTGTCGACCTTGTCCGCGAGAAGGGACGCCCGACCCGATAAACGGGTCCCATCGCGACCCCGCCAAACGCAAGCGCGCGACCTCGTGGGAGGTTGGGCGTTTGACTTATAGGGCCCCGCCGATCACCTGCTTTCTCACGGGCAATCCGCAATTTCATCGGCGGGGTGTCGTTTCACGGTCCTGCTCGACCGCCCTCTTGACCAGGGATTCCGTCACGTCGGTCATGCGCTTGAGAACGTCGTCATTACCCTGGATCGGATGGCGGTCTTTAAGGTACTCACCCGTGCTGTAGGTAACCCATACCTTGCCGTTCTCGTCTTCCCACGCGAGCACCTTCAGCGGGAGGTCTATCGCAGCCTTGGGATTGGCCGGAAGCAGGGGCTGCAACGCCCGGCCCCCGCCGAAGATCGACAACTGACTTGGACGTACCTTTCCACCCTGCGTCGCTGCGAATTCCTGGAAATCGATTCGCGCGAAAATCCGGAAGTCACCGCCGCTTCTTACCGTGGACTCAAACCGATCGATCGTTTCCGCAACGCTGTAGTTGCTCGGTCTCGTGACGAGGCCATCGCCCGCTGCTGCCGGCGTGATTACGATGAAGGTCATTGCGACTGCAAAGGTCAGGCACCTCATTTCGTCTGCTCCCTTTTTCGCGCGACGCCCGTGGCTTGGCTTCGATTCATGCGGAGTTACTATTGCTTGCGAATGTCGGCCTTGTTCAGCTCGGTGACCGGCGGCGTCGGCATGGTGGCCCCCACGGCATTCAACGCGTAGCCCTTGGCCTGCCAATAGGCCAGGGCATGCGGGCCGGCAGGCACGACGGTGACGAAGCCATGTAAATCACCCGGCGCGATGCCCTGTGCAGCGGCAGCGTTGCGGCAAATCTCGAACTTGACCCCCTGCCTTGCGAAGCTGGCGGCACGGTCGACGATCTCCTTGTATTTCCCATAGTTCTTCTTGTCGAAGACCACGACTTCCGGCCCGTGCGAAACGATGACCACTCTTATGGGGTCGATTTCGTGCGGCCCGAATTCGGCCGTCGCACGCAAGAGCGCATTGAGATTGTTGAACACCATTCCGATGGCTTTCGGATCCACGAAATTGAAGTCCCACACCATCCTCAGCTGCTTGACGCTGTCGATGTCCGCATAGGGCTCGAATTTGGCGCTGCCATAGGGAGCGTCGGCCGTCTGTGAAAACGCCGGGCCCTGGGTCGCGATCGCCAACACCGTCGCCGACAGAACTTGAAGTGGAAATCTCATGACGTGACCTCCTGATTTGCGGGGCGGATCGGAGCGGCGCCGCTTGGCTCGATTGCTGCACCAATCGTGCGGTCATTCGCCGGCGGCTCATATCCGACTGGACTCCCGGGACAAACGTCGCCTGTGAGCCGCGTCGCACGGGGGCCGCGATGGCGTGCTCGCCCATCGGAGCGCAGTACTTTGGTCCGGTGACCGGGGTCCCGGGCTCCTGCCCGCCTGCGGCGCGAGGGCGTATTAAGACGCCGTAGCGACCGATGTGGGATGATGAAACGGGTGACGCGAAGACAGAGGCGAATGGAGCTTCCTTGGAGCTGAAGCTGTCGAAGGTGCTCGTCGTGGACGATCACACGCTGATCAGGGAGGCGATGCGCGACGTGATTGCCGAGCTCGACCCGGAGTGTGTCGTGCTCGACGCGCATGACGGTGCCGGCGCGCTGAATCTCGCCGAACGCAATCACGATATCGACCTCATCCTGCTGGATCTCACCCTTCCCGACATCGATGGGCTGATCGTCCTCGACGACTTGCGTGGACGCTATCCGACGACCGCGGTCGTTGTCTTGTCCGGTATCAGGGATCGCGACACCGTCACGAAGGCCATCAATCTGGGTGCGGTCGGATATATTCCGAAATCCACGACGCACGCGGTCATGGTGAATGCCCTGCGCCTGGTGTGCTCGGGCGGCGTTTACCTCCCGCCCGAAGTCATGGACCGTAGCGCCCTGAAAATCGGAGCGCGGAGCCTGTGCGGCCCATCGCGCGAATTCGCCGCGGAAAGCGCGCGCGCTACGGCGTCAACCCTGGGCCTGACCGACAGGGAAGCTCAAGTACTGGCTCTGATCGCCCAGGGAAAGCCCAACAAGACGATCTGTCGCGAGCTCAAGTTGGCGGAGGCGACGGTCAAGAACCACATTACGTCCATCCTGAAGACCTTGAATGTGACGAATCGAACGCAAGCCGCCATCATGGCCGCGAAGATGGATTGGGGACCGGCTCAAGACGAGCATACCTGAGCGCCCCGGCCTACGAGGTCACGCGGTACGACTCGTGTGTCCTCAGCAGGTGACTTAGCAATGCGCGCAACTTCATCGGCCGCACCGGCTTGGAGAGCAGGACATAGCCGCTGCTCTGCGCCGCCTGCAGGACTGCCGGCGTGGTGTCGCCACTGACCAGAAAGCCGGGGATACCCGCCGAGTAAGCCGCCCGAACGCCTGCTATCGCCTCGATTCCGGTTTCTTCTCCACCCAGGTGATAGTCGGAAATGACGATGTCGGGTTCTCGCCCGCGCCCGGCGAGCCTGTCCAGCATTTCGCCGAGCGATGTAGCGGCGATCACCTCGCAGCCCCAGTCTTCGAGTGCGCCGCGTGCGCCGTCGCGCGCGAGGGCGTTGTCGTCGATAAGCGCGACCAGCGTGCCCTGCGCGATTCCGGCGCCGATTGCGTCGGCGCGCGCAACCACCTGGCCCGGCTTTCCAAGTGGAACCTCGACGACGAAAACCGACCCTCGGCCGGGGGTCGACTCGACGCTTAAAGGATGATCGAGAACTCTCGATAACCGGTCGACGATGGCGAGACCCAGCCCCAGCCCCTTGTCGCCGTCACGCCCGGGATTCGGAAGCTGGTAGAACTCCCGAAAGATATCGCGTTGGAGGTCGAGCGGGATGCCGCTGCCCGTATCCCAGACCTCGATCCGGATGCAGGCATTGCGCCGACGGCAGCCAACAACGACGCCCCCGCGTGCCGTGTACCGTATGGCATTGGATACGAGATTCAGGACGATGCGCTCGAGCAGTACGGGGTCACTGCGAACGGTGGCGCTGGAATGGACAACCGCGAACTTCAGACCCTTGTCGAGCGCCGATGCACGAAAGCTCCCCTCGATCCTGTCCAGGATGTCGCTCACGGGAAAGTCGCCAATTTCCGGATCGACAGCGCCTGCGTCGAGTTTCGACATGTCCAGCAGCGCATCGAGCAGATTGCCCAGCGCCACGACCGAAGCCTCGATCTGCTGGGCGAGGCGACGGATGTCCTGGGGCAATGCCTTGCGGCTCAACTGCGAGGAGAAAAGCCCCAGCGCGTGCATCGGTTGGCGCAGGTCGTGGCTGGCTACTGCCAGGAAGCGCGACTTCGCCCGGTTCGCCATCTCCAGCTCCAGCGTTCGCCTCACGACTTCGTGCTCGAGCACCGAATACGATTCATGGAGCCGATCGGCCATGTGGTTGAATCGATCGGCGAGGGTCTCGAGCTCGTCCCCCGTGTGAACGGAAACACGATAATCAAGAGCTCCCGCAGCGAGCTCTTGCGCGCCCCTGTCCAACGCCGTAATGGGGGCCACCATCCTTCTCGCCAGTGTGTAGCTTCCGGCTACGGCGAGCGCCAATGCGAGCAGCAGAAGGCTGCCTTTGCGCAGGAGTGAGGCATAAAGGGGCGCCAGGGCCTCTTCGACCGGCTCCTCGACGAATACCGTCCATCCCAACATCGTGATCGGAGCATGGGCAGCCAGGACCAATCCGCCGGTCGCGCCTTGCACGACCGTGGCTGCGTCAACGCGAGGGTCCTGCTGCGCCGGCTTGCCAAGCGCGGCCTTGACCTGTGCCAGATGGGAGTAGCTCGTGTCCCGCAGCACCAGCGACAGGTCCGGATGTGCGATGAGGCGGCCATCCGGGTCGACAACATAAGCATGGCCCGTCTTCCCGACACGGATCTGCGATACGACGTCCCAGATGAATCTCAAGTTGACTTCCGCAACGGCGATGGCGGAATCGCTACGCGAGCCCGGCACGGCCACGGTCATGTAGGGCTCCGTCTGCATGCGAAAGTGGACGGGGCCGAAATAGGTCCTTCCCGCTCGCGGCTCGAGGAATGCCGGATCGTTCGAGAAATCGTTTCCGCTGTTGAACGTGTCAGGCTGCAGGCGTGAGGCAAGAAGTTGCTCCCGGCCCGCGCGATCGAGCTGGCGAATGTCGGTGATCGCAGGCACCTGACGCAGGAAGTTTCGAAACTCGAATCTTCGTCGCTTGAGCGCATCCTCTCCGCTCTCGAGTTGCGGCGAGGTTATCCAGACCATCTGGGTCGCGATGTCCTGCACGAATTGCCCGATGCGAACTGCGGCCGCCAACGCCTTTTCCTGTGCGAGTCTTGCGACCGAGATCTTTTGCTCTTCGTACGAGAAGTATCCTTCGATCAGCTCGGCCGCCAGGACCATCGTGATCGCAAGACCGCCGATGAGACCAATGTACTTCCTGAAGAGGCGCCCGGACCGCTTCACTCGATCACGCGATCCGCGCGCAGCTCGAATGCCCGCGGAATCGTGAGCCCGATGCGCGCCGCCGCTTTCAGATTGACGACCAACTCGAAGCGAGCGGGCTGTTCCACCGGGAGGTCGGACGGTTTGGCCCCCTTGAGAATCCGGTCCACGTAGCCGGCCGCACGCGCGAATGTCTCGTTCAGGTCGACCCCATAGCTGATGAGCCCACCGGCTTCGGTGAAATTGCCGAAGGAATAAATGGCGGGCAGCCGCATGTCCGCCACTTCACGAACAATTCGCTCCCGATGGCTCAGGAAGATGGGATCCGAAAGGACAATCAATGCGTCCGGACGCTGCTTCGCCATGCGGACGAATGCGCGCTCGAGATCTTCATTGGTGCGCACTTCAAATCGCTCGAGCCGTACTTTCGATGCGCGCGCTGTCACTTCGCTTCGCTTCCACAGCGTCTCGGTGAGCGGTTCCGCAGGATTCAGGAGAACTGCCATGCGAACGGCGCCCGGCACCGCCTCGCTCAACATTTCCACCATCTTCGCGATCAGGTCATCGGATCTGGTGGACAGGCCCGTAATGTTTCCGCCGGGCCGTGAGAGGCTGCTGACGAGTCCCGACCCTACCGGATCGGACACGAGAGCAAAAACGATGGGGATGCGCCGGGTGGCTTTCTGGGCAGCGAGGGCGGACGAAACCGGCGGCGCGACAATTACATCTACGTCCAGCTTGACCAGCTCGTCTGCCAATGCCGGCAGGAGCTCGACCCGTCCTTCTGCCGATCGCCTTTCAAGGACGAAGTCTCGTCCTTCGACGTACCCGCGCTCTCTCAATCCGCGCATGAATGCCTGCACGATCTGGTCGCCGGACGCGTGACTGGCGGCGAGGAAGCCAACGCGTGGGATTCTGCGTGTTTCCTGTCCGTCGGCCGAGCCTGCGGACAGCAAGCTCGCACACGCGAGAGCTATGGTTACTACAAACTGTTTCGCCGATCGCGAGCGCAAGTTTGCGGTTTCGGGTAGACGCGGATGGCGCGTGGCCGACCTTGTGGTCTCCCGGAAGTCCCGTCTGTGCGCCAGCGCACAGAAGGCGCATGGCCAAGGATCCGCAAATGCAAACGCCCCACCGCATGAGCGATGGGGCGTTTTGTATAGGGCCCTGGCGATTCGTACTTTGGGCCTCTTTCGCTTCGCTATCGGCCCAAGTCAGGTCATCGCGCGCTCGGGCGCAAATGCAAACGCCCAACCAGGTGTCTGGTTGGGCGTTTGGCTTATAGGGCCCTGGCGATGACCTACTTTCTCACGGGCAATCCGCAATATCATCGGCGCGGCGTCGTTTCACGGTCCTGTTCGGGATGGGAAGGG
>DATMJE010000221.1:0-2066 GCA_035553995.1 Usitatibacter sp. | reverse complement strand
CGTCACGCCGCACCCCGTGCCGCAGAAGCGGCACGCCGCCTTGTGCCACTTGAGCCCGCTGGCGGACGGATCGGTGAGCACGTTCGATTGCGCATCCGCCATGCCGGCCGCCGCGGCGGCGACGCTCACGGCGGTGGAGCGGATGAAATCCCGGCGGGTCATGTTCATGGCTGCGGCATCTCCATCTCGGATTCGCTCTCCGCGTGCTGGTACGCGAGGTGCACGGCGATCACGCCCTCGAGGGCGCGGACTGCATCGATGACATCCATCACGGCAGCGGTGCTCTCCCGCTCGATGAGCAGCACGGCGCGCCCCGCCCCATCGGCGCGCGGCACCTCGCACAGCGACGCGGTGCGGATGGCGCGCACGATGGCTTCGGCGTGGTCGGGGAGCATGTAGGCGACGCAGCCGGCGATGTGGACCTCTGCGGGCTTCATCGGCTCATCCCGGGCCGGGCGGTCCCGCGAAGAATTGCAGGATCCAGACGAAAAAACCGTACGTCACGATGATGGCGGCCGCGAGGACCGGCGCCATCACCACGGTGAGGAAGAGGAATGCGCGAAGCTCGGACTTGCTGTTCGCGCCATCGGGACGTATCGGTGGGCTGGCCATCGGCAACGAAGGTTCGGGTCCGCCACGGTGATGGGACCCGACCTTACGCTTTTGCCGCAAAGCAAATATGGCACCTTGGTGCCGGACCCTGCTACGGGGCGATACGCTCCACGCCGCCCATATAGGGCGCGAGCGCCTTCGGCACCGTGACCGAGCCGTCCGCCTGCTGGTAATTCTCGAGGATCGCCACCAGCGTGCGGCCCACCGCGAGCCCCGAGCCGTTGATGGTGTGGAGCGGCTGCACCTTGCCCTTCTCGTCCCGCATGCGCGCCTGCATGCGCCGCGCCTGGAAGGCCTCGAAGTTCGAGCACGACGAGATCTCGCGATACGCGTTTTGCCCGGGCAGCCAGACCTCGAGGTCGTAGGTCTTCGCGCTCGAAAAGCCCATGTCGCCCGTGCAGAGCAGCATCGTGCGGTACGGCAGCTCCAGCTTCTGCAGGATGGTCTCCGCGTGGCGCGTGAGCTCCTCGTGCGCGTCGGCCGACTGCTCCGGGCGCACGATCTGCACGATCTCCACCTTGTCGAACTGGTGCTGGCGGATCATGCCGCGCGTGTCCTTGCCGTAGCTGCCCGCTTCCGAGCGGAAGCAAGGGCTGTGGCAGGCGAAGCGCAACGGCAGCTTCGCCACGTCGACGATCTCGTCGCGCACGAAGTTCGTGACCGGGTACTCGGCGGTCGGAATGAGATAAAGCTCGCGGCCGTCGATCTTGAAGAGGTCTTCCTTGAACTTGGCGAGGCTCGACACGCCGTCGGCGCATTCGGCGGTGACCATGTACGGGACGTAGACCTCGGTATAGCCGTGCTCGCGCGTATGCGTATCGAGCATGAATTGCGCGATCGCGCGGTGCAGCCGCGCGATGCCGCCGCGCAGCACCGAGAAGCGCGCGCCCGAGAGCTTGGCCGCCGTGTCGAAATCGAGCCCGAGCGGGCCGCCCACGTCGACATGGTCCTTCACCGGGAAGTCGAACTTGCGCGGCTCGCCCCAGCGGCGGACCTCGACGTTGTCGTCGGCCGACTTGCCTTCGGGCACCTCCGCGCGGGGGATGTTCGGGATGGTGCGCAGGAAGCCGTTCTGCTTTTCCTGGAGCTGCGCCAGCGCCGTCTCGTTCGACTTGAGCTCGTCGCCGATGCCGCCCACTTCGGCCAGCACGGCCGAGGCATCCTCGCCCTTGCCCTTCAGCATGCCAACCTGCTTCGAGAGCGCATTGCGCTTCGCCTGCAGCTCCTCGGTGCGCGATTGCAGTTTCTTGCGCTCGTCCTCGAGCGCGCGGAAGGCCGACTCGTCGAAAACGACGCCGCGGCGTTTCAGGCCCGCGACCACCGCGGGCAGGTCCTTGCGAAGAAGTTGAATATCCAACATATCCGTCACCCCGGCGAAATATCCGTCACCCCGGCGAAGGCCGGGGCCCAATTTCGGTTCGATTGATGAGGCCCCGTCCTGCGACGGGGCGACC
>DATMJE010000220.1:0-21885 GCA_035553995.1 Usitatibacter sp. | reverse complement strand
GGCCATCGCCATCGCGCTCAAGGGCGGCGGCAAGTACTCGCTCGACCAGCAGCTCGGCCTGCGCTTCTGAGGCGCAACGAACCCCTCGGGGCGCATCGGGGGATGCGCTTCGGGGGAGTATCGCAGTGCGGAATCCCACTCACATTGATTACAATAGGGGCTTCCGCACTTACTGCTTCAGCCGCAAATTGACCCGCTTCCGTCGCTTCCTTCTTTCCCTCGTCGCCCTCTGCATCGCGGGCGCCGCCCAGCTCGCCGCCGCCTTCCCGATCTTTCCGCCGCTGCCGAGGATGGTGCTGCTGAAGGAGTATGTGAACGACATCACGCACCATTTCGTGCTGCTGGTGCCGTTGGAAGCGCAGCAGGTCGAGCAGGGCTCGGCGGGCCCCGGATGGCGCTTCACCGGCTACGAGTTCACCGGCTATGACGTGTCGGAAACGCTGGATGTGGCGAAGGACGCGTTGCCGGTGTGCCGCTTCTATGCGCCGCCCCCGACGAACTCGCATTTCTACACCGCCGACCCCGCCGAGTGCGATTTCCTGCGCACGCACGACACCGGCTGGAACTTCGAGAAGATCGACCTCAAGATCGATGTCCCGCACGACGGCGTGTGTGCGAAGGGGCTCGTGCCGATCCACCGCCAGTACAACAATCGCTTCGCGTTCAACGACTCGAACCACCGCTTTAATTTCGACGAGCGTGTGCAGGCGAAGATGGCGGCGCAGGGCTTCGTCGACGAGGGCATCGCGTTCTGCGCAACGAGCGCGGACCGTCCGCTCAGGACGGTGCTGGGCATCGCCGGTACGGACGTCGCACCCTCCGCCGCGTGCAACACCATCAACGGCAAGACGGGGCCCTGCGTGGCGCTCGTCGGGCTGCCGGACATGACGCAGTCCATCGGCAAGTTCGTGCCGCCGAGGTTCAGCGACGTCAATCCGGATTATTCGCCGGCATTCGCGCAGATCACGGGCTGGGTCCCGTTCACGGACACGGTGTGGACCGCCTGGCCCGCCGAGCAGGCGCCTTCGCATTCCTTCGTCGAGTGGGTGTTGAGCGGCATGCCGGTCGGCGTGCACGTGGACGGCACCGAGCGCACGGCGGGCGACTATGCGAGCGCGAGTCCCAGCTACCGGATCATCCCGGCGAACGGCTTCGGGCCGGATGCGTTGTATCCCTGGGTGGACGGGCACGAGCACGACCTCTTCATTGGCTTCCAGCTCCTCATGACGACCGTGCGGCGCAACGACGATGCCAGCCACGCGTATGGCGGCCCCGTGATCGACTTCGTCGACTTCAGGTCCGGCAAGCACGTCTTCGTGAGCGTGCTCGCGTTCGGCACGCAGCAACCCGGCGACGTGGTCGCGCGAGACGCGAACAACGGCACGCCGATCGTCGGCACGACCTTCCGCCCCGATCCGTTGTTCGGCAGGCGCATGGTGGGCGATTTCATCCCGTGCGTGGCGGATGCGAGCTCGGGCTCGTGCACGTCCACGGGCATCGACTTCTCCTTCCGCATCGACCAGGACGATTTCGTGAAGGTGATCGGCCTCGCGCGAACGCTCGAGCCGCAGCTATCCACGAGCATCACCGACTACTTCGTCGCCGGCTTCCAGTTCCGCAACGAGACCTTCCGCAACGCGCGCCTCGGGCTCGAGGTGCACGCCGTGAATCTTCGCGTGACGCAGTAAAAGGTGGAGCCCCTGAACGGATCGCGACGATCCCCACCTTGTCGACGCCGCTGCAGGCGATGCCGGTCTCGCCGGGCGAGTGCAGGTCACGGTAGCGCACTGCCCATTCATGGTGGTTAAATCAGGGGCCTGCGCACTTACCGTTAAACCGCAAAGTGACCCGTTTCCATCGCTTCCTTCTCTCCCTCGTCGCCCTCTGCATGGCGGGGGCCGCCCAGATCGCCGCCGCCTTCCTGATTGGCCCGCCGCCGCCGAAGACGGTGCTGTTGAAGGAGTACGTGAACGACATCACGCACCATTTCGTGCTCCTGGTGCCGTCGGAAGCGCAGCAGGTCGAGCAGGGTTCCGCAGGCCCTGGATGGCGCTTTACCGGCTACGAATTCGCCGGCTATGACGTCTCGGAAACGCAGGCAGTGGCGCAGAACGCGTTGCCGGTCTGCCGCTTCTACGCACCGCCGCCCACCAACTCGCATTTCTACACCGCCGACCCCGCCGAGTGCGATTTCCTGCGCACGCACGACACCGGCTGGAACTTCGAGAAGATCGACCTCAAGATCGACGTCCCGCACGATGGCGTGTGTGCACTGGGACTCACGCCGATCCACCGGCAATACAACAACCGCTTCGCGTTCAACGACTCGAACCACCGCTTCAACTTCGACGAGCGCGTGCAGGCGAAGATGGCGGCGCAGGGTTTCGTCGACGAGGGCATCGCGTTCTGCGCCGTGAACGCGGACCGCCCGCTGAAGGCGTCGATCGGGATCTTCGGCACCGACATCGCGCCATCGGCCACGTGCCGCACGCTGCAGGGAGTATCGGGCTCATGCGTGACCCTCGTCGGGCTTCCGGACATGACGCGGTCCATCGGCAAGTTCGTGCCCCCGACGTCCAGCCACCTCAATCCGGACTATTCGCCGGCATTCGCCCAAATCACGGGCTGGCTTTCGCTTACGGATGATACCGTGTGGACCGCGTGGCCCGCCGCGCAGGCGCCCTCACATTCGTTCGTCGAGTGGGAGTTGAGCGGCATGCCGGTCGGCGTGCACGTCGACGGCAGCGAACGCACGGGTGGCGACTATGCGAGCGCGAGCCCCAGCTACCGGTTCATCCCCGCGAGCGCCACGGCGGCCGATGCGTTGTATCCGTGGGGCGATGGGCACGAGCACGACCTCTTTGCCGGCTTCAACCTCCTGGTGACCACCGTGCGGCGCAACGACGATGCGAGCCACGCGTATGGCGGCCCAGTGATCGATTTCGTCGATGCGAAATCCGGCAGGCACCTTTTCGTGAGCGTGCTGGCGTTCGGCACGCAGCAGCCCGGCGACGTGGTCGCGCGCGATGCGAACAACGGCACGCCCATCGTCGGCACGACCTTCCGTGCCGAGCCGCTCTTCGGAAAGCGCTTGAGGGGCGATTTCATCCCGTGCGTGGCCGATGCGAGCTCGGGCTCGTGCAGGTCCGCGGGCATGGACTTCATGCTCCGCATCGACCAGGACGATTTCGCGAAGGTGATCGGCCTCGCACGAACGCTGGAGCCGGCGCTCTCCACGAGCATCGCCGACTACTTCGTCGCCGGCTACCAGTTCCGCAACGAGACTTTCCGCGATGCGCGCCTCGGCGTCGAGGAGCACGCCATCGAGCTCTTCGTGACGCAGTAAGGTACGTCGCTACCGGATCGCGACGAGTCCGATCTTGTTCACGCCGCTGCAGGCGATGCCGATCTCGCCCGGCGAGTGCATGTCCATGTGGCGCACGACGCCGCCGCCCGAGGGAATCGTCCACGACTGGAATTTCTCCGTGCGCGGATCGAAGCGCACCAGCGTGTTGGGCGCCACCCCCGATTCGCTGTACCAGACGATCTCGCCGTCGGTCGCCATGCCGTAGGGCTGGGCGCCGTTGCCGCCGGGCGAGGGCCATTCCCGAACCTGGCCGGTGGCGGGATCGAGCCGGCCGATGTAGCCGCGCGCGTAATCGCTGTACCAGATCGCATCGTCGGCCGTGATCGCCATGCGTCGCGGGCGGCTCTCCTTGTTGGGCAGCTCGTATTCGCGCACCGCCATCGTCTGCGGATCGACGCGCGCGATCTTGTTGGTGTTGAAGAGCACCACCCACGGCACGCCCTTCGAATCGACCTTCGCGCCATAGGGGGCGGCATTGCGCGTGGGCGGCGTGACCAGCTTCACCTCGCCGGTCTTCGGATCGAGGCGCCCGATGCGGTTGCTGCCCTGCACCGAAAACCACAGGCGCCCGCCCTGGTCGAACACCGGCGTGTGCGGATCGCGCGCCTCGCGATCGGGCATCGGGTATTCCTTCACGTCGCCGGTGGCGGGATCGAGCTCGCCGATATAAGCCGCGGAGTTGGCGGTGAACCAGATGTGCCCGCGCGCATCCTCCACCAGGCCATGCGGCCCGGAGCGCGGTGTCTTGAGCGGGTACTCGCGGATCTTCCCGCTAGCGCGGTCGAGCCGGCCGAGGGTGTTGTTGGCCTGTCCGGTGTACCAGAGCGATCCGTCGCGCGCGAGCAGCGGATCGTGCGGCCGCGTGCCCGGGTGCGGCACGTCCCATTCGCGGATCTCGACCTTCGTGTCGCCGGAAATCACCGCCGCGCGCGGCTTCGCCTTCTCGGGAAAATTCTTCGCGAGATAGGCGACGACGGTATCCACCTGGTCGGCCGGGATCGCGGCGCCCACGTTCATCATCATCGCCACGTGGTTGCGCCATCCCGCCTCGCTGAAGCCCGCGCGCTGCACGCGCGCGAGCTCGTGGCACTTCACGCACGCCGTCTCGACGACCGCCTTGCCGGGTCCCTCGGGCAACGGCACCTGCGCGTATGCGGGGAGCACCACGAAAGCCAAAGCGGCGCAGCGGATGAGAGCCATGGCATCACTCCCTCAGCAGTGGAATGTCCTTTGCGGCTGGGCCGGGCTTGAGGCTCGAAAGATAAGCGTAGATGTCCTGCAGGTCCTGCTCGCCCACGAACTCCGCAGGATAGCGCGGCATCACCGAGCGCGGATGCCGCACCTGCTGCTGGAAGCCTTCCCACGGGAAGAGGCCGGGCGCGAGGCGCGGACCGGAGCCGCGGTCGCCGCCCTGGCCGGCCGTGCCGTGGCACGTGTAGCACATGTTCTTCATGAAGAGCGCCTTGCCGCGCGCCGCGTCGCCATTGGGCGCCTGGCCCAGCGAAACCAGCGCCACGCTCGCGCACGCGGCCGCGAGCCCGTGTTGCCATCTCATGCCGTGTTCTCCTCTCTCCTGGGTGCGATCAGCGCTGCCGCCGCTGCCGCCTTCTGTGCCGAGACCCTGCGCTCCGCGAGCGATACCGCCCCGCCCAAAAGCAGGAAGGCGCCGTTGGCCCAGAAGACCGGCACCAGCCCGAACGCCGTTCCCAGGCCGCCGAAGACCAGCGGCACCGCGATCTGGATCAGCTTGTTCACGGTAAGGCGCATGCCGAGCGCTTCACCCGAGCGGCCCGCGGGCGCATGGTTGTACGTGAGCAGGATGGTGATCGGCTGCGCGCAGCCGAGCCCGATTCCGAGCAGGAACGCGACCGCCGCGAGCAGCGGCGCCTGCGAGAAGAGCGGCACGAGGAAGAACGTGGCGCCGGCGATGAAGAGCGATGCCGTGAGCACGCCGATCTCGCCGATGGCGCGCGAGGCGCGATGCATGCCCATGCGCACGATGAAGGCCGCGAGCGCGTAGCTCGACATCACCATGCCGATGGCGGACGCACTAAGCCCGACCTCGCGTCCATACACGGGAAAATAGAACGAGAAGAGCTCGACGCCCGTGAGCGTGACACCGCTCATGATGAGCGTGCGGCGCAGGCCCGGGATGGCGAGCAGCTCGCGGGCGCTGGCTTTCTCCTTGTGCGCGTGCGCCGGCTGCGGCGGCACGATCTTCGGGCAGGCGAGCATGATCGCCGCGGGCACGAGCGCGATCAGCGCGAGCAGCACGAAGGTCGCGCGGTAGCCCCAGCCGTCGATGGAGAAACCGGTGATCGAGGGGCCGATGAAGACCGCGATCGAGGCGCCGAGGCCGAAGGTGGCGAAGTTCTTCGTGCGTGCCTCCCCCTCGCCATGGGCGCCGACCAGGTTGTGGATGGTCACGTGGAAGAAGATGTGCCCGAGGCCGATCAGCGCCGCCGCGATGACGAGACCCGCGACGCCGGGCACGAGCAACGGGATCGAGACGCCGCTCGCGATCACCAGCGCCCCGGCCACGACGGGCTTGCGCATGCCGATGCGGTCGGAGACCTTGCCGGCGTACACGGCGAGCAGCAGCGGGAAGGCGGCGAAGGTGGCGCCGATGAGTCCCACCTCGAACTGCGAGGCGCCCGCCGCCAGCGCCGCGAGCGAGACCAGCATCTTCGAGCCGCGGAAGGCGATGTGCTGCAGGACCGACAGGAGGACGACGAGATAGACCATCCGGCTTTGCGTTCTCCATGGAGGAACGCAGTTCCAATGTATGTCCCGAGTATACTGGGATGGTCATTGAATTCGACCGTCTTCCCATGCCCGTCGGGCGCAACGATCCGTGTCCCTGCGGCAGCGGCAGGAAGTACAAGAAGTGCTGCGGTGCCGTGATCCCGCTAGCGACTGCACCTCTGCGACAGTGCGGCGGCTGCACCGCCTGCTGCGATGGCTGGGTCGTCGGCGTGATCGAGGGCCACGAGATGAAGCCCGGCACGCCGTGCCATTTCCGCGGCGAGCACGAGTGCAGCATCTACGAGCGCCGCCCGCAGCATCCCTGCCGCAACTTCACCTGCGGCTGGCTGCAGCCGAACAGTCCCTTCCCCGACGAGTTCCGTCCCGACCGCCTCGGCGTGATGATCATCCCGATGAAGTGGCGCGGTCGCGAAGCTTATGTGCTGCGCTCCGCGGGGCGCGATCCGGACCGGCGCCTCATCGCCTGGATGGAGGCCTTCAGCGAGCGCACGCAACGCCCGTTCTTCTACGAGATCGGGGGCGAGCGCTACGGCTACGGTCCGCCGGAGTTCCAGCACGAGATGTCGGAGCGCGTCGCGCGCGGCGAGGCGCTCTGGTGAGCGAGCGCGTGCCGCTGCTGCTGCTCACCGGTTTCCTGGGCACGGGAAAGAGCACGCTGCTCTCGCGTTGGCTCGACGATCCCGCCTTCGCCGGCTCCGCGGTGGTGATGAACGAGCTTGCCTGCGTCGGCATCGACCACCAGCTCGTCGGCGCCTCTGCCGCGTTCATCCGCCTCGAGCAGGACGGCTGCATCTGCTGCACCATCCGCGGCGCCCTCGACAACGCGCTGGAGGACTTCGTGCTGCAAAGGCGCGTGCCGCATTTCAGGCGCGTCATCGTGGAGACGAATGGCCTCGCGCATCCCGGCGCGATCCTCGAGGAGCTGGCCGAAAGCAAGCTGGTGCGGGAATCCTACCGGCTGGAAGGCATCGTGACCGCGGTGGATGCCGTGGAAGGGGAGCGCGAGCTCGATGCGTTTCCGGAGGCATTTGCGCAGGCGCTCGTCGCGGACGCGCTGGTGATCACCAAGACCGACCTCGCCGCGCCCGAGGACACCGAACGGCTGCAGCGGCGGCTTGCCGGCATCAATCCGCACGCGCCGGTCATCCGGTCCGCCCACGCCGACGTGGATGCGCATCGCGTGCTCGAGGCGCTCGCGAGCGCGGGCAATCGTGCGCAGCGCCACGCGCAGGTGGCATCGGCCTGGCGCGGGGCGGCCGGGGCGGCGCCGCAGCCGGCTTCGCGGGATGCGCATCAACCCCGCTCCATGGAAGCCGCGCACGGCACCGACATGCGTGTCGTGACGTTGCGGCCCGAGGATGCATTCGATCCGGCCATCCTGCGCTCGCGCATCGAGTCGTTTCTCGAGCACCACGGCACGCGCGTGCTGCGCATGAAGGGACTGCTCGCGCTCGCCGGCCAGCCGGGGCCCGCGGTGATCCATGCCGTCGCCGGCGTGCTCTATCCCGTGCGGCTGCTGTCGCGCTGGCCCGAGGGAGGCGCCAGCGCGCTGGTGGTGATCACGCAGGGCGTGAGCGAGGAGGCGGCGCGGGAGGCGCTCGCCGAGACTTGAGATCCCCTAGTCGTCGAAATAGCCGGAGTCGATGAAGCGCAGCCACAGCGTGCCGACGGTACGGATCGCATCCTGCGTGAAAAGATAGTGGTGGAAGCCTTCGACGCGCGCCACGCGATACTTGCGTGCGTACGGCTCCATGACTTCGCGATGCGCATCGACGGTCTTCGGGGGAATGGCCTCGTCCAGCGTGCCGTTCATGTCGAGGATGGCCACGCGGCCGAGCTCCGCCGGCGGGAAGCTCGGCTCCATCAGGTCCTTCACGAAAGCGGCCAGGCCCGCCTTGCGATACGAAGCGGGCAGGAAATCCGCTAGCCACAGGCGCATCGCGACCTCGCTGAGCGCGGCTGCGCCGAACTGCATCGCCGGGTCCTCGCCGCTCTTGAAGCGCGGGCCCTTCAGCGCGTTGGCCCACCACTTCAGGCGCGTGGCCTCGTCGAGCTCCTTCGTGTAGTAGGTGAAGTCGTCGAGGCCGCGCTCGCGCAGGCGCAGCGCCGAATGCGCGTAGGGCTGCTCGAAATCGCCGGACTTCGCGCGCCGGTAAACGTAAGCCAGGCCCGTGCTGCTCGTGCCCCAGCCGAGATAGCCGTCGGGGGGCAGCCATTTCGCCAGTGGGTAGAGGAAGGCGCCTCCCGTCGACATACCCCAGTAGAGCACGTAGTGGGCGTCCCGCTCCGCGGGCGGCACGGCGCGCTCGATCGCGAGCCGGTAACCCGTGAGGAACGTGACCGGTGTCGCCGCGAGCATTTGCCGGTAAAGCGCGGAGGACGGCCGCGGCACCCGGTACGTGGCGCTGTCGCCGCTGGTCGCACCCTTGAGGCCCGAGGACTTGACCTCGAAGTCCGCGCCAGTCCACGGCGCTTTCTGCCGGCGGTCGAATATCGGCATGCGTGTGTCGAGCGGGATGCCCGCCCACGAGCCGTCCGGCGCGAGGAAATTCCAGCGTCCCACGCGAGTGAGCGCCACGAAGGTCACGCCGCGCTTCGCGAGCCACACGCCGGGCCCTTCACGGCCTTCGGGCGTGGCGAGGAAATCGCCGGCGTACTCGCTGCCGGGCTCCGCGCCCACGACGACGAGCTTCCTGCCGCGATGCAGGCGTGGCTTGTCGGGCGCGAGGATCACGGCCACCTGCGTGAACGGCTGGCCGTACGCCTCGAAGTCGATCATCTCGACGCGCTTCGAGTAGCCGCTCGTCTCGGGATAAGCGTCCGCGGCGAGGATGTCCGCGATGGCGGAACGGTCGAGGACCTGGCGGTCGGCGGGCAACTCCCACGCATGGCTCACGGTCACGAAGAAAGCGAGGACAAGGGCGAAAATTTTCCGGTTCATGGGGCTAACATATCAGCTTCGAAAACCCCGTTTCGCCCGACCGCCATGGCCGAATCCTTCGATCTCACCGTCAATGGCCGCCGCGAGCGCGTCACCGCCGAGCCGGAGACGCCGCTGCTCACGGTGCTGCGCAACGACCTGCACCTGCACGGCCCGAAATTCGGTTGCGGGCTGGGACAGTGCGGCGCATGCACGGTCCACCTCGATGGCACGGCCATCCGCTCGTGCGCGACACCGGTCGCTTCCGCCCGTGGCGCACGCGTGACCACGCTGGAGGGGCTGGCACCCCGCGAGGGCACGCTGCACGTGGTGCAGCAGGCGTTCATCGACGAGCAGGCCGCGCAGTGCGGCTACTGCCTGAGCGGCTGGATCATGACCGCGGCCGCATTGCTCGAGCGCAATCCGCATGCGAGCGATGCCGAGATCCGCCAGGGATTGTCGGGCCTCAAATGCCGCTGCGGCACGCACATGAGCATCCTGCGCGCGGTGAAGCTCGCGCAGTCGCGCATGGGGAGGGCATGATGGACCGGCGCGATTTCCTGAAGAGCGGTGGCGCGATGTTCGTCACGTTCGCGCTCCCGGGCTGTGCCACCACGATGTCCGCGAGCGAGCCGCCGCTGCCCGCGGCGGGCGCGATGTGGCCCGCGAAGGTCGAGCCGGAGCTGCTCGATTCGTGGCTCGCCATCGCGGCCGATGGCAGCGTCACCGCGTGCGTGGGCAAGATCGAGGCCGGCATGGGCATCAGCACCGCGTTCACGCAGATCGTGGCCGAGGAGCTCGATGTGCCGATGGAGCGCGTGACGCTCGTGATGGGCGACACGGCGCAGAGCGTCGACCAGCGCGGCACCGGCGGATCGAACGGCATCATGCAGGGCGGCTCGGCGCTGCGCGCCGCGGGCGCGGAGGGACGTGCGGCGCTGCTGGCCCTGGCGGCCGAGCGCCTGAAGGTGCCTGCGAGCGAGCTGCGCGTGCGCGACGGCGTGGTCTACGTTGCCGGCGACGAGTCGAGGAGGGTTTCCTACGGCGAGCTCGTGGGCGGCCGGCAGTTCAACGTCAAGGTCGCGGAGAAGCCGAAGGCCAAGGACCCGCGCGAATATCGTATCGTCGGCAAGCCCGTCCCGCGCCTCGACATCCCGCAGAAGGTCGCCGGCCGCTATCGCTACATCGCCGATTTCTCGGTGCCGGAGATGCTGCACGCGCGCGTGGTGCGGCCGCCGCTGGCGGGTGCGAAGTTGCTAAGCGTCGACGAAGCACAGGCCTTGCCGGGGCTGGTGAAGATCGTCCACCGCGGCGATTTCCTCGCCGTGGTCTGCGAGCGCGAGGAGCAGGCCGTGGCCGCGGCGAAAAACGTGCGCGCCGAATGGTCGAAGCCCGCGCCGATGTTCTGGCCCGGCTACGACGCCCTCTACGAGCACCTGCGCACCGCGAAGCCCAGGACCAGCAGGACCGAAGGCGAGAGGGGCGACGTCGACGCGGCGATGAAGATGGCCGCGCGCGTGGTCGAGGCACGCTACGAGTATCCGTTCCAGTCGCATGCATCCATGGGCCCCGGCTGTGCCGTGGCCGACGTCCGGCGCGGCGGTGCGGTGGTGTGGTCGGGCGGCCAGAAGCCTTATCCGCTGCGCGGCGCGCTGGCCGAGCTGCTGGGCCTGCCCGTCGAGCGCGTGCGCGTGATGTGGATGCCCGGCCCCGGCTCGTACGGCATGAACGACGCGGACGATGCCGCCGCGGACGCCGCCGTCATCTCGCAGGCGGTGGGACGCCCGGTGCGCGTGCAGCTCATGCGCCACGACGGCACCGGCGGCGATCCCAAGGGCCCGCCGATCGCCTTCCACATGCGCGCCGGCGTGAGCAGCGACAACCGCATCTTCGCCTGGGACTACGAGGCGCGCGGCTTCTCGGGGCGCGTGCGCAACAACGGCACGGACCACGCCGGCGACACGCTCGCGGGCCAGCTCGTGGGCGGCTTCAAGCCGAAGCACAGCGATTGGCCGCAGCTCTCCACGGAGAGCTACGCGTTCCCCAATGCGCGCAAGGTGAGCCACACCATCGACTGGAACCGCTCGATGCCGACGGGGCTGCGCACCGCGCACCTGCGCGATCCCGATGGCATGGCTACGTGCTTCGCCTCCGAATCGTTCGTGGACGAAGCCGCTTATGCGTGCGGCGTGGATCCCGTCGAGTTCCGCCTGCGCTCTCTCACCGAGCCGCGCGAGATCGCGGCAGTGAAGGCGGCGGCGGAGAAGGCGGGCTGGCAGCCGCATGCGAAGCCGCGGGCCCCCGCGGGCCGCATCGTGCGCGGGCAGGGCATCGCATACGGGCCGCGCAACGGCTCCATCGTCGCCATCGTGGCCGAGGTCGAGGCCGATCGCGAGACGGGCCGCTACCGGGTCACGCGTTTCACCGTCGCGCACGACGTGGGCTTCGTCGTGAACCCGCTCAACGTTCACGGCACCATCGAGGCCAACCTCATGCAGGCGATGAGCCGCGCCATGCACGAGGCCGTGCGCTTCGACGAATCGCGCGTGACGTCGGTCGACTGGATCACCTATCCCATCGTGGACATGACCGAGGTGCCGGATGCGGTGGACATCGTGATGCTGGGAAACACGCCGGGGAACAAATCGTACGGCGCTGGCGAGCCCACGACACGTCCCGTTGCCGCCGCGATCGCCAATGCGCTGCACGATGCGCTCGGCGTGCGGGTGCGGCGCGTTCCGCTCACCCCGGAGGCCGTGCTCGCGGCGATCCGGACGTAGCCGCACACGAGACGCGATATGACGGGCGCGGTCCCCCTCGAACCGGTGAAGGTCTCTTCGGCGCGCGTGTCCGTGCGCCCTGTCGAGGAGCGGGATATCGACGATCTCTTCGAAGTCAACGGCGATCCGGAGGTCACGCGCTTCCTGCCTTATCCCACGTGGCAGTCGCGTGACGATGGCCTCGCCTGGCTGAAACGCATGCAGGCGCTCGAAGAGACGGGCACCTGCCGCCAGCTCGTGGTGGAGCGCAACAGCGACGCAAAAGTGATCGGCACCGTGCTGGTCTTCCGCTTCGATCCGGGCAGCGCGCGGGCGGAGCTGGGCTTCGTGCTCGGCAAGGCGCACTGGGGCCAGGGGTTCATGCGCGAGGCGCTCGAAGCCGTCTGCGCACACGCGTTTTCAGCGATGTCCGTTCGCCGGCTCGAAGCCGAGGTGAACCCCGCCAACGAGCCTTCGAACGGGCTGCTGCGCCGCATCGGCTTCCGCCTCGAAGGCACGCTGCGCAAACGCTGGGTGTCGAAGGGAGTTCCCTACGACACCAACTTCTACGGCTTCCTCGCGGAGGAATGGCAGGCTTGAAATATCTTTGCCTGGTTTACGGCGCCGAATCGGATATCGTGAAGATGGACGACCACGAGTGCCTCGCGTATGACCGCTCGATCCGCGGGAGCGGTCACTGCATCGCATCCGAAGCGCTGGAGCCGGTGGAAACCGCTAAGACGGTGCGCGTGCGCGATGGCAGGGCCGCGATCGTGGACGGACCGTTCGCGGAAACGAAGGAGCAGCTCGCGGGCTTCTACATGATCGAGGCGGACGACATGGACCAAGCGCTGGCCCTCGCGGCGAAGATTCCGCCCGCGCGCGTGGGCAGCGTCGAGGTGCGCCCCATCCGCCCGATCCGCACCCATCCGCGCAGCGGCGGCGCCTAGCTCCTCACCGGATGCCGGCCGTCACTCATAAGGCCCCAGGGTGACGTAGGCGCCGCCCTGGAATTGCTCCGCGGGCGAGGCGGGATCCGCCGGCGGCAGCGCTTCCATCGCTCGGTGAGGTCCGCGTACGAAAGCCATGTGACGAGCATGCGGCGGTCGCGCGGCTCGGGAAAGCAGGAGCCGATGCGCAGCGCCACGGTCTCGATGCCGTAGCGGTCGTAGTAGAAGCGCGAGAGGCTCTCGCCGAAGGTCTTGCTCACGCCGTAGAGGCTGCCGGGCCGGATGGGATCCTCCGCATCGATGCGGCGCGAGCGCGGATGGAAGCCGATGGCGTGGTTCGAGCTCGAGCGGGGAGATGTCGGAAACCCGCAACTCGCGCGCCCAGCCGCGCATGGCAGGCCGCAGCGCGCGGCCGAGGGCGCCCGCGGCGCCGGTGAGGAGGAGGCGTTCGAACATGGCTCCTGCTAACGCGTGACTCGCCGTACCGCCTGCGGCGGCTGTCCGTATAGCCGCATGAAGGCTCGCCGCATGCGTTCCGCGCTCGCGAAGCCCACCTGGCGTGCGATGGTCTCGATCGGCTGCGCGCTGCCGGTGACGTGTGCGTGCGCCGCCTCGGCGCGCAATCGCTCCACGGCCTTGGCGGGCGTCTCACCGGTCTCGCGCACGAACATCCGGCTGAACTGCCGCGCGCCCACGTGCACCGACTGTGCGAGCCGCTCGACCGGCAGCGGCTCCTGCAGGTGCTCGCGTGCGAAGTGCAGGGCGCGGCGGACGCGGTCCGTCACGGGCTCCATCTCGAGCATCGCGGAGAACTGCGACTGGCCGCCCACGCGGCGGTGATAGACCACGAGCACGCGCGCGGTGCGCTGGGCCACCTCGAGGCCGAGATCCTCCTCGATCAGCGCCAGCGCGAGATCGATTCCCGCGGTCACGCCGCCCGAGGTCCACAGCTCGCCGTCGCGCAGGTAGATCTGGTCGCATTCCACGCGCACGTCGGGAAAGGCCTGCTGCAGCCTCGCGGCGTATTCCCAATGCGTCGTCGCCCGCCGTCCGGCAAGAAGCCCCGCCTCCGCCAGCAGGAATGCCCCCGAGCAAACGCTGCAGACGCGGCGCGCGCGCTGCGCCGTTGCGCGAACCAGCTTCACGAGCGACGGATGCTTGCTCGCGTGGACGGCGCCCAGCCCGCCGATGGCGACGAACGTATCGAGGTGCGTGCGGCTCAGCTTTTCGGTATTCACCGAAACGCCGCAGGAGCTCTCGATCACGCCGCCGGTTTCGGAGAACACGGTCAATCGATACGGCGCGGGCTTCACCTCGCGGCGCGGCACGTCGAAAGCGGCGAGCGGGCCCGAGAGGTCGAGGATGTTGAAGCCGGGGAAGACCAGGAAGCCGACGTCCATCATGGCGATGTCCGGAAACGAGGGTTATTGGTCATTTACGACGGCAGCTTGGGCAACGATGATGGCCTTCGTCAACGTTTTTCTTCCGGTATCGGCTGATGGATTGCATGGAGAGGATGTCATGACACGACACGAAGGAAGCTGCTTCTGCGGTGCGGTCCGGTTCACGGTGAGGGGCGAGCCAACCGCGATGGGTTATTGCCATTGCGAGTCGTGCCGCCGCTGGTCCGCGGGCCCGGTGAATGCATTCACGCTGTGGCAGCCCGAGGCCCTCACGATCGTGGAGGGATCGCAACACATCTCCACGTTCAACAAGACGCCGCACAGCTCGCGCATGTGGTGCAACAAGTGCGGCGGCCATCTCTTCACGCACCACCCCGGCATGGGCCTCACCGACGTCTACGCGGCGACCATTCCCACGCTCCCGTTCGAGCCTGCGGTGCACGTGCATTACCAGGAGACCGTGCTGCGCCTGCACGACGGGCTGCCGAAGCTCAAGGACTTGCCGAAGGAGATGGCGGGATCGGGGGTGGCACTTGCGGAATGATCCCGGGCGCCGGGTGACCGGCATGCACGTCGCGGTCACGTGCGTGGCCGCCACGCTCGCCTTCGCGAGCTCCCAATCACGCTCCGTTCGCAGCGTGCCGGTGGTGGTGGCCGAGCTCATGCCGCCGAAGGACGAGGTGCTGCTGCTGCGCGCGTTCGCCGAGGGCGTGCAGATCTACGAATGCGTCCGCGGCGAGGCGGCGCTGCAATGGAAGTTCGTCGCGCCCGAAGCGGAGCTTACGGACGACCTGGGCCACGTGATCGGCACGCACTACGCCGGTCCCACGTGGGAATCGACCGATGGCAGCAAGGTGGCCGGCAAGGTCGTGTCGTCCGTCGACGCGGCAGATCCGGGCGCGATTCCGCACCTGCTCATCCGGGCGAGCGGCCACGAGGGCAGCGGTGTCTTCACGAAAGTCCGCAGCATCCAGCGCCTGCAGACGAACGGCGGCCGTGCGCCGGCGCAAGCGTGCCGCGAGGCGGATGTCGGGCAGAAGACGCGGGTGCGCTACCACGCCACGTATTACTTCTACGGGGACGCTGGCGCTTATTGACGGCTACTGCAAAAGCGGAACACGGAGACCACGGAGAAGCACGGAGAACACGGAGAAAACCGGATGCACCTGCTTCGCGGGATGAACGGCATTACGGCACCCAACGAACATGTTTTGCTTTTCTCAGTGCTCTCCGTGCTTCTCCGTGCTCTCCGTGTTCCGCTTTGGTTTTAGTTTTTTAAAAAAGCGAATCGCGGTCAGTTCACGCCGAGGAAGCGCTGGCGTGCGGCGGCGTCGTCGCGCAGCGTGCCGGGTCCGCCGCGGTGCACGATGCGCCCGTTCTCGAGCACGTAAACCACGTCCGCGTTGGCGAGCGCGCTGTAGAGGTTCTGCTCGACCAGCAGGATGGCGATGCCGCGCGACTTGAGCTCGCGCACGATGTGCTCGAGGTGCTGCACCATCACCGGCGAGAGTCCCTCGCTGGGCTCGTCCATGAGAAGCAGCTTCGGATCCAGCATGAGCGCCCGCGCCACCGCGAGCATCTGCCGCTCGCCGCCCGAGAGCTGGTTGCCGCGGTGGCCGCGCCGCTCCGCGAGGCGCGGAAAAAGCTCGAAGACGCGGTCCGCATTCCACGTGCCGCCCACTCGGGGAACGATGGCCAGGTGCTCCATCACGGTGAGCGAGGCGAAGAGCCGCCGGCCTTGCGGGACGTAGCCGATGCGCGCGCGTGCGATGCGGTGCGGCGCCATCTCGCGCAGGTCGCGGCCCATGAAGCGCACGCGGCCGGCGCGAACCTGCGGGTGGGCGAGCCCCATGATCGAGCGGATGAGGCTCGTCTTGCCCATGCCATTGCGGCCCAGCAGGGCCACGACCTGGCCCGCGTCGACCGCGAGCGAAACGCCATTGAGCACATGCGCCTGGCCGTAGAAGCTGTGCAGGTCCTCGACCTCAAGCATCGCGCGGGCTTCCGAGATAGACCTCCTGCACGCGCGCATCGGCGCGGATCGCAGCAGGGTCGCCCTCGACCAGCACCTGCCCGTTGTGCAGGCACGTCACGCGGTCGACGAGTCCGAGGGCGAGGTCCATGTCGTGCTCGATGAGGACGAGCGTGAGCTCGCGCGGCAGCGCGCGGATGATGTTCGCCATGGTGACGCGCTCGGCGGGCGAGAGGCCGGCCGCGGGCTCGTCCAGCAGCAGCAGGCGCGGATTGGCGGCGAGCGCCATCTGCAGCTCGAGCTGGCGCTGCTCGCCGTGCGAGAGCTCGCGCACCGGCACCTCGCGGCGGGCGGCGAGTCCGCTCGCAGCGAGGCGTTCCTCGACCACGCGCGCTTCCTCCGCGTTCATGGCGCCCGCGCCGAAGAGCGAAAGCTTGCGCCGCGAGCCGCCGCGCACGGCGAGGCCGAGGTTCTCCGCCACGGTGAGGCCGGCGAAGAGCGTGGTGATCTGGAAAGTGCGTCCGATGCCGCGGTTGGCGCGCCGCTGCGTGCCGAGGCGCGTGACATCGCGCCCTTCGAGGAACACGGATCCCGAGGTCACACGCTGCTCGCCCGCGATCGCGTTGAAGAGCGTCGTCTTGCCCGCGCCGTTCGGGCCGATGATCGCGCGCCGCTCGCCGCGCGGCACGTCGAGTGTCACGCCGTCCACGGCGCGCAGGGCACCGAACGCCACGCGCACGCCTTCCAGCCGCAGCATCAGCCCTTGATTCCCTGGAAGGTGCGCGAGTAGGGCGGCTGCTTCATGTACTCCTCGGGGTTGTAGTGCCAGAACTGCGAGACGTTCGGATACACCTCGAGCGGCACGTTCCAGTACTTGCCGTCGGCGCGCTTCTTCACCTCGCGGATGTACACGTCGTAGATCGGCTCGCCGTAGTCGTCCAGCCGCACCGGCCGTCCGAGGGGCGAGTCGTTCAGGACGACCTTTCGCACCGCGGCCAGGAACGCCGGGCGGTCCTCGACCTTGCCGTTCACCGCCTTGATCGCCTCGGCGAGCCACATGCCGCCCGAGTACATCGAGAAGCCGTAGAGCGACGGCAGATGATTGAAGGCCTTCTCGTAGTCCGCGACGAATTTCTTCGTGGCGGGCGCATCGGCGCCTTCGCAGAAGTGCGCGGCCGAGAGGATCCCCTCGGCCTCGCCGCCCAGCGTGCGGATGATCGACTGGTCGGTGAGGTTCATCGAGCCCGAGAGCGGGATCTTGCCCTTGAGCCCGAAGTTCGCCCACTGCTGGATGAAGCGGTTGCCGTCGGCGCCGGTCTCCATCGCATAGACGATGTCGGGCTTCGCATCCTGGATCTGCGCGAGGTACGGGCTGAAATCCTGCGTGTTCAGCGGATGCCAGTACTGCGCCAGCACCTTGCCGCCGAGCTCGGTGAAGACCTGCACGAAGCCGCCGCACTGCTCGTGGCCGAAGGTGTAGTCCTGCGAGACGGTGACCACCTTGCGGATGCCTTTCTTCCTGTAGAGCCAGTCGGCGAGCGGCCGCGGGTTCTGGCTCGCCGCATATCCGGCGATGCGCACGACATTGGGGATGCGCTTCCTCTGCGTGAGGTCGTCGGCCGCGATGATCGGGATGAAGTAGGGCGTGCCGTTGCCCTTCACGTATTCGGCCACCGCGAGGCCCGTGTTCGCGAGAAGGTCGCCGATGAGCATGTGCACGTTGCCCTGCTCGACCAGGCGGCGCGCCTTCTGCAGCGCCGTGTCGGGGTTGGAGGCGTCGTCCTCGACGGTGAGCTGCACCTCGCGCCCGGCGACCTTCTTGCCGTTGGTGTCCCAGTAGAAGTTGAACGCCTCCACCATCTCCTTGCCGCCCGATGCGACCACGCCGGTGAGCGGCGCCAGCACGCCGATCTTGATGGGCCCGGCCTGTGCGCGGGCAAGCGTCATGTACGCGGGCGCGCTCGCGGCGATGGCGGCGGTGCCGGTGGCCTTGATGAAGTTGCGACGATCCATGCGTAACCTCCGTGTGGTTGTCTATTTCCGCTTGCCGCGCCGGGCGACGAGCGTGTTGATCCGCCCCAGCAGCCCCGTCGGCGCGAAGATCATGGTGAGGATGAAGAGCAGGCCCAGCGCCATCAGCCAACGCTCGGTATAAGCCGAAACCAGGTTCTCCAGCGCGATGATGATGGCGGCCCCGAGCAGCCCGCCGAAGAGCGTGCCGATGCCGCCCACGATGGCCATCAGCAGTCCCTCCACGGATTGCCCCAGCGCGACCGTGGACGGGCTCACGAAGCTGTTGAAGAAAGCGTAGAGCGCCCCGGCGAGGCCCGCGAAGAATCCGGAAACGCTGAACCCGATGAACAGATGCAGCGGCACGTCGTAGCCCAGCGCCCGCATGCGCGTCTCGCTTTCGCGGATGCCGGCGAGCGACAGGCCGAAGGGCGAGCGCACGAAGCGCCACATCGCGAGCGTCATGGCGGTGGTCGCGCCGAGCGTGAACCAGTAGAGCTGCGCGGGTTGCGACAGCCACCCGGGCCGGATCGAGCCGCGGATGCCGTTCTCGCCGCCGGTCACCGACGTCCAGCGCAGGCAGATGCCCCAGACGATCATGCCGAGCGCCAGCGTCAGCAGCAGGAAATAGACGCCCGAGGTGCGCACCGCGAGCAGGGCGAAGATCATCGCGGTGAGTGTCGCCGCGATCACGCCGAGCACCACGCCGATCCACGGGTTGCCGTTGGCGACCGTCACGTAATAGAGGACGACATAGGTCGAGACGCCGAAGATCGCGCCGTGGCAGAGCGGCGTGCGCCCCGCGAAGCCCGCGAGGATGTCGATCGACATGGCGAGGGTCGCGAAGATCAGCACCTCGGTCGCGATCGTCGTGGGATAACCCGGCGCCAGGAAGGGCACGAGCGCGAGGAGCACGACCAGCGCAAGTGCCAGGCCCAGCTTCGTTGAAGCGCTCATGCCGCGCGCCCGAAGAGGCCGAGCGGGCGGAAGGCGAGGAGGAGCGCCATCGGCCCGAAGATCACGAAATAGGCGAGCTCGGGAAACCACACCTGCCCGTAGGTCGCGAGCAGCGCCACGAAGAGGCTTCCCACCGCCGCGCCGGCGAGGCTGCCGCGTCCGCCGATGATCACGACCGCCAGGCTGAAGACGAGGATCTCGGAGTCCGCCGTGGGATAGAGCGAGAGAAATGCGCCCCCCAGGGCGCCCCCGATGCCCGCCAGCGCCGCGCCGAGCATGAAGGTGTAGACGAACACGCGCTTGATGTCGATGCCGATGGCCTCGACCGTCTCGGCATCGTCCACGCCCGCGCGGATCAGTGCGCCCAGCCGCGTGCGGTTGAGGAGGAGCCAGAGCAGCACGAAGACCACGATGCCGACCGCGAGCACGAAGAACCGGTAGCGCGGATAGGTGATGCCGCCGATGGAAAAGGCGCCGCGCATCGCGTCGGGAATCGGCACCGTGAACGTGTCGCCTCCCCAGATCACGAGCGCCAGGTCGTTCATGAAGAGCGCGATGCCGAGCGTGAGCAGCACCTGCCGCAGCTCGAAGCCCTTCACGAAGCCGAGCAGGAAGCGGTCGATGAGGAAGCCGGCGAAGGCGATCGCCGCGGCGGCGGCGCCGATGCCGAGCGCGAAGCTGGCCGATTTCGAGGCGACCGTGAGCGCGATGTAGCCGCCCAGGAGGTAGAGCGCGCCGTGGGCCAGGTTCACGATGCGCATGAGGCCGAAGATGAGCGTGAAGCCGCTGGCGACGAGGAAGAGCAGGGCAGCGAAGGTGACGCCGTTCAACGCCTGCACGACCGCCAGCGTCATCCGGCGTTCCTCGCGCCCTCGGGGTGCACCGAGCGGTACCACTCGAGGATCTCCTCGCCGTTCATGTGCAGCACGCCCGGGAAACCGTTCATGTAGTCGTAGATTTCCTCGAGGTAGCGGATGCGGAACGGCTGCCCGCTGATGTACGGGTGGATGGCGATCGCCATGATCTTCGCGCGGTGCTCGCCCTCGTGGTAGTAGCGGTCGAAGGTGTCGATGCACTTGCGCGTCCAGTACGCCGCCTCGTGGTGCTGCACGATCATCATCGGGATGTCGTTGTTCTCGACCGTGTACGGCAGCGTGACCAGCGGCCCGTTCTCGGTGTGGATCTCGGTCGGCTCGTCGTCGTACACCCAGTCGCCGATGTACTTGATGCCCGCGGCGGCAAGGTGCTCGGGGGTCTCGAAAGTCTGCGTAAGCCCCGGCCCCAGCCAGCCCACGGGGCGCTTGCCGGTGAACTTCTCCAGCGTGTCCAGCGAGCGCGCGATCATCGCCGGCTGGTCGGGCTCCTTGTGGATCGGCCCCTGCTCGTAGCTGTGCCCCATGAACTCCCAGCCCGCGTCGCGGCACGCTTCGGCCACCCGCGGATAGTCCACGCAGACGCGCGCGTTGATCGAGAGCGTCGGGCGAATCCCCAGCCGGTCGTAGAGCGCCTTGAAGCGCCAGAAGCCCACGCGCATGCCGTACTCGTGCCAGCTCCAGTTGGGCACGTCGGGAAGCAACGCGACCCCCGTGGGCGCGGGCAGCACCTGGCGCGCCATTGCGCGCGCGATGTCCCACACCTCGAGGTTCACGATGGTCCACACGGCGATGCGTCCGCCGTGCGGCAACACGAGCGGCGGGCGATCGACGATCGGGACGAACGGGATGCGCTGGCGGGGCTCAAGCGGCATGGACGCGGGTCTCCTTCGTGGCGAGCAGGTTGGCGATCTCGTCCGACTTCATGACGAAGCCGAAGGCGGTGCGGATGCAGGCGAGCGCCGCGTCGTGCAGCGCCGGGCCGTCCATCGTGTCGACGCAGTCCTCCGCGACGATCACCGCATAGTCGCGCGAGCACGCGGCGGCCACCGTGGAGAGCACGCAGCTATTCGTGTTCACGCCCGTCACGATGAGCGTGTTGATCCCGCTCGCACGCAGCAGGAAATCGAGGTCCGTGCCCACGAAGCAGTCGTAGCGTTTCTTGGTGTCCACGACGCGATCGCCGGGCCGCAGCACTTCCGGCATCACCGTGACTCCCGGCATGCCTTCGAGGTTGTGGGCGAGCACATTCCTGCGCGGGTTGTTCGGGTTCTCGGCGCGCGTGCGCCAGAACGGGTTGCAGCGGATCTCGGCCGCGTCGCGATACTGGGTGAGGAGGTGCACGATGGGAATGCCCGCGGCCCGGCAGCGCTCGAAGAAGCGCGCATTGGCGTCGACCACCCGCGCGGCCTTGTCCGCGGCGAGCGGCATGGTGGCCACCGCCGGATCGAGATGGCCGCGATGCAGGTCGATCGCGACCACTGCCGCATTGACACTGTCGACACCGAGATTCATTCGTCCTCCGTGCAAGTGGGTCCGGTCAGATGCGCAGCAACTGCGCGGCGGTGCGGCCGAGGATTTGGCTGCGCTCCTCGTCACTCAGATCCTGCAGCCGCTCGACGGTATCGACGGGGCGCTCGAGGCCCATGTCGAAGCAGTAGTCGCTGCCGAGGATCACGCGGTCCGCGCCCACCTGCCGCACGAGGTTCAGGTTGATGCGATCGTCATGGCCGATGGTGTCGTAGGTGAAGCGGCGCAGGTAGGCGCTGGGAAGCTGCTTCAGGTGGCGCAGCTCGGGCCGCACCTTCGCGCCATGGTCGAGGCGTCCGACGAGCCCCGGGAGCGTCCCGCCCGCGTGGGGCAGGTTCACCTCGAGCTTCGGGAAGGCATCGAGCACGCCGCCGAAGAT
>DATMJE010000219.1:0-23897 GCA_035553995.1 Usitatibacter sp. | reverse complement strand
CGACATTGGTGAATTTGGGTTGTTTCATTTCCGAGGAGATTTAGGCGCTTACCGGTATCATCAATGCGATGGTGCGTGGCGCGCCGGCCTTCGCGAGCCTGCAGCGCGAGGTGTTCGAACGGCTCGACGGGCACCTCTTCGTCGCGCACAACGCCCGCTTCGACTACGGCTTCCTCAAGAACGAGTTCCGGCGCCTGGAGAGGGCATTCACGGCCGAGGTGCTCTGCACCGTGCGTCTTTCGCGCCGCCTCTTTCCGGAAGCGGTGGGCCACGGGCTCGACGCGCTCATCGAACGCCACCGCCTCGCGGATGCCATCGACACGGATCGCGACAGCCGCGCGGGACGCCACTCCGCGCTCGGCGATGCGCGCGTGTTGTGGCGCTTCGTGCAGCAGCTCTACCACGAGAAGGACGTGGCGGACATCGCCGCGGCGGTGAAGCGGCTGCTCAAGATCCCCAGCCTGCCGCCGCAATTGCCGCCCGATGCGCTGGAAAACCTGCCGGAAGGCCCCGGCGTCTACCGCTTCTACGGCGTGAACGACCTGCCGCTCTACATCGGCAAGAGCGTGAACCTGCGCGACCGCGTGCGCTCGCACTTCTCGAGCGACTATCGCTCGGCCAACGACGTGCGCATCTCGGGCGAGATCCGCCGCATCGAGGTGGACGAGACCGCGGGCGAGCTGGGCGCGCTGCTGCGCGAGGCGCGCCTGGTGAAGGAGCTGCTGCCGCTGCACAACTATCGCCTGCGCCGGAAGCTCGATGCGTGCTTCGTGCGCCTGCCGGACCTGCGCTCGCCGCCCGAGATCCTGTACAACAAGGATATCGACTGGAGCGCGCGCGACGCCGGCAGCGAGACGCTCTACGGGCCGTTCGCCGCGCGCACGAACGTGCGCGGCATGCTCGAGGACCTCGCGGCCGCCCATGGCCTGTGCTGGCGGCAGCTCGGTTGGGAGAAGCGCGGCGGACCCTGCTTCGCGCGGCAGGTACGCAAGTGCCGCGGTGCCTGCATCGGCGAGGAGTCGCCCGAGCAGCACAACCTGCGCCTTGCGACCGCTCTCGCGCCGCAGCGGGTGCGCGACTGGCCGTGGCCGGGCCGCGTCGTGGTGCGCGAGGCGCATCCCGACGGGCGCTTCGAGGAAGCGCATGTCTTCGACCGCTGGTGCCACGTGGGGACGGCGCGCAGCGACGACGCGCTGGAGGACCTGGTCGAGGCGCGCATCGACATCGACTTCGATCCCGACATCTACGGCATCCTCGCGAGCTTCATCGCGCGGCATCGTGCGCGCGTGATGGTGGTGCCGCCGCGGGCGATGCTCAGAGAAGGGAGCGCTGCGGATCTTCCCAGCTAGGCTCGTCCTCGAGGCATTCGGGCACGTCCATGCGCGGGTCGCTCACGACCTGTCGCACCGGCCGCAGCGTCATCGCGCCTTGCCACGGAGCGAGGAGCTTCGCGGCTTCCCCGGCGGGACCGGCGAGCCATGCGTCGATCGCGCCGTGCGGAATGATCACCGGCATGCGGTCGTGGATGGACGCGACGGCATCGTTCGCCGCTGTTGTGACGATCGTGAAAGTCTCGACGTAGTCGGCGCAAGGCCCAGGGCGCAAGGCGCAAGATTCCTCTGCTCCGGCCGGCTCTTTCCCGGCGCGCCAACGCTCCCACAATCCCGCGAAGCCGAAGAGCGGCTCTTCCGGCAGCGTGATCGCGAACGGCTGCTTGCGGCGGCCCACCTGCTTCCACTCGAAGAAGCCGCTCGCGGGCACGATGCAGCGGCGCCGCTGCAGCGCCTCGCGGAACGCGGGCTTTTCGGCGACTCCCTCGCAACGCGCGTTGATCATGCGGTTCCCGGCCTTGATGTCCTTCGCCCAGAAAGGCACCAGCCCCCAGCGAAGGAGCGCCACCTCGCGCTGTCCCTCGCGGTCGAGGCGCACCACCGGCGCCTCCTGCGTGGGCGCGATGTTGAAGCGGCGCTTCACCTTGTCGTTCGGAGGCACGCGGAACGCGTACGCGATGATGTTGCCGTCGGCGTCGAGGAAGTAGCGGCTGCACATGATTTTATTTCCCTATACTACCGGCGGGAGGCAACACGGCAATGAAGATCCTGCAATGGACGCTTGCTGCCATCGGTGCCATCGCGCTCGTGATCGTGGGGGTGGGGTTCTTCCTGCCCGCGGCGTTCCTCGTGCAGCGTTCGATCGTGATCGACGCGCCCGCGGACCGCATCTACGACTACATCGTCGAGCCGAAGGAATGGACCCGCTGGAGCGTATGGACCAGGCGCGACCCGAAGATGGACATCACCTACGCGGGGCCTCCCTTCGGGCAGGGCGCGCGCTGGTCGTGGAAAAGCGCCACCGAAGGCAGCGGCAGCATGGAATTCACGCGCGTGGAGCCCAACCGGCGCGTCGAATATTCGCTCGTGTTCGCGGATTTCGGCATGCGCTCCACCGGTGAGTTCCGCATCGAGCCCGGCCCGCGCAGCACGCGCGTGACGTGGACCAATGCCGGCGACGTCGGCACCAATCCGCTCAAGCATTACCTGGCGGCAGCGATGGATCACCTGGTGGGGCCGGATTTCCAATCCGGCCTCGAGAACCTCAAGGCCCTGGCGGAAAAGCCATGAACGCACGCTTCGCTTCGCTCGCGCTGTGCATGGCGGCCATGGGATGCGCGATGACGCAGCGCGAGCCGCCGCCGACGCCCTTCGCCGGCACGCGCTGGGACGTCGTGCTCGAGCGGCCGCTGCCGGGCGAGCCGCCCAATTTCCGCTTCGCCGACGGCCGCATGGAAGGCTTCGGCGGCTGCAACCGCGTCGAGGCGCCGTATGTCCAAGACACCATCGGGGCCCGCGCGATCGCGCTGCGGCGGCTGCAGGTCGACAACCAGCCGTGCGATGCGGCCGCGAAGGCGGTCGAGATGCGGGTGCTCTCGGTGTTGCAGTCGGTGTCGAGCTACTCGATCACCGCCGATGTCATGACCATGAACGGCTCGGCCGGCGCGCTCACGTTGCGCGCCCACGGGCAGGAGACGAAGCGATGAGGCACTGGATGCTGCTGGGATTGCTGGGGGTGGGCGCGTGCTCGGTGGCGCCGGCCACGCCCGGCGGCAACGATGGCGCTTCCGCAACCCGCACCGCCTCGCAGCCCGTGCAGCCGGCTCCTGCGGCCACGCTTGCCGGCACGCGCTGGGTGGGGGTGGTCGACAAATCCACGCCGGCGGAAAGCGCGCCGCGGCTCGAGCTCATCGCCGAAGGCCGGCTCGCCGGCTACACCGGCTGCAACATGATGAACGGCGCCTGGACGCTCGAGGGCGTGAACGGCCGCGTGGGCCGCATCATCACCACCAAGCGCGCCTGCGTCGGCCCCGGTGCGGAAATCGAGAGCCGCCTCATGGCCGCCCTGGGCGAGAACGCCAGGCTCACGCGCGAGGGCGAGCGCCTCATCGCCACCGGTCCCAACGGCGAACGCTTCGAATTCACCGCCGCGCCCTGACGCCGAAAATCGGGACGTACCCCATTTCCCGCATGTAGGTCCGACGTTCCGCTATGCCGAAAATGGGGACGTACCCTATTTCCCGTATGCCGGTACGGTGTTCCGCTATCCGGGAAATGGGGTACGTCCCCATTTTTGCCTATTTTCGGCGGAAGCCGAGCTTTTCGGCGGCCTCGTCGAGCGTCTGCCGCGCCGAGGCGTAGCCCTTCCAGGGATCGCTCCTCAGCTTCGCCAGCCGCTGGTGGACGTTGGCGATGTTCCACTGGTTGGCCGCCTCCAGGCCGGGCAGCTCCTTCCACGCGCACGGCACGCTCACGCCGAGGCCGGGACGGGCGCGCGCGGAGAATGCGGCGATCGTCGTGGCGCCCTTGCCGTTGCGCAGGTAGTCGATGAAGATGCGGCCGATGCGATTCTGCGCGCCGCTTTTCGCGACGAAGAGCTTCGGGATCGTGCGCGCCATGTGCTGCACGATCGCCTCGGCGAGGTCCTTCACGTCGTCGTAGCCCCAGCCGGGCGAGGGCGAGAGCGGCACCACCGCGTGCAGCCCCTTGCCGCCGCTCGTCTTGAGGAAGCTCGTGAGCCCCAGCATGTCGAGCATCTTCTTCATCAGCGCGGTCGCTTCCTTGAGTGTCGCCCAATCGACACCCTCGCCGGGGTCGAGGTCGAAGATCACGCGGTCCGGATGCGCGATGTCGTCCGTGGTCGAGTTCCACGTGTGGAATTCGATCACGTTCATCTGCGCCGCGCCCACGAGTGTCTCCTTCGTGGCGACCTCGAGCATGGCGGGATGGCCGGGCCAGAAGCTGCGGTCGAGCTGGCGGATGCCGGGGATCCTGATCTTCTCGCCGTGCTTCTGGAAGAACAGCTCGCCACCGATGCCTGTCGGCGCGCGCACCAGCGCAATGGGCCGGCCCGCGAGGTGCGGCAGCATGTGCTCCGCGATGCTCTCGTAGTAGCGCACGAGGTCGAGCTTGGTCGCCTGGGTGCTCGGATCGACCACGCGCTCGCCGTGGGTGATCTTGATGGCGATCGAGGGCGCGTCGCCGGCGTTCGTTTCCTTCGCGGGGCGGGCGCGCGATTTGGCAGTCTTGTGCTGCGGCGCTTTTGCGGAGGCGGTTTTCTCCGTCGCGGTTGTTTGCGTCGCGATCGCCCTTGTCGCGATCGGCTTCTTCGCCGCGGCCTTCTTCGCGCTCGGCTTCTTCGTGGCGGCCTTCTTCGTGATTGTTGCCTTCGCCGTCGTCGCCTTCGCCGTCGTCTCCTTCGCCGTGACCTCTTCGGCTTCCTCGACCGGCTTCTCCTCCTCGCGCGTAATGGCCTCGGGATCCTTGTCGGTGCGCAGGCCATGGAACACCGGATGACGGATGCGCCCGTCGCCCGTCCATTCGGTGAACGCGACTTCGGCAACGAGGCGCGGCTTCACCCAATGGCCCTTCACGTCGCGGCGGCGCTCGAAGAACGGGTCCTTGTCGGTCTCGAGTGACTTGAGCCTCGCGTAGAGCTCGCGCAGTCCCGCATCGTCGAAGCCCGTGCCGACGCTGCCTGCAAAGCGAAGCCGGCCCTCGGCGTCGTGAACACCGAGGAGGAGAGAGCCGAAGCCGATGCGGCTGCCCTTGGGATCGGTGAAGCCCGCGACGACGAACTCCTGGCGCTTGCTGCACTTGATCTTCACCCACGCGGCCGAGCGCGTGGAGGTATATGGCGCGTCGGAGCGCTTGCCGATGAGGCCCTCGAGGCCCTGCTTGCACGCGCCTTCGAGAAGCCGGCTCGCGGGGAGATCGAAGGCCTCGCTGAAGCGTACATGGGGCGACGCGTTCGACTCGAGCACCTTCGCGAGCAGCTGCCGGCGCTCGACGAGAGGCACGCGCGTGAGGTCGTAGCCGCCGAAATGCGGCAGGTCGAAGACGAAATAGACGATGTCCCGCGTCTTCGAGGAATCGAATGCGTTCTGCAGGAGCTGGAAGTCCGGGATGCCCTTCGAATTGAGGACGACGATCTCGCCGTCGAGCCACGCCGAGGCGATGCCGAGCTGCCGCACCTCCTCGGCGAGCGCCTTGAGGCGCACCGTCCAGTTGTTGCCGTTGCGCGTGAAGAGGCGCACGTCGTCGCCGTCGATGCGCGCCACGATCCGATAGCCGTCGAACTTGAGCTCGTAGATCCAGCCGTCGCCCGTGGGTGCCTCGTCCACGAGGGTGGCGAGCTGCGGGAAGAGCGCAAGCGGGAGCTTCGCGGCGCGCGCGCCCGATGGAATCGCGCTCGAATCGATGCTTGCGGGCTGTTTCGAACGCGAAGGGGCCTTCTTCCTCGCCGCTCCCGTGGACTTCTTTTTCGGCTTGTCCTTCGCTACGCCCGCGAGGACGCTGTCGGGCAGCGCCTCGGTCACGTCGTAGTCGGATGCGGGACGGGCTTCGTCGTCCGTCTCCTTGATGAGCAGCCACGGCTCCTGGCGCTCGTCCTTGCGGGCGTTGATGCGGACGAGGTTCCAGCGGCCGCGCATCTTCTCGCCGTGCATCTCGAACTTGAGCTTGCCGTTGCGATAGCCCTCGCGCGGGTCGCCGATCGGCTCCCACGTGCCGCGATCCCACACGATCACCGTGCCGGCGCCGTACTGGCCCTTGGGGATCACGCCCTCGAAGCTCGCGTAGCTCAGCGGATGGTCCTCGACGTGCACCGCCATGCGGCGCACCTTGGGGTCGTAGCTCGGGCCCTTGGGCACGGCCCAGCTCTTGAGCGTGCCGTCGAGCTCGAGCCGGAAGTCGTAGTGCAGGCGCGTCGCGGCGTGCTTCTGGATCACGAACGACAGCGCCTTGCCGGGGCGCGCCACTTCGCCACGCGGCTCGGACGTGATGCCGAAATTGCGCTTCTTCCAATAGGGACTGAGCGAGCTGGGCATGCCCGATGGACATCCGCGGGCGCGTGCCGGTTTCCGCGCCGCCGTTCCGCTATACGGGAAATCGGGTGCGTCCCCATTTCCCGCTGCGCGGGACGCCGTTCCGCCATACGGGAAATGGGGTACGTCCCGATTTTCAGTCGGGGAGGAGGCGGCCGTGGTCGAGGCGCACGCGGTCGCCGACGTGCCAGGGGGTGGGCGCGGGCGAGCGGAGGATGCGCAGCGAGCCGTCGTCGAGGCGCACGCGCACCTCCGCCATGTGGGGCCAGGTGGTCGTGGCGACCACGCGGCCGCAGTGGTCGCAATTAACGGGATTGGGCCAGGGATCGAAGGGCGATGTTGGATGGGGATCGCCGCGCGCGAAGCTCGGCATGCGCGGCACGGGAACGACACGCGGTGCCGGCCGCGGCGCACGAGCAGGCGCAACCACCGTGGCTTTCGGTTCTGGCTTGCCCACGGACGGCGCATCCGGCGCGGCGCCCGCAGCCACCGGCGGCGCATCGGCCGCTGCAGGCGCGGGCGCCGGCGCAGCGGGTGGCGTGTAGTGCGGCATCATCGGCGGCACCTGCGCGGGCACTTCCGCCGGAGCGACCAGCGATTCGCCGGGAGCGAGCGCCAGATCCGGCATCGTGCCCGCAAGCTGGTTCGCGGGGGCGGCCATGCTCATGGGCGTCGCCGGCGCGCGCTGCGTGACCCAGCCCAGCATCTTCGCGATGGCGATCAACGCCAGCAGCGAGATCGACACCGCGGCCACGACCACCGCGACCACGACGGCGCGATTCGAGCGGACGGCGGCGAGGTCGAGGCTCATCCGAAATCAGATTTCGATGTGCGTGCCCAGTTCCACCACGCGGTTGGCGGGAATGTTGAAGAAGTCCGTGGCGCGCGTGGCGTTGCGCGTCATCCACGCGAAGAGGTGGTCGCGCCACAGCGCCATGCCGGGCGTGTCCGAGGTCGGGATCACCGTCTCGCGCGAGAGGAAGAACGAGGTGTCCATGACGTCGAACGTCATGCCGTGGCGCACGCGGCACGCGTTCAGGATCTCGTCGATGTCGGGCTGCTCCTTGAAGCCGTACCAGGCCTCGAGCTTGTAGAAGCCGTTCACGACGCGCTCGAACTGCACGCGGTCCTCCCTCGGCACGCTCGGCACGTCGTGCGTGACGATGGTGAGGAACACCGTCTTGTCGTGGATGACCTTGTTGTGCTTGAGGTTGTGGAGCAGGGCGTGCGGCACGGTGTCTGTCGTGCTGGTCATGAAGATCGCGGTGCCCGAGACACGTTGCGGCGGATGCGCCTCCAGTCCCTCGAGGAAGGGCTTGAGCGGAATGCCCTGCTCGGACAGCCGCCGGAACATGAGCGTGCGGCCGCGCTTCCAGGTCATGAGCAGCGTGAACACCGAGCTGCCGATCACCAGCGGGAACCAGCCGCCGGACAGGATCTTGGTCGCGTTGGAGGCGAGGAACGTGAGGTCGACCACCAGCATGCTGCCGATCACCAGCGCCACGAGCAGCGGGTTCCACTTCCACAGGCGGCGCGCGACCACCATGGCCAGGCAGCATTCGATCACCATGGTCGCGGCCACGGCGATGCCGTACGCGTTGGCGAGGTTGCTCGAGGTGCGGAAGCCGAGCACCAGCAGGATCACCGCGCCGCACAGGATCCAGTTCACGAAGGGCACGTAGATCTGGCCGATGGTGCGCTCGCTCGTGTGCAGGATCTCGAGCCGCGGGATGTAGCCGAGCTGGATGGCCTGCCGCGTCATCGAGAACGCGCCCGAGATCACCGCCTGCGAGGCGATCACCGCCGCGAAGCTCGCCAGCACCACCATCGGCCAGTAGAACCAGTCCGGCACCATGAGGTAGAACGGGTTGGAGATCCCCGCCGGATCCGCGAGAACGTAGGCGGCCTGGCCGTAGTAGTTGAGCAGCAGGCACGGCATCACCAGCGCGAACCACGCGATGCGGATGGCGCGCCGTCCGAAGTGGCCCATGTCCGCGTAGAGCGCCTCGCCGCCGGTCAACGCGAGGAACACCGCGCCCAGCACGATGAACCCCAGCTTCGGATACGCGAAGACGAAATCCACGGCGTACTTCGGATACAGCGCGGAGAGCACCGCGGGGTTGCGGAGGATGTGGCTCGCACCGACGGCACCGATGGCGATGAACCACACCATCGTGACCGGCCCGAAGAGCACGCCCACGCGCGTGGTGCCGTGGCTCTGGATGAGGAAGAGGCCGGCGATGACGATGATCGTGATCGGCAGCACGTACCGGTCGAACGCGGGCGCGGCGACCGCCACGCCCTCGATCGCGGACAGCACCGTGATCGCCGGAGTGATCATGCTGTCGCCATAGAACATGGCCGCGCCGAAGATGCCGATGGAGATGATCGCCCACTTCACCCGCGGCTGCGCGCGCGTCTCGCGCAGCGCAAGCGCCAGCAACGCGAGGATGCCGCCCTCGCCGTTGTTGTCGGCGCGCATCATCACGGTGAGGTACTTGAGCGCGATGGTCCAGGCCATCGACCACGTGATGAGCGACAGGATGCCCATCACGTTGTCGGGGTTGAGCGGGATGCCGTGCTTCGGATCGAACGCCTCGCGCAAGGCGTAGAGCGGGCTCGTCCCGATGTCGCCGAAGACCACGCCCAGCGCGGAGACGACCAGCACGGCGATGCCCTGGCGGTGCGCATGCACCACGGGAGGCGGGACGGCGATGCTCGAAGCGTTCATGGGCGGCGGACTATACGCGCCTCTGTTGCAGCGCACAATGATGCGCCGCATCCGCGGCGCCGCGCCAGGTCACACGGGCGCAGGCGGCTCCTTGGCCCGATGTCGCAGGATGCCGGCGAACAGGCCCATCGCCAGGAGCAGCAGCGCGGCCCCCGTGACCAGCGTCTCCGAGATGCCGATAGCCGTCGCGATGGCCGCAAGGCCGGCGACGAAGACGACGAATCCCACGAAATAAAGCATGAATGCCATGGCGCGAGCGTGACGGGCGGCGCCAGCACGCGCTGGCCCTCGTTGGGCGCGCGCGACCCGGGTTTGTTCCGGTGGCCGTTCTCGGAACCGCCCGCGACCGCATATGAGAGGAGTCCTACAGCGTGTCGGCGCAATGCGAGAAATCGGGCGGGCGCTTCTCGAGGAAGGCGGCGAGCGCTTCGCGGGCGGCGGGCCCGTGCAGCAGCCGGCGGAACTGCGCGCTTTCGCGGGCGAGCTGGGCGCGGACGGCGTCGACATGCGCGGCCTTGAGCAGCTCCTTCGTGAGCCGGACCGGCTCCGCGGGCAGCGCGGCGAGGCGGCGCGCGGCATCGAGCGCCGCATCGCGTGCGCCTCCCGAAGCCACGACGCGGGTCACGATGCCGGCTTCGAGGGCCTGCGCCGCGTCGAAAGGCTCACCCAGCAGCAGCATCTCGGCCGCGCGATGGTAGCCCGCGACGAGCGGCAGCAGGTAGCTCGACGCGAACTCCGGCACGAGGCCCAGCTTCGTGAACGGCAGCGAGAAACGCGCCTTGTCGCCCGCGTAGACGAGGTCGCAATGCAGCAGCAGCGTGGTGCCGATGCCCACGGCGACGCCTTCCACCGCTGCGACCAGGGGCTTGCGCGCGCCCGCCACCGCCTGGAGGAAGCGGAACACGGGGGCCTCTTCACTTTCGGGCGGGCGCCGCGCGAAGTCCTCGATGTCGTTGCCGGCGGTGAAGGCTTCGGCGCTGCCCTCGAAGAGCACGACGCGGACGGTGTCATCGCGCGCGGCGTCATCGAGCGCCTGCGCGAGCGTCGCGTACATCTCCGCGGTGAGCGCGTTGCGGCGCTGCGGCCGGTCGAAGCGCAGCGAGGCGATGGCGCCTTCGCGCGCGATGGCGATGCCCCCCGCGCTCACCGGGATTGCGATTGCGGCACGCCGGAAGGGCGGCGGCTGCGGTTCTTGTCGACGATCGCGGCGATGATCAGCGCGTATGCCAGGAGGCGGATGAGGTAATAGACCGGATCGTCTTCGCCGGGACCCGCGGCACGCGACAGGACGAAGCGGTTGGCGCCCTCGATCCAGAACGACAGCGCGAAGAACAGGAAGAAGCGGTCGCGCGTGGTGCGCCAGAAGCGGAAGAAGAAAAGCCCGGCCGTGATCGAGGCCGTGGCGATGCCGCCCACGAGGATGTCGTTCATTCGCTTTCCCATACCAGTCCGAAGATGATCAGCAGCATCGAGCCGAACGCGACCGCGAGCCGTGCGGTGTACAGGTCCACTGCCGGAAGGAACACGTGGTCGAGCACGAGCAGCACGTTGCCCAGGGTGAGGCCGGAGAAACACAGTCCGCTCCACAGCAGGAGCGCGCCGCGCGTCTCGCGCCAGCCGCGCAGCAGCAGCACCGCGCACGCAAGGCAGGTGAGGGCGCACAGCATGTACGTGATCGCGGCCATCAGGAATCCTTGCGCAGCTTGAACGCGTCGGCGAACTGCATCGCGCGACGGGCGGTGGACGAGTGGATGAGCCTGGTCACGTCGACCAGGTTCGACGCGTAGAAATGCGCCAGCATCTCGAGCATGGCGCCCAGCTCCGGCGACGCGGGCGCGTAGCGATAGCAGTCGGGAAGCTCCGCCTCGCGCGCGAGCACGCCCGCCTCGTGCAGCTCGGCCACGATCTCGCCCGCCTGCTTTTCGGGCAGGTAGAGGCGTTGGGCCAGCCGGCGGACGTCGAGCGGCCCGCCCTTGGCCGCCCTGAAAAGCAGCACGGCCTCCACGACGGGCACGGAGCGCACGCTCGTGAGGATGAAACGGTGCAGCTCTTCGGGTATCGGTTCCCGATGCATCGCCGGTGTGATTTCAGGTGCGAATGTCCATGATAACCCCCTGAAAGCTTCGCGAAAGCTTTCGGGGCAAACCAATCCCGGGCAAGGCCGGGGCCCCGGCTCCTACCGGCCCCCGGAGACATCGAGGAACGCGCCGGTGCAGTACGACGCCTCCTCCGACAGCAGCCAGACGATCGCTCGCGCGACCTCCTCGGGCTCGCCGCCGCGGCGCATCGGGACCAATTCCTTCACGCGCTCGACGCGGTTCGGCTCGCCGCCGCTCGCGTGGATCTCGGTGCGGATGACACCCGGGCGCACCGCGTTCACGCGGATGCCTTCCTGCGCCACTTCACGCGCGAGGCCGATGGTCATCGTGTCCATGGCGCCCTTGGAGGCGGCGTAGTCGATGTACTCGCCGGGCGAGCCCAGGCGGGCCGCGGCCGAGGAGACGTTCACGATGGCCCCTCCGCTCCCGCCGTGGCGCGTGGACATGCGCCGCACCGCTTCCCGCGCGCAGAGGAAAGCGCCGATCACATTGGTCGCGAACACGCGCTCCACGCGGGCGACTTCCATCTCGTCCAGCCGCATGCTCTGCTCGAGGATGCCGGCGTTGACCACCACGCCCGTGATCGCGCCCAGGCGATCGCGCGCCGCATCGAACATGCGCACCACGTCTGCCTCGACGGCGACGTTGCCCTGCACGGCGATGGCGGCACCGCCCGCGCCGAGGATCTCGTCCACGACGCGCTGCGCGGCCGCCGCATCGCTGCGATAGTTCACGCAGACCGCATGTCCGCGCTGGGCTGCGAGGCGGGCCGTGGCCGCGCCGATGCCGCGGCTCGCCCCGGTGACGATGGTGACGGGACGATCGCTCATGGCGCGCCGATCTCGCCGAATTCCACCGGCGCCTTCACGTAGAAGAGGTGCACGCCCTCGGCCTGCAGTCGCGCGAAGAGCCGCGCCGATTCGTCCTCCGTCACCGCCATCACCACCTCCACCGGCTGATCCGCCAGCTCGAAGAAATGCGCCGAATGCACGTGCCGGTGACGCCCGAATCCCTCGCTCGCCGGGATGATCGTGGCACCTCGCAGCCCGAGATCCATCGCCACCTGCAGCAGCCACTCCGCCATGGGCTTGGCGCCATGCCGGTGCGCCTGCACCGTGAGGAAGCTCACCTGGTAGCCCTTCATGAAGTGTCCCTCATCGCGTCGCGAGCCACTGCCAGGTGGCGATCCCCGCGATGGTCGCCAACAGCGACCCCACGACATGCACCGCGATGGCCGCGGCCATGCGCACGAGCTGTCCCTGCTGCAGCAGCGCCACCACTTCGGCCGAGAACGTGGAGAAGGTGGTGAGCCCGCCGCAGAAGCCGGTGATCACGAGCAGGCGCCACTCGGGCGGGATCTCGGGCGCATCCGCGAAGAACGCGACCGCCACCCCGACGACATAGCCGCCGATCACGTTGGCCGCGAGCGTTCCCGGCGGGATCGAAGGCATGAGGCTGTTCAGCTTGAGGCCGAGCGTCCAGCGCAGCAGCGCGCCGATGGCGGCGCCCAGCGAGATCGCGGCGATCGCTTTCAGCAACGGGGATTCCTCGGGCTCACGGGCGCCATTATGGCTGCAATGCGGCCGCAGGAATTTTTGGCGGGCGCGCGGTGTTTGAGTCGTTGCGCTCCCCCCAAACACACGGCGCACGCTGCTGCACCAGAGCCAAGACCAACATCACGTGACGGGAGATACGCCATGAAACGCTCGTTCGCCCTGCTCGCAGGTTTGCTGTTCGCCGCCGGTTCCGCGCTGGCGATGCATTGCCCGAAGGACATGAAGGAGATCGACGACGCCCTCGCGAAGAACCCGAAGCTCACCCAGGCGCAGATGGCCGACGTGAAGAAGTACCGCGCCGAAGGCGAGGAGCTGCACAAGGCGGGCAAGCACAAGGAATCGGTCGAGTCGCTCGACAAGGCCAAGAACATCCTCGGTCTCAAGTAGCCGGGTCGGTTCCCCGCCTCGCGCGGGGGGGCGGTAGCGCGTTCGCCGGGGGGTGACCGCGCCGCCGTCGCTTCGGCCGCTGCCGCGGCAGCGGCCGGGGCCCGATCCGTCAGCCTGTGAGCTCCCGCAGGTCCCTCACCGGCTCGCCCGCGAGCCTGCCCAGGGCCTCCAGCCGCAGGATGTCGGCCGCCACTTCCCCCGCCGGCCGCAGCACGCCTTCGGCCTTCATCTGCCGGAAGCGCTCCACGTCGGCAAAGGCTTCGACCGGTGCCGCCCGCACCACCCCCTGCATCGCCGTATCGATCACGCCGGGTGCCAGGCTCACGACCTCGACGCGCTCGCCCCGTTGCGTGGCTTCCAGGGCGGCTACGCGAGACGCCATGTCCAGCCCCGCCTTCGCCGCGCAATAGGCGCTCCAGCCGAAGATGGGCCTGCGTCCCGCACCGGACGAGATGTTGATGATGCGGCGCAGCGGCACGGTGCGGGTCGCGAGCAGGAAGCGTTGCATCAGCAGCATGGGGGCGACCAGGTTCACCGCGAGGTTGGCCTCCATTTCCGCGGGCTCGACCGCTTCGAGCGGCCCCACGGGCGACACCACGCCGGCGTTGTTGATGAGAACGGCCTTGTCGAAGCGGCGGCCCGCGAGCGCACTTTCCAGGCGGTCGCAGGCGGCCTGCAGCGCGCTGGAATGGGCGAGGTCCACGCAGATCGCCAGCGCGCGCTCCGTAGCCGCTTCCGGCGCGCGGGAGAGCGTCACCAGGAAGTTGCCGGCATCGGCCGCGATCGCGTCGGCCAGCGCGCGGCCGAGCCCCTGGGTGGTTCCGGTGATGACGTAGAGGTTCACGGTTCAAGCAAAAGGCATGGAACACAGATGAACACAGATGAACACAGATAAAAGCTTGGAGAGATTCGCGCCTAAGCGGGCGTGGACGCGAACACCAGGCATTGCCTTATCTGTGTTCATCTGTGTTCATCTGCGTTCATCTGTGTTCAATGTTTTATCCCTTACCGGGCGCGGCGGCGCGCCGCCCAGATCGCCAGCACCACGAAGATCACGAACCACACCAGCGACCATTCCGGGATCGAAAGGCCCAGGAACTTCCAGGTGACCGCGGAGCAGCTGCCGCTGCCGGCGAAGATCTTCGGCAGCGCCTGCGCGAGCGGGAAGGTATCGAGCAGGAAATCGAGGTCCGTGCCGCAGGTTTCCATCTTCGGCGGGAAGTGCTGCAGGTAGGAGTGGCGGATGGCGACCCCTGCACCCGCGATCGCGAAGAGCGCGATGAGCGAAGAATAGGCGATGCGCCCGCGTTCCCTCGGGCCGTGGATGGCCGCCACGAGTGCGATGACGCCGACCGCGATGAATGCGTAGCGTTGCAGGATGCACATCGGGCACGGCTCGAGGCCGAGCTGCTCCTGCATGTAGAAGATCGCATCCGCGAGCAGGCCCGCGCAGGCGACGAAGATGAATGCGTAGATGGCACGAGGTGGGATTCGCATGGCGCGATTTTCCCACATCGGTTAATTTTTCGCGTCCACGATGACGGAGAAGCGCATGAAAAGCATTGCCGCAGCATCGCTCGCCATTTGCTGCACGTCCGCGATCCCGGCCGAGGTGACCGTGCTGAGCGGCGGCGCGGTGAAATCCGCGTTCACCGAGGCGGCGCGCGCATGGGAGCAGAAGACCGGCAACAAGGTGAATGCGACCTTCGCGCCCGCAGGCGACCTGCGCAGGAAGATCGCGGCTGGAGAATCCGCGGACGTGCTCATCGTCCCCGATGAAAACATGGCGGAGTTCGGCCGCGCGGGCGTGGTGGATGCGAGCGCGCGCAAGCCGCTGGGCGCGGCGGCGATGGGTGCAGCGGTGAAGAAGGGCGCCCCGGTGCCGGACATCTCCACGCCGGAAGCGCTGAAGCGCACGCTGCTCGATGCGAAGTCGGTCACGTACATGGATCCCGCGCGCGGCACGAGCGGCAAGCACTTCGACGAGAGCGTGCTCCCCGCGCTCGGCATCCGCGACCAGGTGCGTGCCAAGGCCACGCTCGGCGAGGGCGGCTTCATCGCCGAGAAGGTCGCGCGCGGCGAGGTCGAGATCGCCTTCCACCAGATCACCGAGATCCTGCCCGTGCCGGGGGTGACCGTCGTGGGCCCGCTGCCGAAGGAGCTGCAGAAGCTCACCGTCTATTCGGGCGCCGTGATGACGTCCGCGACGCACGCGGCGGAGGCGCAATCGCTGCTCGATTACCTGGCGTCGCCCGAAGGGCGGAAGGCGTTTTTGGACAGGGGGTTCACAGTGCCGTAAGGCCAAGAGGGCGCAAGGCGCAAGGCGCAAGGCGCAAGGCGCAGGACCTGCCGCGAACGGGGCCGTAAGACGAGCGTGTATGCTTTTTCCTTCGCGCCGCGCTCTCTCGAGCCTTGCGCCTTGAGCCTTGCGCCTTTCTTCTCGAGACCCCCATGACCCTCTCGCTTCCCGCCAGGAAAATGCTCACCCTCGAAGCCGCACGCCACGCCATGGCCGCCTGCGAGGCGGAGGCGCTCCGGAACCAGTGGCGGGTGGTGATCGCGGTCGTGGACGACGGCGGCCACACGATCCTGCTGCAGCGGCTGGACCATGCGCAGACGTCCAGCATCGATACCGCAGTCGCCAAGGCGCGCGCGGCGGTGGCGTGGAAGCGTCCCACCCGGCTCCTCGAGGAAGCGATCAACAACGGCCGCACGGCATTCCTCTCGATCTCGCAGGGCATGGGCCTGCTGCAGGGCGGCGTGCCGATCGAAATCGAGGGCCTGATCGTGGGTGCGATCGGCGTTTCCGGCGTCAAGGCGTCCGACGACGAGGTGGTCGCGCTCGCAGGGGTGAACGCACTGAAGGCGGCGTTGAGCTAGCAATCGCGGTCAGGCCCCGGCAAAATAACGCCCTTTGCGGCGCACGAAACGCCTTTCCCGCGTTTCGCAAGGCCGCTTTTGCCGTAAATAATTAAAAAATGGAACTATTTTCGCTCGGGCTGCTGGAGATCCTGCGGACGTACCGGGAAGGACGCGCCACCGTCCAGGACGTCGTCACCTCGTGTTCCGAGCGCGTCGCCGCGCTGGAGCCGCAGGTGCAGGCGTGGGAGTGGTTCGATGCCTCGCGCGCCATGGCGGAGGCGGAGGAGCGTGCCGGGGGCATCCTCGCCGACCTGCCGCTCTTCGGCATCCCGGTCGGCGTGAAGGACATCATCAACACGCGCGGCATCCCTACGCGCATGGGCTCGCGGATCTTCGCGAACCACGTGCCGCAGCAGTCCGCGTGGGTGGTGCGCCGCCTGGAAGCCCTCGGCGGCCTCGTGATGGGCAAGACCGTCACCACCGAATTCGCCTATCGCACGCCGGGCAAGACGCACAATCCCTGGAACGTGGGCTTCACGCCGGGCGGCTCGTCGAGCGGCTCGGCGGCGGCGGTCGCGTCGGGTTTCGTGCCGGTCGCGATCGGCACGCAGACCCTCGGTTCCGTCATCCGCCCCGCGGCGTTCTGCGGCGTCGTCGGCTACAAGCCCAGCTTCGGCGCGATCTCCCGCAACGGGATCAATCCCTTCAGCCCCACGCTGGATACGGTCGGCGTCTTCGCACGCTCGGTCGCGGATGCGGCGTGGTTCGCGGCCTGCCTCATGGGCCAGGACGCGCGCGACGAGGCCACCTTCGTGAGCGGCCCGGTGCACCTGCTGCGCGTGCCGCTGGAGCCGTTCACGGAGAGCCCGCGGATCGCGGTCGTGCGCACGCCCAAGTGGACCCTGGCGACGGAGCCGCAGCGCACGCATTTCGAGCAATGCGTCACATCGCTGTCCGCGGCGGGCGCGGCGACGAAGGACGTGGAGCTGCCCAAGCTCTTCGACGATGCGTGGGACAACGTGGCCGTGCTGATGGCGCGCGAGGCGGTGCGCAGCTTCGCCCCCATCGAGTCGCGGCATCGCATCCGCCTCTCGCCCATGCTGGCCGAGATGCTCGACCAGGGGCACGGCATCACGCCGGAGCAATACCGGCGCGCGTGCGACAAGCGCGATTCCTATCGCCGCTGGCTGGACAACCTCTTCGAACGCTTCGACGCGATCGTGACCATCCCGGCCCCCGGCGAAGCGCCGCAGGGCCTGCAGAGCACGGGCGATGCGATGTTCTGCTCGCTGTGGACGCAGACCGGGCTTCCCGCAGTCACCATTCCCAGCGGGCGGGGGCCGCGCGGGCTACCGCTCGGGCTGCAGGTGGTCGGGCGCTATCGCGACGACGAGCGCGCGTTGCAGGTGGCCGCGTGGTGCGAATCGGTGCTCGGGTTCCGTCCCGGGCTCGCGGGATAGCCCAGCACGCGCGTGACGCTCACCACGAGCAGGTCGAGCACGCAGTAGAACGCGCCCGCCGCGATCGGCGGATTGTCCGCGGTGAGGCCCAGCCACGGCACGCGCGCCGACCACGCCCAGTTGCCGATCCACGTGCCGTACAGCTCCATCGCGAGGGAGAGCACGAACATGGTCGCGTACAGCCGGCGCGAACGCGAAAGCACCAGGCACGCGAGGAAGAGCGCGTAGAGCAGCGGCCCCAGCGTGTCGCGCCCGTTCCAGGCGAAGAGGCCGACGAGGGGAAGCGCCAGCGCGGCGATCCACCATTCGCCGCGCTCGGGAATGCGCTGTGCGACCTGCGTGCCGAGGAAGAACAGCAGCACGTGCCCCGGCGGCACGAAGAGGGGGAGGTTGCCCAGCCGGTAATCGTAGAGACCCCACACGAGCGACAGGAACACCTCGCCGCCGGTCGCGAACACGAGGCACGCGGCCAGGGCCGGCCACTCCCCTCGCGGACGACGTGTCCACAGGGCCACCAGCACCAGCCACGCCACTGCGCTCACCAGCGCCTGGCCGTAGCGCGCGCCGTGCTGGTCGAGGAAGAGGCCCCCCGCGATGGTGGCGATGATGAGCAGGTTCATGCCGGGATTATGGGGCAGCCGTCTGCGCCGCAGGGAAGGCGGCGGCTCATGGCCCATCCGGACTAAGCTTTTTCCCCGATTCGGGCACGGGATGCGATCGCGTAGTCCTGTTCCGACGGCCCGCCCGCCGTGTTGCGTACCGGACTCTCGGATATGACTGACTGTCCGTGTCGCAGGACAGCGAGATAGTGATCCAGACGCCTCCGGGCGCCACCCCGGCTCCGACCGGCACTTTGCGGTATTCCCCAGGAGACCAGCATGTCCGCCATCCCGCGCCAGAGGCCCCCATTCTTCCTTGGCTTGCCGCCGCTCGCGGCGCTTTTCAGGGGAAAGGCAGGGCGTGGCGCGGCTGCCGATGCGGCCAGCCGGCCGTGCCAACCCGTCGCGAGGCTCGCCGGCACGTGGCCGAACCGCACCGCTGCTGGCGCGCGGATGGCGCTGGACACGGATCGGCTTCTCGCGGCCGCCAGGGTCTCGCCGGAGCTCGCACTCATCGAGTGGGATGGAGACGGCGCCCATTCATCGCCGAAGCAGGGAGCGGATGCCATGCCAGGCGCGGCGCAGCGCGCCCCGTTCGCCCTGGAAGCCCGCCAGCGCAAGATCCGCGAGCGTTATGTGACCGCGCGTTTCCCGGGCGTCGCGCGCTCCCTCGCCGACCTCGAATCGGCCGACCGCGTCATCAAGGCGGCGCGGCTTTATTTCGAGGAAGAGGAGGCGGAGCTCGCGATCGAGCTGCTGGAGCTCGCCGCGCAGGAGGCGCCGCACGAATCGCCCGTGTGGCTCGCGCGGCTCGAGATCCTCTTCCTGCTGCGCGACCGCGACGGCTTCGTGCAGGCCGCGCACGCCTTTCGCGGCGCACATCCCCGCCACGAGGCGTGGCCCGAGGTCGAGCGGCTCGGGCGCGCGCTCGCCCCGGGCGAGCCCCTCTTCGGCGCGGTGAGCGGCCCCCGCGATCACGAGCATTACGGCCCGTGGCCGCACACGCCGAACTGGATCCGCGCGCCGTGGGACCTGACCGCCGACGTCGCGGCCGCGGACTTCCATCGCTGTGCACTGCGTCTCGCGGGTGCTCCTCGCGCGAATGCCTGAGGAGACGAGATGAATCCGAAGAGCTCGGTATCCCTGCAGTTCCAGCGGCCCGATGCGCGCGCCGAGTTCGAGCGCGCACGCAAGGAGACGAAGACCGCGCTCACGGAGCGCGTCGACGAGGAGAGCGCCACGGCGCTGCTCGAGATCGCGAGCCTGCTCGATGTCGGCGTCGCGCGTGCCAAGCGCGAGCTGCTCGCCTCGACGCTCGCGTGGAACGAGGACAATCGCGCGCTCGGCGCCTGGATCCATCAACAGCACCGCGCAGTGGCCGAGATGGGCCTGCAGGCGGTCGAGCCGCTGCGCGGGGAGCCGGCGCATGCGAGCCTGCCGCGCCTCGTGTTGCTGTGCCTTCACCATTGGACCGAGGCGCTCAAGTGGAACGCCTGCCGTGAGCGCGAGGAGTATGGCGCGCTGCACGCGTTGTACATGCTCGCGGCGAGTGGATGCTTCGCCGATCGCCGCATTCCCTGGATCGTCGACGGGCGCGGCGTCACCGTGACGGTGGAGGGTCTCTACCTGCGCGCACTCTTCCTCGACCGCTTCGCGAGCGGCACGCTCACGCGGGCGCAGGAGGAGATCCTCGATGCATGGCTGTGGCAGTGGAGCGCCATGCTGAAGGCGGAGCGAACATATGCGGGGGGCACGGTGCTGCGGGCGGAGCCCGACGGCAGCGCGGGCCTGCGCGAAGGGCCGCGCGAAGGCGAGGGGCCGGCGTTGTACCTGCGCCTCGAGCCGCTGGAGGCCGAGCGCCGCAAGGTCGTGCGCGAGCTGCAGCGCGGGCGCATCGTGCCGCCGCACGGGCTGGCGTCCGAGCTGCGCATCGAGGAGCACATCGCGGTGCTCGATTACCTGCGGCGCGCGTTTCGCACCTGCGGGCCGGAGACCAGCGGCCGCGCGCCACGCGAATGCCAGGCGGGGTTGCGCATCGAGGTGTGGGTCGGCCTTGCCGAAATCCTCACGCGCGGCGTCGGTGTCGCGGTCGGCGTGGAAACCGGCCGCTGGCGCACGTTGCAGGTGGACGCCGCCACGATCGAGCAGCACGCGCAACGCCGCTTCGTGGATGCCGCGCGCCGCTACCTCTGGATGGCGAATTCGAGCGCCACGGGCTTCGGCTTCGAGGCGCTGGAAAGCGATGCCGCGGGCATCGAGCTGGGCGACCTCGTCGGCTGGCGCAACGCGGGCGACAACGCGCTCGTGCTGGGACAGGTGATCCGCCGCATGCCGAGCGCCACATGCGGGCAGGTGTTCATCGGCGTGAAGACGCTCACGGAGGCCGCGCTGCCGCTGCCGCTTTCGCAGGACCTCACGCTCGACGAGCAGCTCGCCACCACTTATCTCTTCGTTCCGGGCGACGACGACTCCGGCCGCCGCGACGCATTCCTCGTCCCGGAAAAGACGTTCGACCTGCAGCCCTCCTTCAACGCGCGCATGGCGGGCGAGGCGTTCACGCTGCGCTTCAATCGCGTTCGCGGCCGCGGCCGCGGCTGGATCCTCGCGGGTTTCGAGATCGTGCCGCCGCAGCCGGAAGCGCCCGCGCCGCAGCCGGAGGAGGAGCTCGAGCTTCCCACGTTCGAGCTGGAGCTCGATCCCGTCGAGATTCCGGTCGACGAGGACACGGTGGCGCAGGCGTTCGAGCGCGAGCTGCCGGCCCGGCTGCATACCTGACGGCGTTCCAGCGGTCGCTATCATAGGGCGCTCCACGGCCGTTCGCGGCCTTGCCTGCGCATGGGAGCGGCTTGAGAATCGGCGTCGACCTGGGCGGTACCAAGATCGAGCTCGCGGCGCTCGACGACACCGGTGCCATCGTGCTGCGGGAGCGCGTAGCGACGCCCGCCGGGGATTACGACGCGACGATCGAGGCGATCGCGCGACTGGTCGAGTCGGCCGAAACCCGCGCGGGCGAGCGGGGCAGCATCGGCATCGCGACACCGGGAGCGTTGTCCCTGCGTGACGGCCACGTCAAGAACGCCAATTCCACCTGCCTCAATGGCCGCGCGCTCAGGGAGGATCTCGAGCGGCGCCTGGCGCGCGAGGTGCGCATCGCCAACGACGCGAACTGCTTTGCGCTTTCCGAAGCGCGCGATGGCGCGGCGCGCGGCGCTGCGATCGTCTTCGGCGTGATCCTCGGCACCGGCGTGGGCGGCGGCATCGTCGTCGACGGGCGCATCCTCACCGGCGCCAACGCGATCGCGGGCGAATGGGGCCACAATGCGTTGCCGCTTCCCGGCGCGGAAGACCAGCCGCTGCCGGCCTGTTATTGCGGACGTCACGGGTGCGTGGAAACCTATCTTTCGGGACCGGCGATGGCCGCGGAGCATGCACGCCTTCACGGCGAGTCGCTGGATGCGCCTCGAATTGCAGCGCGTGCCGCGGAAGGCGACGCCGCCTGCGAAGCCACGTTGCAGCGTTATGCGCGGCGGCTGGCGCGGTCGCTCGCGATGGTCATCAACATCGTGGACCCCGACGTGATCGTGCTGGGCGGCGGGCTGTCCAACCTCGGCGGACTGTATGCGCGCGTGCCCGCCTTGTGGGGCGCGCACGTTTTCTCGGACGAGGTGCGCACGAAGCTGCTCGCGCCCCGGCATGGGGATTCATCGGGCGTTCGCGGCGCGGCCTGGCTGTGGGAAAGTTCGTAAGGCCGCGGCTCGCCGCGCGACCGATATTCACACACGTGGAATGGAGACAATCGATGAAGTGGAAGACCGCAGTGGCCGCCCTGGCCGTGAGCCTCGCGACGCCGCTGGTGCAGGCCGTCACGACCGTCAACGTGCCCCCGGGCGATGCCGTGGCGACGTTCGCGGGCGGATGCTTCTGGTGCATGGAGCCGCCGTACGACAAGCTGCCTGGCGTCGTCGCGACGATCTCGGGTTATACCGGCGGGCGCAAGGCGAACCCTACGTACGAGGAAGTCTCGTCGGGGACGACCGGTCACGCGGAATCCGTGACCGTCGTGTACGACCCGAAGAAGGTCACGTACGAGAAGCTGCTGGATGTCTTCTGGCACAACATCGATCCGACGGTGAAGGATCGCCAGTTCTGCGACGGCGGCACCCAGTACCGCACCGCCATCTTCTACCACGACGAGGCGCAGCGGAAAGCGGCGGAAGCCTCGAAGGCCGCGCTGGAGAAGAGCAAGCCTTTCAGGGAGCCGATCGTGACGGAGATCGTGATGGCCGGGCCCTTCTATCCGGCCGAGGACTATCACCAGGACTTCTACATGAAGAACCCGGTGCGCTACCAGCTCTACCGCAGCGGCTGCGGGCGCGATGCACGGTTGAAGCAGCTCTGGGGCGACCAGGCGGGCGGCCACTAGGCGGAGGACAGCGATGGAGATGAAACGCCTGAATGCGCACGGATTGAAGGCAGCGGGCTACGACGAGCGCAATCGCAAGCTCGTGGTCGAGACCACGAGCGGCACCTTCGAATACGCCAACGTCTCCCCCGAGATGTACCGGCGCCTCATGAGCTCGCCCACGCCGGCGAGCTACTACCGCGAGCAGATCGAGGAGGAGCTCACGCCGCGCCGGATCAAGTAGGCGCGGGACGGCGCTGCAACGCCGTCCCCATTCCGCTTGCCATGGGGAAGCAGCGGCGCCGTTCAGCGGGAATCGCAGCGCACGATGTTCGCGAAGGGCTCGCTGGGATCGCGGGCCTTTTTCGGATCGGTGCAGAAGCAGGCCTGGTCCCAGTACCAGCGGCCGCTGCGGCCCTGGCGCATCACGTGCTCGCAGGTGAGCGCGCTCATCGAGCCCGGCAACTTGCTCGGCCGCAGTGCCAGCGGCGGCATGGCCGGCGGCTTCTCGTCGGGTGCGGGCGGCGGCGTCTCGTAGACCTTGTCACAGATGGGCATCTGCTTGCAGACGCCCTCGCCATTGCAAAGCCATTCCCAGTGGCACGTGGCCGCCGCCGGCAGCGCCGCCGCGGCGGCCAGCGCTCCCGCCAATGCTGCAATCCTCATCAGTCGATCTCCAGGTTTTGTCATCGCGCGGTGGGCCGCGCCATGGAGAAAGTCTGCTCTGCGGTTGCGCGGGCCACAATGCGCGCCTCCTTGCCGCGTGTTACGGATTGTCACTTCGGCGCGGCCGGCGGGCGGCACCCATGAGCGCTAACGTCCCTGCCCGCCCTTGTCGCCCTTGTCTCCTTTGTCGTCGTTGTCCGGGTTCTGGCCCGGGGGATGACGACGATGCTCCTCGCGCGCGGCGGGATTGCCTTGCGGTGCCGGCGGCCCTTGCGGTGCGGGTTGCCCTTGCGGTGCGGGTTGCGCTTGCGGCGGTTGCGCCGGCTGCGCTCGTTGCGCCTGCTGTGCTGCGCGCTGCTGCGCTTCGGCCGCGGCACGGCGCTGCGCTTCCTGTTGCTGGGCCTGCTGCTGTGCTGCGCGCTGCTGCGCTTCGGCCGCCGCACGGCGCTGCGCTTCCTGTTGCTGGGCCTGCTGCTGTGCTGCGCGCTGCTGCGCCTCGGCCGCGGCACGGCGCTGCGCTTCCTGTTGCTGGGCCTGCTGTTGTGCTGCGCGCTGCTGCGCTTCTGCCGCGGCGCGCTGCTGCGCCTCGGCCGCGGCACGGCGCTGCGCTTCCTGTTGCTGGGCCTGCTGCTGTGCTGCGCGCTGCTGCGCTTCGGCCGCGGCACGGCGCTGCGCTTCCTGCTGCTGGGCCTGCTGTTGTGCTGCGCGCTGCTGCGCTTCTGCCGCGGCGCGCTGCTGCGCCTCGGCCGCGGCACGGCG
>DATMJE010000218.1:0-14505 GCA_035553995.1 Usitatibacter sp. | reverse complement strand
ATGCCATCGGCCGCCTCGTGCGCCGCATGCAGATCGCCCGCCATCGCGGTGTAGTACGAGAGGTCCTTGTGCGCGTTCGAGACGCTGAAGCGGAAGCCGCTGCTGTCGCGCTCGAGGATGTAGGGCTGCAGCCGCTGCAGGATCACACCCGCGCCGCCGCCCTTCGCGAGCACATCCACCAGCACGGAAGCATCGATGCCCGCGCGGTCGGCGCACGCCGCGGCCTCCGCGAGCACTGTCGAGAATCCCAGCGACACGAAGTTGTGCAGCAGCTTCATCGTGTGGCCCGAGCCCACCGGCCCCGCGTACGTGATGTTCTCGGCGAAGCTCTCCAGGAGCGGCAGGCACTCGTCGAAGAGCGCGCGGTCGCCGCCCACGATGAGGTTGAGCCGCCCTTCCATCGCCTCCTTCGGCGTGCGCGTCATGGGGGCATCCATGAAGCGGCCGCCGGCCGCCTCGACCGCCTTCGCGATCCGCAGCGTCGAGCTCGGAATGGCGGTCGAGCAGTCGATCACGATCGTCCCGCGCCGCAGGCCCTGCATCGCGCCGCCCTGCGCGTTGAAGAGCACCTCCTCCACCTCGGGCGTGCCCGTGACGCACAGGATCATGATGTCCGAATCGCGCGCCACGTCCGCGGCCGTCGCGTGCTGCACGGCGCCGCGCGACACCAGCTCGCCGGTGGGCTGGTTGCCCGCGTGATGCATGAAGCGCAACGGCCATCCGGCGCGCTGCACGTTGGTGGCGATGCCCAGGCCCATCATCCCGACGCCCACGATGCCGACGCGCGGCCGGGCTCCTGCGGTGCTCATTGCGATTCTCCTTCCTGGAAGCGGCATGACATGACCGCCTAGCCTATACCGAGCGCGAGAAGCTCGCGGGCGAGCGCTGCCAGGTCGCGCTTCTCGTCGTCGAAGAAGATGGCATGCATCCCGACGGTTCGGGCCACGGCGACGTTTTCCTCGACGTTGTCGATGAACACGCCCCGCGCGGCCGGAACGCCGGCCTGCGCAAGCGCGCGCCGAAAGATCTCCGGATCGTCCTTGGCACATCCCTCCTCGGCCGATACGACGATGGGATCGAACAGGCGATCGAGCCACAGGGTGGCGCGCACGACGTCCATGCGATCCTTCGGATTGTCGGTGATGATGCCGACGCGCCCGTGCCGGCCGAGCGAGTTGGCGAATGCGAACATGGCCGTATCGAGCGGCGTGCTCTCGAACGCGCGCACGAGCAGCTCGCGCGGAATGTCGCGCCCGAGCGCCTCGCACACGAGCGGCCACGTGGCGTCCCGCGTGGTGCGTCCACGCGCGAGCGCGGCGCGATGCGGCTCGAACGCGTCCAGGAGGTCCTCGAGCGCGATGCCCGTGGCCTGCGCGAGGTAGCGGCAGGTCGTGAGCGTGCCCGTGCGATCGGGTGTGAGGACGCCGTCGAAGTCGAAGAAGATGGCGTGGACCAATTCGAGGTTGCCGGGAGGCGCAGCTTCGGGGACGTCATTTTGCACGCGATCGGTGCCTTCATCGCCGGCGCCGGATCCATTTCTCGGCTTCGACGGCGAAAAGCGCGACGCCGGCCACCATGAGGATCCGCGCCCAGCTGTCGCCCGAGAGCGCGGCGCTATGGAAGAGCCGATTCATCACCGGCGCATACGTGAATGCAACCTGCGCCGCGATCATGGCGGCAGCGCCGGCGATGGCCCAGATGTTGGAGAGCAGCCCCACCTGCAACAACGAGCCCGCGAGCGAGCGGCAATTGAAGAGGTACGCGATATCGACGAACACGATCACGTTCACCACGGCCGTGCGCGCGGCTTGCACGGTCTCGCCTTCGACCTGCGTCTCCCAGGAGAAAAGCCAGAACGAGCCGGCGAGCATCAGCACCGAGACGAGCGCCGTGCGCACGACCAGCTCGCGCGTGAGCAGCGGCTGTCGCGGATCGCGCGGGCGCCGCTGCATGAGTCCCCGCTCCCGCGGCTCGAAGACCAGCGTGAGCCCGAGAAGGAGGGCTGTCGCCATGTTGATCCACAGGAGCTGCACGGGGACCATGGGCAGCGTCACCCCGAGCAGGATCGCCGCCATCAGCACCAGCGACTCCCCAAGGTTCGTGGGGAGCGTCCACACGATGAACTTCGTGAGGTTCTCGAAGACGCTCCGGCCCTCCTCCACCGCGGCCTCGATCGTCGCGAAGTTGTCGTCGGCCAGCACCATGTCCGCCGCGGCCTTCGCGACGTCGGTTCCCGCCACGCCCATCGCGATCCCGATGTCGGCCTGCCTCAATGCGGGCGCATCGTTCACGCCATCTCCGGTCATCGCGACGATATGGCCGCTCGATTGCAGCGCACGTACCAGGCGCAGCTTCTGTTCCGGCGCGACCCGTGCGAAGACGGCCGTGGCTTCCGCCGCGCGGGGCAGGTCGGCATCGGCAATCGCGCCCAGCTCCGCACCGGTGAGCGAGCCCGCGGCGGATTTGCCGTCTTCGCGAGCGATGCCGATCGCGCGCGCCACCGCCGTCGCGGTCGCCAGGTGGTCGCCGGTGATCATCTTCACGGCGATGCCCGCGCCGATGCAAAGGCGCACCGCTTGCACGGCCTCCGGGCGGGGCGGATCCTGCATCGCCTGCAGCCCCAGGAACGTGAGCCCCTCGGCGACGTGGCGGTGCTCGAGCACCGCGTGATCCGGCGGCACGTAACGGCGCGCGAGGGCGAGCACGCGAAGCCCTCTCGCTGCCATGGAATGGGCGACCTCGCGAACGCGCTTGCGATCGAGCACCGCAAGCGATCCATCCGGCGCGAGCGTATCGCCGCAGCGCTCGAGAAGCCGCTCGAGCGCACCGACCTTGTAGATCACCTTGTGCGCGGCGCCGCGATGCAGCGTCGCGTGGAACATGTGCTCGGACTCGAAGGCAATCGCATCCAGCCGGACGGCGGTTTCGTCGTGCTCGCTGCGGGAAAGTCCGGCCTTCTCCGCCACGACCAGCATCGCCGCCTCCGTCGGGTCGCCCTGTATTCGCACGGCGCCGGAGGGCTCGCGCGCCAGCATCGAGTCGTTGCAGCGAATGCCCGCGGTGAGGCACTCCGCAAGCGCCGCGTGCTTCGCGAGATCGACCACCGCGCCCTCGATGCGAAGCTCGCCAACCGGTTCGTAGCCATCCCCGGTCACCGTGAACAGCTCGCCTCCTGCGAAGATCTCGCGGACGGTCATCTCGTTCTGCGTGAGCGTGCCGGTCTTGTCGGAGCAGATCACCGTGGTGCTTCCGAGCGTCTCCACCGCGGGAAGCTTGCGGATGATGGCGTTGCGGCGCGACATCCGCGCGACGCCGATGGCGAGCACGATCGTGACGGCCGCGGGCAGTCCCTCGGGAATCGCACCCACGGCCAACGCGACGGCCGCCATGAACATGTCGAACACACGCTCGCCGCGCGCCACGCCAACAGCCATCGTGACCACCGCCAAAGCCGTGATCACCCAGAGCAGCAAGTGGCTGAAATGCGCGATCTTGCGGGTCAGCGGCGTCGAAATTTCGACGACCTGCCGGATGAGGGTCGCGATGCGCCCGGTCTCCGTGCGGTCGCCGGTTTCGCACACGACGCCCTCGGCGTGTCCGGCCGTGACCAGCGTACCCATGTAGGCCATGCAGCCGCGATCGCCCAGCACGGCGTCCTCGGCCACCGCCGCCGCGCTCTTCGCAGCCGGCACCGATTCTCCGGTCAATGCGGATTCGTCCGCCTGCAGGCCCTTCGTTTTCACGAGCCTCAGGTCGGCGGGCACGCGATCGCCTGCCTGGAGCAACACGATGTCGCCGGGGACCACTTGCCGTGAATCGAAGCGTTCCCTCTTCCCCTCGCGGCGGACGGTCGCCTCGGTCTTCACGAGGCGCGACAGCGAGGCGACGGCCTTTTCCGCCTTCGCCTCCTGCAGGAAGCCCACGATCGCGTTGATCAGCACGACGCCGAGAATCACCGACGAATCGACCCACGCGCCCAGGAATGCGGTGACGGCGCCGGCGATCACCAGGATGTAGACCAGCGGCTGGTTGAACTGCAGCGCAAACCGCAGCCATGGCGGCTTGCCGCTCCGGGCCGTGATGTCGTTGGGACCGCAGCATGCGAGGCGTTTGGCGGCCTCCGGGCGGGTCAGGCCGTTCGCTTCGTTGCTCTCGAGCGCGTCGATGACCTGGGCGGGCGACAGTGCATGCCAGGCCGGCACGAAGCCGCCTACTTGATCAACGTGACCGGCCGGTCGGCCGCGTGAATGACGCGCATGGCGACCGATCCGAGGAAGATGTTGCGCATGCCGCCCATGCCGTGCGTGCCCATGACGATCGCATCGCAGTGGCGCTTCGCGGCCTCCGCGACGATCGTCTCGGCGATGTGACCGACGACCATCGAGGCGTTGTACGGCACGCCCGATTCATTCAGCAGGCGCACCGCCGGCGCGAGCGCCAGTTCGCCTTCGGACCGGTGGTATTGGTCGATCATCGATTGGGACACGAATTCCCTGACATGCCCGGACATGATCGGAATCTGCACGTTCAGGGCCTCGATCTCCGTGCCGCCCCGGCGCGCCACGTCGATCGCATGGGCAAGCGCCCGCAACGAGCACTCCGAACCGTCCACCGCCACCAGCAAGCGCGCCATCGTCGTCTCCCGGCATCAAGTTCCATGCTGCAGCCTCGGCGGGCATGGCCGTTGCCGCGCATCAAGGGTCGCCGACGCGCGACATTGCGATTTACCATGAAACATAATGGCACCAAGACCCATTGGAGGGACCGATGCATGGATGGATACTTCCGGCGGCGCTCGCCGCGGTCGTCATGACCGCCCGGGCCGAAACGATCGGCTTCGACAAGGACGCCGCCGGCAAGGCACCGCCTGGATGGACCTCGGGCGTGACCGGCAAGGGCAGCCCGCGCTGGACCGTCGAGGCCGACTCGAGCGCGCCCAGCCCGCCGAACGTGCTCAGGCAATCGGGCTCGGGGACCTTTCCGTGGTGCGTGCGCAAGGACGTGCAGCTCGAGGACGGCTTCGTCGAGGTGAAGTTGAAGCCGCTCTCGGGCCGCGAAGACCAGGCCGGCGGCGTGATGTGGCGCTGGAAGGACGGCGACAACTACTACGTCGCGCGTGCCAATGCGCTCGAGAACAACGTCTCGCTGTACCACACGGAGAACGGGCGGCGGAAGACGATCAAGTACGTCGATGCGCCGGTGGCGGGTAACCAGTGGCACACGTTGCGCGCCGAATTCCACGGCACGCACATCCGTATCGTTCTCGACGGCAAGCCCTACATCGAGCTCGACGACGGCCAGCTCAAGGGATCCGGTGCCGTGGGCGTCTGGACGAAGGCCGACAGCGTGACGGCGTTCGACGACTTCTCGTACGGTCCCGCGAAGTAGCGTCCCCGGGCAGCGAGGGAGCTTGAGGCCGTTATCGATCACCGGAATACCCGCCGCGTTGACGGCGGCGCTGCTGTTCGGCGCAGCCACGCCTGTCGCCAAGCTGCTTCTCGGCCCCCTGGACCCGTGGCTACTCGCGGGCGTCCTCTACCTCGGATCGGGCGCCGGGCTCGCGATCGTGCGCCTGTCGCGGCGCACGCCGCGGTCGAAGCTCGCGCGCGCGGACCTTCCGTGGCTCGCCGCGGCCATTGCATTCGGCGGCGGCGCCGGTCCCGTGCTGCTCATGTGGGGCCTCGCGCACGCGAGCGCCTCGTCGGCTTCGCTGCTGCTGAACGCCGAGGGCGTCCTCACTGCGCTCATCGCGTGGTTCGTGTTCCACGAGAATTTCGATCGGCGCATCGCGCTCGGCATGGCCCTGATCGCGAGCGGCGCCATCGTGCTCTCGTGGCCCGCGGATGCGCGCTTCGAAACCAGCCTGCCGTCGCTGGCCATCGTGGGCGCATGCCTCGCGTGGGCGCTCGACAACAACTTCACGCGCAAAATCGCCCTCGCGGACGCCACCACCATTGCGATGCTGAAGGGCCTTGCCGCCGGGAGCGTGAACGTCGCGCTCGCCGTGGCGACCGGCGCTTCGATCGACGCATTCGCACCGATCCTCGGGGCGGCGCTCCTCGGATTCGCCAGCTACGGCGTGAGCCTCGTGCTCTTCGTCCGGGCGCTACGCGATCTGGGCACCGCCCGCACCGGCGCCTATTTCTCCACGGCGCCATTCGCCGGCGCGGTGCTCGCGGTGATCATCCTCCACGAGCCCGTGACCTGGGCCCTCGTCGCCGCAGCGGCATTGATGGCTTCGGGCGTATGGCTGCACCTCACCGAGCACCATGTCCACCGGCACTCGCATGGCGCCCTGGATCATGAGCACGAGCACCAGCACGACGAGCACCATCGCCATGAGCACATCCCGCCGGTGCCCCCCGGGACGCGCCATACGCACATGCACCATCACGAGCCGATGACGCATTCGCACGAGCACTTTCCCGACGCCCACCACCGCCACGGCCACGAGCATTAGGCACTAGCGCGATACGGCTTTCATTCGCGCCGCCTCCGCTTGCGCTAGGTACGCTACCGCACCGACCGGCGCCGCAGCCGCGCGCAAGCTCGCATTCCGAATGGCGCTGGCAGCCACTGCCGTTCATCGGATGCGAGGACACACCATGCGTTACCTGCGCGCCTCATTGGCGATGCTGTTTTGCACGATCGTTCCGGCCCAGGCGCAAATCAGGGTGGAGATCGGATCTCCCGGCGTCAACATCGGCATCAACGTGCCGACATACCCACGCCTCGTCCAGGTGCCCGGTTATCCCGTCTACTACGACCCCCGGGCGAGCTCGAATTACTTTTTCTACGACGGCCTTTACTGGGTGTACCAGTCGGACAACTGGTATGCGAGCAGCTGGTACAACGGGCCGTGGCAGATGGTCGGCCCCTACGATGTGCCGCTGTACGTCCTGCGCGTTCCGGTGCGCTACTACCGGCAGCCTCCGGCGTATTTTTACGGCTGGCGCATCGATACCCCGCCCCACTGGGGCGAGAAATGGGGCGGCGACTGGGAACGGGGCCACCCGGGATGGAGCCATTGGGACCGCCGCTCCGTCCCCTCCGCGGCGCCGTTGCCGAGCTACCAGCAGCATTATTCGGGGAATCGCTATCCTCGCGCGGCCGAGCAGCAGGTGACGATTCGCGACCAGAATTACCGCTACCAGCCGCGTGAGACCGTAACGCAGCAGCATTTCCAGCGACAGGGTCAACAGCACGGCGCTCCGGGCGGCCAACGCGGCGAGTCACGCCAGCAGGACAGGCCCACACAGCAAGGCCGGGGGCACGACAACAGGCCTGAAGGCCGCGGCCGGGACAACGAGGGCAACAAGGAAGAACGCGACCACGGTCGCCAATAGCGACGCGCAGGAAGGCGCCTGCGCGCGTATGTTCCCCACCGCACAGAAGCGCCTGCGCAATGGGCGCAACGTAGGGCTCCGGGACTCATCAGGACCTCGCGATGCCGAACGCAAGCCATTCGGCCGGCAGCCACCGCCCGCATGAGGCCGCGAACCGCGTAACTGCGGCCTTGCCGCCCGCCTCGAAGCGGATCGGCATGCCCGGCGCTGACATCAACGTGCTGCTCGTCACCGCCGACCCCGACGATGCGCACACGGTGTGCAACGTGCTCGCGGGCGAGCACGGAGTTGCGTTCCACCTCCAATGGATGACCCGGCTTCCGCAAGACCTCGGGTCGCTCGGCCTCGGCGAAACGACGGTGGTGCTGCTCGACCTGTTGATGCCCGACATCGACGGCATCGGCACGCTGGACGCCCTGCGTGAAGCCGCCCCCCGGGTTCCGATCCTGGTATTGAGCGGTGTCGGCGACGAGGACCTCGCGCGGCAGGCAATCCAGCGCGGCGCCCAGGATTACCTGCTGAGGAATCACCTCGACGGCTATTCGCTGCCCCGTGCGCTGCGCAATGCGATCGATCGCAAGGCGGCCGAGGACATCCTGTTCGTGGAGCGGGAGCGCGCACAGGTCACCCTCGATTCCATCGGCGATGCGGTCCTCACGACCGACACCGCAGGCAACGTGGCTTACCTCAATCCGGCCGCCGAAAGAGCGACCGGCTGGTCGTCCGAAGAGGCGCACGGGCGAGCGCTCGGCGAGGTGCTCCGCATCGTGGACGCTGCCACGGGGCTCCCGGTCTCGCGCAGTCCGCTGGGGATCGCCCTCGAGAAGGACGAGCCCGTCGACCTCGCGGCGAACAGCGTGCTGGTGCGGCGTGACGGGGGCGAAGTCGCCATCGAGGATTCCGCGGCTCCCATTCACGGCCGGGACGGGAGCGTCATCGGCGCGGTGATGGTCTTTCGCGACGTCGGAAAGGCTCGTGCGATCGCGCTCGAGATGTCCCACCTGGCGCGCTACGACTTCCTCACCGACCTGCCGAATGCCGTCCTGATCGACGACCGCATCACCCAGGCCATCACACTCGCGCATCGCTACGGCAGGCAGCTCGCGGTGCTCTTCGTGGACCTGGACCGCTTCAAGAATGTCAACGATTCCCTCGGGCACGCCGCCGGTGACAAGGTGCTGCAAGCGGTCGCGCGGCGGCTGAAGGGTTGCGTGCGCCGCTCCGACACGGTGAGCCGCAAGGGAGGCGACGAATTCGTGGTGCTGCTCTCGGACATCGCACGCCCCGACGACGCGGGCGCCACGGCGGACAAGATCGTTGCTTCGATGGCGGTGCCGCACGAGGTCGCCGGAAAGGACCTCCTCGTCACCGCAAGCGTGGGCATCGCCATCTATCCGCTCGACGGCGCGGATGCGAAGGCATTGCTCCACGTAGCCGATGCCGCGATGTACCGCGCGAAGGAAAGCGGGCGCAATGGCCGCCGCTTTTCAAGGCAGGAGCTGAACCCGCAGGATCCGGTGGCATTCGATTCGCGGCGAAACGGCACCGCTGGCACGTAGCGCAGCGGTGGAACGCGGTCGGCGGACGTTTGAGTGGGACGCGGTCGCTCCGGCGTAACCGATGTCGCCTATGGTTGACATTAAACCGGTTTGCGACTACCGTAGGCGACATGAGCACCCCTGCCCCGGCTTTCTATCCAGACCCCGCCAGAATGGCCCTCGAGCGGCTAGGGAGTCGTTTGCGCCTCGCTCGAACCAATCGGCGGCTGCGACAGCAGGATCTCGCCCAAAAGATCGGACGGTCTCGTGCCACTGTGATCGAGATCGAAAAGGGTTCAGGAAAAGTTGAAATAGAGGCGTACATCGCAGCGTTGTCGGCTCTCGGTCTGCTGGACGCTTTGGACCTGGTCGCAGACCCAACGTTGGATCGGGATGCACAGGCACTCGTCTACTCCGCTACCGAGCGGCGAGTTCGCCTCAAGAAGCGCCTCGATAACGATTTCTAGCTTGATCGATGCGCGAATGCTTCGTTTTTGTCCAATTGCCCGGGCAGACCGTTTGCACTGTCGCAGGCCGCTTCAGGATCGACGAAACGCAGGCTGGGCCAGTGGGGACCTTTACATATGGCAAATCGTATCTCTCCAACAAAGACGCGCTTCCGCTCGATGTAGTCGCCCTTCCGCTGCGTGAACAGGAATTTTCCACCACCCTGACGGAAGGTTTCTTCGGAGTTCTGCGAGATGCGCTTCCCGATGATTGGGGAAGGCATGTCGCACAACGACTGTACGGGGACGTGTTCAACAGTCTTTTCGACTTCCTGAACCTTCCGTCCGGCGATCGCTTTGGAGCGCTTTCATTCGGATCGGCGCCAGATGAACCCACGCCAGATCAGGCGGTAGGGAAGCTAAACGAATTACCGGGTCAAGTCCTGGAGTCGCTGGACAAGATCGACCGCGATGTCCCGATTTCGGAGCCGGAACGACGCGCAGCACTTGCGTTCGGTGGCGGAACCCATGCCGGCGGTGCTCGACCGAAACTGACGCTGGAACATGATGGCTGCCTCTGGATTGCAAAGCTCAATCGCCACGACGACGACATCAATGTAGTAAGAGTCGAAGCGGCAACGCTGGATCTGGCTCGCGAGTGTGGCATAGCCGTGCCGGAGCATCGTGTCGAGTCGATTGCCGGCAGGGAATTACTGATGGTTCGACGATTCGACCGCGAAATCGTAAGCGGTCGAATCATGAAACATCGCACGGCCAGCGCTGCGGCGGTCTTCCGTGCTGACGAAGCCTACGCTCGGACGAACTACACAGGCAGCTATATGCGCCTGGCAAGAGAGTTGGCTCGATGGGGCATCGAGGTGGCGCACGACCGGCGACAGTTGTTCAGGCGCATGGCCTTCAACTGCCTTGTCTCGATCACGGATGACCATGAGCGCAATCATGCACTCGTGGCGGCTGGAAGCCACTTTCGCCTGGCACCAGCATTCGACTTGATCCCGTGTCGCCAAACTACTCGCGAGAAGCGCCAGGCGATGAACATTGGAGCTCACGGTGGGCTTTCTACGCGGGAAAACCTGATGAGTAGCGTAAGCCAGTTCGAGCTCGACGGTACCGCTGCGCGCCAAATCATCGATGAGGTGAAGCAGACCGTCCATGAGCGGTGGCGACGTGTCTTTACCGCCCGTGGTGTTGCAGACGCGGACCTGAATCGCCTGGCTCCATGCTTTGATCCTGAATACTTCGAGCATGGAGCCCGACCGCGCTCCGGTCTTGCGATGGCGCCAGAAGAACGATCTTGAAGGAAGCGCGGTGGCGAGTCGGACGAGGTCTCACTGTCTTGGCAACCCGGTAGCCTTCGCTTCGTGCCCTTTCTTCTCATCGATCATCGCCTTCAGGTCGTAGCGAGCTCCGCCGGAAGACTTCCGCGGCTCGTCGAGCATCTGCGCTCGAGAACCGCGGATGACCGCGGGATCGATCCTGTACACCTCCAGCCGCCGGGGGGGGACGGCCGTGGCGCGCGTTAAGACGTCTCTCTTGTCGAGGCCACCCAGCGCCTGAGCCGTGGCGGCATCGAGTTTGCCGCTCACCGCGAGGCTCCTGGACGCTTGGAACGCACTGAGCTTCGCGAGCGTTTCATCCGTGAAAACCTCTTCGCCATTTACGTTGATAGTTGGCGTCGCGCTGCCGAGCGATTTACCTGCAGCAATCTTGGCCTGATTGCTAAGCAGGAGAGATTCGGAGATGCTGGTCGCGCTGAGGCGCTCCGCTGCATTGGCGTAATAGAGCTGCGCCTTCGCGAAATCGCCCGCCTTCATCGCTTCGTCGCCCAGCAGCGCCATCGCATAGGTCGTGTGCGCGCTCGCCACGATGAAGGTCAACACCTCGCCGCAAGGCTTCGGGGCTACCTTGAGGAACGCAGGGAGCGTCGGCTCCACCTCGAACCGGTCCGACGAATCGCAAGGCTGATTCGGGCTTGCCGTGCCTTGATCATCCGTCAACCCGAAATAGAGACGCTTGTCCTCCGCAGTGATCTTGTTGATGCGGGCGACGATCCCCTTCTGGTTCTCCTCCTGTTGAACGACCACCTTCTTTACCATTGTCTTTGCCGGGGGCAACACCGCTGGTTTTCTCGAAGGTGGCTGAGTCGCACTGTTCGGCGGTATCGCAGCCGAAGTAGAAGAAGTTGGAGTCGCCGGCGGCGAGGTTGGAGCAGAAGGAGCTGCAGGCATTGGAGCCTGGGTTGGGGCAGCTCCCGAAGCGGCCTCCCTTGACGGCGCCGTCGCAGTGCGCGAAGAGCCAGTCGATCGCTCGCACCCGGGCAGGCATAGCGAAATGACGAAGATCGCAAGAACGGTTGTCCGGTTCATGCCGCCCTCCTCAGGATGCCGGCACAGGGCCCTTCGCAATGCCTGCAACAATGCTCAACCCGAGAAACAGCAAGGTGAGAGCGGCAAGGACAAGAAGAATGTAGGTCTCATTACGCGTGATCCACGTTTCGAACCCCGGTTTGACAAGGCGAATCTTCGTATCCGTGTCACTCGGCCGAATGCGCACGGCGGGCCGTTTGGTGGCTTGGTAGTTGCCCACATACTTGATCGCCATGCGTACTTCATTGCCCGGCACGAGCCACGGCGCAACGAAGCTCAGCCCGTTCGGGTAGGCATCGCACGTTGCGCCCTCGACCCACGTCGGTGCTGGGTAGGCACATTGCCGTTCGTTGGGAATGAATTCGACGCTCGGATCGCTGATCACCACCGCAAGGTTGCGAATCGACGCCTCGCGCGAGAGATTGACGAGCGTTGCAGAAACAATGACTCCCTCTCGGCCATCACGCAAGACGGTCGGGGTGTATTCGATGTCGTACTCGATCGTGGCCGCCCCAGCGATTCCGTTCGCGATCCGGGTGAGTGTCCAAACCAGGAGCGCGAGCAGCAATCCGGTCGCGAGAGACTGGTCCTTCGCGCGCAACCCGGTCATGAGTTTCTGCCACATGGCTCCCGTGTGCTCCTCCACTGGTGCGTCGTGACAGCATAAACCCGCGTACCTGAAGATGGGACGTGCAGGTCAACCTGCAAGTGCTGCTCGATACCGGTCCGGCAAGTGATCGCGTAGCTGCGAAGGCAGAAGGGCAAAGAGAGGGCCGAACGAGCCTTCGCCCGGGAGTGAGAGCAACTGGCCGTGGAGGACTTGCCCGATCCTGCCCGTCGCGTCCCGAAGCACGTTAGCCAGGAGTTGCGGTACGTCGATGCCGACGGGCATCAAAGCCCCTGCCGAGAACCTTTGGTTGGACGCGCAACTCAACGGGCGCCCGACATGGCGATAACCGGCCGCGGAGCTCGGAATGGAAGCCACGATGTCCGCCCCGTGAACGAGCCGGTACGTCGACGAACCGAGGTCATTGTCATATCCCTGCGCAAACGTCGTGCCTCCGACGCGTGGACACCCGAAGACATAGGTCGCGCGAGGCGGACAATCGGCCCTGAACGCGACTTCGCTTGCCAGCACGGCGAGCGCAGCTCCAAGGCTGTGGCCGGTAACGAAGAGGCTGCCATGCGCCTGCTTGCAAGCCTGTATCGCCGCGTCGACCTCACCTCGTACACCCGCCAACGCGGCTTCGAATCCGTGGTGAACGTTGTTCGCCGTCAGTCCGACGTCTAAATCCGTTGCAAGGTTCTGCCACACGGCGGGATCCGTACCGGCAAACGCGATGAAATGCGACGTGCCTCGTTTAGCCGTGACCCCGTGCGTATCGAAGCTGGCGAGACCGGCTTTGCGCGCCCCTATGGGCACGATACGCTCGAGCTCCCAAAGCGCCCCGACGGCATCGATCTTGTCCGGCAGACGCGTCTCATAAGCCAGCTGCGATAACCACATGCAAGCCCGCGCGTCGCCCAGATCGAATGCGTTCGCTCCAACGAAGCCGCGGAACGCGTCGGCGTCATAAGACGCAAGCGGAATTTCTACGAACTCGCTCATGCGTTCAAATTCCCGGGCGTAAAGTCATGTTGTCGTGACGCACGATCATGGGCTTTAAGCAGGTCCGCGTCCCGAACCTCACGCGACGAACAGCACCATCGCGGTGAAATGCACGGCGCTGCCCGCCATCACGAACAGGTGCCAGATGCCATGCCAGTGCCTGAAGCGCTCGTCGTACATGTAGAAGACGATGCCGCAGGTGTAGAGCAGCCCGCCACCGACCACCCAGGACATCCCGGGCCAGGACAGTGCGCGAAAGAGCGGCACGAGTGCAACGACCGCCAGCCAGCCCATGAGCACATAGATCACAAGCGAAAGCACGCGCGCACCGCGGGCGAGGCAAAGCTCCTGCACGATCCCCACGGCCGCGAGCCCCCAGATGGCGCCGAACATCGACCATCCCCACGCGCCATGCAGCGTCACGAGGGCGAACGGCGTGTAGGTGCCCGCGATCATGATGTAGATCGCGACGTGGTCGAGCTTGCGGAAGACATCCTTCGCGCGGCCGCGCAGGCTGTGATACATCGTCGAGACGAGATAGAGCAGGAAGAGCGCCGTGCCGTAGACGCTGAAGCTCACGATGCGCATCGCATCGCCCGTGGTGGCGGCAAGCGTGATAAGCGTCGCCGCGCCGGCCGCGGCCAGGATGGCACCTACGAGGTGCGTGTAGCCGTTGAACCGCTCGCCGTGGTACATGGCGCAGTATACGCACCGCGCCGACGAGCGAGCCGCCTCGCGCGCACCATGCCCATGACCGGCAGACCGCCCACGATCGCTGCGTAGAGCGCGATCGTGGCCGCGGCATTGCCACGCAAGAACGGCTCCAGCAAGGGCTCCTTCGCGATCATGCTTGCGGCCGTCCACGCGATGATCGCCACGGCAACGTGGATGATCCACCGAAAGCGTTCGAGGAGCCGCATCAACAAGGCCGAGCCGCCGACGACGATTGGAATGCTGATGAGCAATCCGAGCACCACCAGGGCGAAGGACCCGTGAGCGGCGCCTGCGACCGCGAGCACATTGTCCAACCCCATGGCGGCATCGGCGATGACGATGGTCTGCATGGCGCTCCAGAACGTCGCCGCCGGCCGGATCTCGTGCCCGGCTCCATCCTGGCTAAGCAGCTTCCACGCGATCCAGACCAGGGCCAGGCCGCCGGCAGCCATCAATGCAGGGATT
>DATMJE010000217.1:0-3656 GCA_035553995.1 Usitatibacter sp. | reverse complement strand
CGTACGACGCGGTGACCGGAAGGGTGAACCGCGCCAACCTGATCGCGAACGACACCGACGTGGACAGCCTCACGGACGTGGTGAACGCGCAGATCGTGACGTGGCCGCCGCAGCTGGGTGCCGTTCCGACGCCGGTCGCCGGTGTGGTGAGCTACACGCCCACCGCCACGGGCACGTTCACGGCGACGTATCGCGCGGTCGATGCCGCAGGGGCGCTCTCCGCCAACACGGCGACGCTCACCGTCACGGTGGCGAACGTGGAGGCGATCGTTCCGGGTAACACGCTGTTCAGGGCGAGGGTGGGCAATGCAGGCCAGTCGCGCTGGGTCCTCGACGGCACGGACAGCGTGCGCCAGGGCGAGACGCTCTCCATGGTGTACGCCAACGGTACGCTGTCGGCAGCGCAGGGTGGCGGAAGCTGCAACGGCACGTTGGCCAATCCGAAGTGCCTCATCGGCACGGCGGTGGTGGACGGCACGGGCGCGTACCTGCTGGACTTTACCTTCACGCCGGGCGGTCCGCAGGATCCGACCTCCTCGACGGCCTGGGCAACGCGTCCGACGCAGGTGAGGACCTTCTCGAGCAATCCGGTCCTGGGCGGCTCCGCTACGAGCCCGATCCAGCTCAAGTAACCACGAAGCTCCACGACGACGCAGTCCACGCTGCGTCGACGATCGCCCGGGCCGCAAGGCCCGGGCTTTTTTGTTTTTTCGAGGTCATTCCCGCGCCGGGGGCGACCGCAAGGGCGCCCGCATTCGATATTGCGTCGGACGGGCCCCGCAGCCCGAAAACACGCCAAAACCGCCCGTTTTTTCACTTTTGGTGCCGGGCATTTTGATTTTGTACAAAATATCAAGCACCTGCGACAGGGCGCCGCAGGGTCGCAGGGCGAAATCACCCAGCGCCAATTGTGCACTGCGGGGGAATGAGCCCAAATGAACCTGTCGTGGGGCTTACAAGCAGGTTGAGGGTTGATCTGCAACGGTAATTCCCATGCAAGCCGGCTTGGCACGGCTCGTGCAGATGGGTGCACGCCCGCCCACATTTCGTGGGACCCGATCCAGGAGAGAAAAACATGAGCAGGACAACGTCACGCGGTGTGCTCGCCGCAATGGCGCTCGCGCTATTCATCGGCGCGCAGTTCGCGCTGGTCAACGCCGCCCACGCCAAGGCCGCCAAGTGCACCGCGGTGCAAGTGCCGGGCAAACCCGGCACGTTTGTCGTGAGCTGCTCGACGAAGCGTCCTTGATGGGCGCCCCTTCCGGGCGGCCCTGACCCCGGCGTAGCCGGGCACGCACGCAGCCCCGGTTCGCCCCTTCAAAACAGGTCGACGAGACGGCCGGCTTCCTCATGGAAGCGGGCAGGGGATTGTTTCGCCGATTTCCAGCGACCGCAGCACCCGCACGACCGCAGTCCCGCATCAGCAGCACCCGCAGTCCCAGCGCACACGCGCAAGCCGTACATAACAGCGCGTTCCACTTCCAACAAGGAGCAGTAGACATGAAATTCCTCAAGAGAAAAACGCTCGCCAGCGCACTCGCAGCCCTTGCCCTCGCGCCGATGGCCATGCCCTCGCACGCGGTCCTTTCGCGCATGGGCCCCATCATCGCCACGCCCAGCGTCGGCGGCTTCCCGCAATGGTTCCAGGACACCACCGGCGTCACGATGGAGTTCTGCGACCTCACCAGCCAGGCCGAGCTCACCGGCGGCTGGTGCACCCTGATTCCCCCGGGCCCCGTCTTCCCGGAGACCTTCCCGACCAACTTCTTCCCCGAGCATTTCTACTGGGACACCAACACGGTCGTGGATGACGTGACGACCGGCACGCGCGCGCGCCTCATCATGGCGGTCGAAGGTGCCTTCGCGAACAACAACCCGGTTCCCGGCGAGCAGATGACCTTCGGCCGCATCCGGATCTTCATCAGCAACCTGCCGTTCACGGGCGACTACACGGTCTACACGCCGTTCGGCAAGCAGACGATCACCGGCGTGGCCGCCGGCGACCGCATCTTCACGACCGCTGACGCCGGCCTCGCCTGCGTGGGCACGTTCACCTGCACGCTCGGCACCGACATCGGCCCGTTCCTGCTGCCCTCGCCCACTCCCGGTGGCGCCGAAGTGCCGCCGATCCCCGACCTCCTGCCCGGCCAGGATCCGGTGTACGACGCGCTCGTCGCCGCCGGCGGCGCCAAGGTCTATCCGAACAACGGCAAGAAGTATCTTGCCGACCCGGGCCGTATCGGCCCCGTCACGGGAAGCCCCCTGCCCCCCTTCGTCGGCAACGACGGCCGCACGTACAACCACAACATCTTCCGCGTCGAAGGCCCGAACGGCTGGTCGCTCACCACGACCGACTTCACGGTCACCGGCCGCCTGATGACCGGCCCGCTGGTGGGCAAGGTCACCGTCGACCGCGCGAGCTATGCGGAGACCGTGGCGAGCACCACCGGCAAGAAGCTGGACGTGTTCGCGACGGCGACGCCGACCGCGGAAGCGCGCCTGCCCGCGAAGCCCGCGCCTGCCGTCGTCACGCCGCAACTCGTATTCTTCGATGCGCCGTGCAGCGGCGTGCCGAACGCGATCACCGGCGCCATCGATCCGCCCTACAGCGCGCCGGTTGGCGTGACCGGCACGACGCAGATGGTCGCCACGGGCTCGAAGTACTGGGGCCAGTCGCATCCGGCTACTCTTCCGACGGCCGTTTGCGTCGAAGACCCGACCTCGCGCAACCAGGCGGGTGCCGTGGTGCCGACGTTCTACTTCAAGACCGTCACGGACGAGCTCGCGCCCTCCACGGGCTGGCAAGCGACGTACAACCCGGCGACGCCCGGCACGCTCACGATCAACGCGAAGTCGAGCGACACGCTCTTCCCGCCGATCATCACGGCGCCCGGCTACGGCACGCTCACGGCCGCCGGCACGCTGACGGTCTCGCCCCTTGCGGCGCCGCCTTCCAGGGTGACGCTGGTTTCGTCCGAGGGCAATACCACCCAGCTGCTCGTGCAGACGGGCGTGGGAACCGCGGGCGGCTCGATCGCGGCCAACGCGATCGACGACACGTTCACGATGTTCGAGGACTGCAGCGCGACGGCGGCTACCAGCTGCGCCACGCCGCAGATCCTGACGCCCCTTGCCAACGACACGTTCAACGGCGGCGCGGTCCCGGCCGGCGCGATCGTGACGCTGACGGGCGCCCCGCGCATCGGCACGGCGACCGTGAATGCCAACGGCACGATCTCGTACAGGCCGAACCCGAACGCCAACGGCCAGGACAGCATGCAGTACACGGTCACGGTCAACGGCGCGGTTTCGAACACCGGCCTCATCACGGTCAACATCACGCCCGTCAACGACATCCCCGTCGCCGTCGCCGACTCGTTCGGTGCCGTCGTCGGCAAGGTGAACAACGCGAACGTGATCGCGAACGATACCGACCCGGATGGCGCGGCCGACGTCGTGAACGCACAGATCGTGAACTGGCCGGCCCAGCTCGGCGCGAAGCCCACTCCGACGAACGGTATCGTGACCTACACGCCGACCTCGACGGGCAACTTCTCGTTCTCGTACCGCGCGGTCGACTCGAAGGGCGTGCTCTCGAACAACACCGTGAACGTGGCGGTGACGGTCTCGGGCACGGAGGCGATTGCCTTCACGAA
>DATMJE010000216.1:0-3312 GCA_035553995.1 Usitatibacter sp. | reverse complement strand
CATGTGTCCCACAAGGTATCCGGCGGGGTAGATTATAGTTTCACCCCGGATCGCTTCGAGGAGGATGCCATGAACGATATGACGCAGGCCGATCGCGAAGTCGTGCGCGGGAAGGTGAAGATGACGCCGTCGGAGGCGCTGGTGGAGACGATGGTCGCGCAGGGCGTGACGGACGTCTTCGGCATCGTGGGCTCCGCCTACATGGACGCGCTGGACATCTTTCCCGCCGCCGGCATCCGCTTCATCCCCGTGGCGCACGAGCAGGGGGCGGTCCACATGGCGGATGGCTACTCGCGCGTGTCCGGGCGGCACGGCGTATGCATCGCACAGAACGGACCCGGGGTGACCAACTTCGTGACCGGTCTCGCCGCCGCGTACTGGGCGCATTCGCCGGTGGTCGCGATCACGCCCGAGACGGGCTCGATGACGATGGGCCTGGGCGGCTTCCAGGAGACCGAGCAGTTGCCGATCTTCTCGAAGATCACCAGGTACCAGGGCCACGTGAACAACCCGAAGCGCATGGCCGAAATCACCGCACGCTGCTTCGACCGCGCGCTGCTCGAGATGGGGCCCACGCAGCTCAACATCCCGCGCGATTACCTCTACGGCGACATCGAGTGCGAGATCCCGCAGCCCATCCGCATCGGCCGCGGCGCAGGCGACGAGCGGGCGCTGGACGAGGCGGCGAACCTGCTCGCGGCGGCGCGCTTCCCGGTGATCCTCGCCGGGGGCGGCGTGATCATGGGCGAGGGCACGAAGGAAGCGATCGCGCTCGCCGAGCTGCTGCACGCGCCGGTCGCGAGCAGCTACCTGCACAACGATTCGTTCCCGGCATCGCATCCGCTGTGGGTGGGACCGCTGGGCTACCAGGGCTCGCAGGCGGCGATGAAGCTCATCGCGAAGGCGGATGTCGTGCTGGCACTCGGCACGCGCCTGGGCCCCTTCGGGACCCTGCCGCAATACGGCATGGAGTACTGGCCGAAGGACGCGAAGATCATCCAGGTCGATGCCGACGCGAAGATGCTGGGACTCGTGAAGCCGATCTCGGTGGGCATCTGCGGCGATGCGCGCGCGGCCGCCGCGGCGCTGGTCGCGCGGCTGGAAGGCAAGCCGCTCGCCGCGAAGCAGAACCGCGCGGAGCGCAGCGCCAGCATCGAGTCCGAGAAGTCCGCGTGGGAAAAGACACTTGGGGAGTGGACGCATGAGACCGATGCGTGGTCCCTGGAGATCGCGAAGAGCGACGGCGGCATGCATCCGCGCGAGATGCTGCGCGCGCTGGAACGCGCGATGCCGAAGGGCGCCATGGTCTCCACCGATATCGGCAACATCTGCTCGGTCTCGAACTCCTACCTGCGCTTCGACGAGCCGCGCTCGATGCTCGCCGCGATGAGCTTCGGCAACTGCGGCTACGCCTTCCCCGTGGCGTGCGGTGCCAAGGTCGCGCGCCCGGACCGTCCCGCGATCGCCTACGTGGGCGACGGCGCGTGGGGCATCAGCCTGAACGAGATGCTGACCTGCGCCCGGGAAAAGATCGGCGTGACCGTCATCGTGTTCAACAATGGCCAGTGGGGCGCCGAGAAGAAGAACCACGTGGACTTCTATTCGCGCCGCTTCCAGGGCGTGGAGCTGGAGAACCCGTCGTGGGCCGCCGTGGCCAAGGCCTTCGGCTGCGAAGGCGTGACGGTGGATCGGGTGGGTGATGTCGGTGCCGCCTTGCAGGATGCCGTCCGCCGCCAGGCCGACGGACGCGCCACCGTGATCGAGATGATGGTCACGAAGGAGCTGGGCGACCCGTTCCGGCGCGATGCGCTTTCAAAGCCTGTTCGCCATCTCGCCAAGTACAAGTCCTACGTCTAACGCGGGGCGCGCCTTCGGGTGCGCCTCCAACATGCGCACGGGAACATGATCGACCTCTACTACTGGACCACCCCCAACGGCCACAAGATCACGATGTTCCTCGAGGAAGCCGGGCTCGAGTACCGCCTGAAGCCGATCAACATCGGCCGCGGCGACCAGTTCGAGGCCGAGTTCCTGAAGATCTCGCCGAACAACAAGATTCCCGCGATCGTGGACCACGCGCCGGCCGACGGCGGCGCGCCGATCAGCGTGTTCGAATCGGGCGCGATCCTGCTCTATCTCGGCGGCAAGACCGGCCAGTTCATCCCCAGGGACCTGCGCGGCCAGGTGGAGATGATCGAGTGGCTCATGTGGCAGATGGGGGGGCTGGGCCCGATGGCGGGACAGAACCACCACTTCGCGCACTACGCGCCGCAGAAGGTGCCGTACGCGATCGAGCGCTACGTGAAGGAAACCTCGCGCCTCTACGGCGTGCTCAACAAGCGCCTCACCGGCCGTGCCTTCCTCTGCGGCGCCGAATACACCATCGCCGACATGGCCGCCTACCCGTGGATCATCCCCGAGCGGCAGGGCCAGGCCATGGACGAATTCCCGCAGCTCAAGCGCTGGCACGCGTCGATCCGCTCGCGGCCCGCCACTACGCGCGCGTATGCTCGCGCCAAGGAAGTGAATCCGCAGGGACCGCGGCCGCACACCGACGAGGAGCGAAGAGTGCTTTTTGGGCAGGACAAGTCGGTGGTGAGATAAGGCGCAAGGCACAAGGCGCAAGGCGCAAGAGAGAGAGGGGTGGAGCTCCGACCTTAACCACTATTGCCGACGCCAGATCTTGGGTCCTGCGCCTTGCGCCTTGCGCCCTGTGCCTTGCCCCTACGACAACCCCCAGGGAGAAAAAATGACCGTTCACAAACACGTGGCCTTTGCCGCCACCGCGCTGCTCCTTGCCGCCTGCGGCGACAGCGGCGTCGACAACAGCAACAACAACAATTCCGTTCCCAACATCCGCCCGGACTTTGTCAAGGGCAGCATCATTTCGACCAACTACGACGGCACGTCCGACGACCTGCTGACGGCGGGGCTCGGCAAGTCCGGTCTCGCGGGTGCCGCCCCCACCGTCGCCAATCCCGCCGCGCCCACGGCCGCGGAGCTGCGGCGCGTCGCGATCTACAACAATTACCGCGCGCTGGTGGACATCGCGGCGGCAGGTGGCTACGGCACGCTCTACGGCCCCAACGTCGACGTGAACGGCAACGCCACCACAAGCGAGGGCAAGATCGCGGGCGAGGAGGACATCGCGTACGCCGACGACGGCAGCGGGCGCCAGAACGTGACCCTCATGGTGCAGATCCCGGCCACCTTCAATCCCGACGACGCGTGCATCGTGACAGCCGCCTCGAGCGGCTCGCGCGGCGTCTACGGCGCCATCGCGACCGCGGGCGAGTGGGGACTCAAGCACGG
>DATMJE010000215.1:0-23900 GCA_035553995.1 Usitatibacter sp. | reverse complement strand
CCGAAGCCGGCAGCGCGTCCGCAGAAGATGCGCCAGATGTTCTCCACGTCGGCGCGCGTGGTGGTCTCGTCGAGGGCAATACCGAGGCGCCCGTCGCCGGCGAGGCGGAAGTTCACGGCCGCGGCTTGCGCGCGCGCCACGATCTCGCCACGCCGCCCGTCCGTATCCACCACGATGGTGTCGAAGAAAGCCTCCGGAGCCACCGCGAAGCCCAGCTTCGCCAACCCGCGCGCGAGCACCGCGGTGAGGCGGTTCACGCGCAGCGCGATGCGCCGCAGCCCCTCGGGACCGTGGTAGACCGCGTACATCGAAGCCATGACGGCGAGCAGCACCTGCGCGGTGCAGATGTTGGACGTCGCCTTCTCGCGGCGGATGTGCTGCTCGCGCGTCTGCAGGGCCAGGCGATAGGCGCGGCGTCCCTGTGCATCGACGGTGACGCCCACGAGCCGCCCGGGCATGCCGCGCTTGAGCGCATCGCGTGTGGCCATGTAGCCCGCATGCGGGCCGCCGAAGCCCTCGGGAACGCCGAAGCGCTGCGTGGTGCCGACCGCGACATCGGCGCCCCATTCGCCCGGCGGCTGCAGCAGCGTGAGCGCGAGCAGGTCCGCGGCCGCGACGACGAGCCCGCCGCGCGCGTGCACCGCGCTCGCCAGCGCGCGCGCATCGCGCACGTGCCCGTCGACGCCCGGATACTGCACCAGCACGCCGAACGCTTCCGCATCCGCGAGCGCTGCGAACGGCACGACGCGCACCTCGATGCCGAGCGGCTCGGCGCGCGTGCGCACGACGTCGAGCGTCTGCGGCAGGACGTCGTCGGCGACCGCGAAGACACGCGTCGCGAGCCGGGTTGAACGCAGGCACAGCGTCATCGCCTCGGCCGCGGCCGTGGCCTCGTCGAGCATCGATGCGTTGGCGATGTCGAGCGCGGTGAGATCCGCCACCATCGTCTGGAAGTTGAGCAGCGCCTCGAGGCGGCCCTGCGAGATCTCGGGCTGGTACGGCGTGTACGCGGTGTACCAGGCGGGGTTCTGCAGCACGTTGCGCAGGATCACGCCCGGCGTGTACGTGCCGTAGTAGCCCTGCCCGATGAACGAGCGGAACAGGCGATTCTTCTGCGCGATGGCGCGCATCGCGTCGAGCGCCAGCCCCTCGGCTCGCGGCGCGCCGATGCCCATCGCCTCGCGCCGGCGGATGCCGCGCGGGATCACCGCATCGATGAGCTCCTCGCGCGTGGCATAGCCCAGCAGTTGCAGCATCGCCGCCTGGTCGGCGGCGGAAGGCCCGATGTGGCGCCGCTCGAACGCGCCCGCGTCCTCGAGTGCATCGATCGACGACGAATCGCCGATGGGCGTATCGGGCATCTAGTGCTCCTGGGAATCGGCGGCGGCTTTCTCGTAGGCGGCAGCGTCGAGGAGCTTCTCCCACGCGGCGGGATCGCTCGGCCTGATGCGGTACATCCAGGCCGCGAACGCGTCCTCGTTCACCTTCTCGGGTGCGCTGCCGAGCTCCGCATTGGTCGCGACCACTTCGCCCGCGACCGGCGCGTAGATGTCCGACGCGGCCTTGACGGACTCGACCACGCCGACCGCCTCGCCCGCCGCGACCTTGCGCCCGGCCTGCGGCGCCTCGACGAACACGATGTCGCCGAGCTGCTCCTGCGCATGGTCGGTGATGCCCACGGCGAGCGTGCCGTCGCTCTCGCGGCGCGCCCACTCGTGGGAAGCGGTGTAGCGCAGGTCCTGGGGGAGTTTCATGGGTTTTCCTTGGGATACGGGATCAAAGTACCTTGCCGTGGCGCACGAAGGGGGGCTTCACCACGCGCGCGGCGAGCGGCTTGTCGCGAACGAGCACCTTCACGCTGTCGCCGGGCAGCGTGCCGAGGGGCAGGCGCGCCAGGGCGATGGACTTGCCGAGCGTGGGCGAGAAGGTGCCGCTGGTGGTCTCGCCCTCGCCGAGCGGAGCCTGCACCTTCTGGTGCGCGCGCAGCACGCCACCCGGCTCCTCGAGGACGAGGCCGAGGAACTCCGCGCGGCGCGGTCGCTGCGCCAACGCGGCCCGGCCGATGAAGTCACGGTCGGCGGAGAGGTCCACGGTCCAGGCGAGCCCGGCATCGAGCGGCGAGACCGACTCGTCCATGTCCTGCCCGTAGAGGTTCATGCCGGCCTCGAGCCGCAACGTGTCGCGCGCGCCCAGCCCGCAGGGGCGTGCGCCGGCGATGGTGAGCGCCTTCCACACGAACGGCGCTTCCTTCGCCGGGACGACCAGCTCCAGCCCATCCTCGCCGGTGTACCCCGTGCGCGCGACCATCCAGTCGCCGTCGAGCACCGCGTTGAAGGGTGCCAGCTGCTCCATCGCGGCCTTCCTCGCGGGGTAGACCGTCGCGAACATCTCGCGGGCACGCGGACCCTGGATGGCGATGATGGACAGATCCTCGCGCGGCGTGATGTGCACCGGCGCGGCAAGCCGGTTGCGGAGGATTCCCATCCACGCGATGTCCTTGGCCGCGGTGCCCGCGTTCACCACCACGCGATAGTGGTAGTCGCGAAAATAATAGACGAGGAGGTCGTCGATCACGCCTCCCTCCTCGTTCAGCATGCACGAATAGAGCGCCCGCCCCGGCGCCTTGAGCTTCGCCACGTCGTTGGCGACCGCACGGCGCAGGAACTCGCGCGCGCCCTCGCCTTCGATATCGACCACGCGCATGTGCGAGACGTCGAAAAGTCCCGCTTCGCGGCGCACCGCATGGTGCTCCTCGATCTGCGAGCCGTAGTGAACGGGCATGTCCCAGCCGCCGAAGTCGACCATGCGTGCGCCGGCGGCGCGGTGGGTTTCGTTGAGGGGCGTCCTGGCGAGCACTTCTATGGCGCACCCTCTGCCGTGCGGATGGTCAATTCTCGTTCAGCGGCAGCAGCTTGTCCAGCGTGATGGGCAGCTCGCGAATGCGCTTGCCGGTGGCGTGGTACACGGCGTTCGCGATCGCGGCGGCGACTCCGGTGATGCCGATCTCGCCGATGCCGCGCGCCCCGAGCGAGTTGAAGCGGGTGTCGTTCTCCTCGACGAACGCGACGTCGATGTCGTTGATGTCGGCGTTCACGGGCACGTGGTAGTCGGCGAGGTTCGCGTTCACGATGCGGCCGCTGCGCGTATCGAGCAGGCTTTCCTCGAGCAGCGCCATGCCGATGCCCATCACGATGCCGCCCTTCAGCTGGCTGGTCGCGGTCTTGAGGTTCATCACGCGCCCGACGCTGTATGCGGCGGCCACGCGCGGCACGCGCACGATGCCGAGGTCCGCGTCGACGCGCACCTCGACGAAGATCGCGCCGAAGGAACGCGTGGCGACCGGCTGCTTCGTCTCGTCCTCCGCGGCCGGGCTCGCCCTGGCATGCACCTCGACCCTGGCGGCAGGCGGCGCGTACATGCGCGAGGCGTCCCCGCCGGCCAGCTCGAGCAGCTTCGCGCGCAGCGCCTCGCAGGCGGCGCGCACCGCGGGCCCCACGCTCGCCACCGTCATCGATCCGCCCGACACGGGCGCCTGCGGCAGGTCGCTGTCGCCGAGCTCGAAGCGCACGCGCTCGATGGGAAGATCGAGCGTATCGGCCGCGACCTGCGTCATCACGGTGTAGGTGCCGGTGCCGAGATCGTGCGTGCCGGAGCGGACGACCACGGTTCCATCGGGCATAAGTGCCGCGCTCGCGTGCGCCTCCTCGAGATGGGCGGGATAGGTGGCCGTAGCCATGCCCCAGCCCACGAGCCAGTGGCCCTCGCGATGCGAACGCGGCTGCGCGCGGCGCAGCTCCCAGCCGAAGCGCCCGGCCGCCATCTCGTAGCATTCGCGCAGCTTCTTGCTCGACCATGGGCGGCCGCTGTAGGGCTCGCGGTCGGCGTGGTTGCGCAGCCGCAGCTCGAGCGGATCGATGCCCAGCTCGTACGCGAGCTCGTCCATCGCGCATTCGATCGCGAAGGTGCCCGTGCTCTCGCCCGGCGCGCGCTGGAAGGTGGGCAGGCTCACGTCGAGGCGGACCAGGCGCTGCGTCGTGTGCCCGCGCGCCGCCGCGTACAGCGAACGCGTGGGCTGCGTGCACGCCTCCGTATAGTCCTCGAACCGGCACGTGTGCGAGAGCGCGTGGTGCTCGACCGCGAGCAGTGCGCCATCGCGTTGCGCCTCGAGCACCAGGCGCTGCTCGGTGCACGGCCGGCCGCCCACGTTCACGAACATCTGCGCGCGCGTAACGACCACTTTCACGGGGCGCCGCACGACTCGCGCCGCCATCGCCGCGAGCACCGTGTGGGACCACACCGAGCCCTTGCTGCCGAAGCCACCGCCCACGAAGGGACACACGGCGCGCACGCTCTCCTCCGGAATGCCGAAGGTCTTCGCGACCACCTCGCGGACGCCGGAGATGTACTGCGTGGCGTCGTACACGGTGACGCGGTCGCCTTCCCATTGCGCGATGGTGGCGTGCATCTCGATGGGATTGTGGTGCTCCATCGGCGTCGTGTACGTGCGTTCGATGCGTGCCTCGGCCTGGGACTGCGCGGCGCCACCCCATTCGCGATCGGGTTTGCCGCTGCCGGTCTTCCCGGGCTTGTAGCGCTGCTCCTTCGCCTCGTCGAACGCCAGCACGGCGTTTTCCTCGGCGTACGTGGCGCGCACGTGCGCCGCCGCATCCATCGCCTGCTCGAGCGTTTCCGCCACGACCAGCGCGATCGGCTCGCCGTGGTAGCGCACCAGGTTGTCCTGCAGCAGCGACTTCTCGCGGCCCGCCGGCGGCTCGGTGGCACCGCGTCCCTTGTCCGGCAGGCGCGGCGCATTCTCGAACGTGAGCACCTCGATCACGCCGGGCATCGCGCGAGCGTCGGCCGCATCGATCCTGACGATGCTGCCGCGGGCGATGTTGCTCGGCACCATCACGCCGTGGCAAACGTCGTCGAACAGGAACTCGGCGCAGTAGGTCGCGTGGCCGGTGACCTTGCGCTGTCCGTCCACGCGGTCGATCGGCTGCCCGATGGGACGCGCGTTCATGCGACGCCTGCCGCGGTGGCGAGCGCACGCACGACGGCGGCGCGCGCGAGCGGCACCTTGTAGCCATTCTCCCGCAGCGGCCGGGCGCCTTCGATGCAGGCATCGGCTGCGCGCCGGATTGTCTCGTGCTCGAGCGGCCGCCCCACGAGCGCTTCCTCCGCCGCGCGCACGCGCCAGGGCCGGTGCGCGACACCGCCCAGCGCCACGCGGGCCGCGCGCACCACGCCTTCGCCGATGTCGAGGGCCGCCGCGACGGACACGATCGCGAAGGCGAAGCTCGCGCGCTCGCGCACCTTGAGGTAGTGCGCATGCGCGGCAAACGGGCCCGGCGGAAGCTCGACGCCGAGGATCAGCTCCCGCGGCTGCAGCGTCGTGTCCACCTCGGGCGTATCGCCGGGCAGGCGGTAGAAATCGTCGAGCGCGATGCGGCGTTCGCCTTCCGGGCCGCGTACGTGCACGACCGCTTCCAGCGCGCACATCGCGACCGCCATGTCGGAAGGATGCGTCGCGACGCACTGCTCGCTGGCGCCGAGGATCGCGTGGTTGCGATGGTGGCCTTCGCGTGCCGCACATCCGGAGCCGGGCTCGCGCTTGTTGCAGTGATGCTCGCCGATGTCCATGAAATACGCGCAGCGCGTGCGTTGCAGCAGGTTGCCGCCGACGGTCGCCATGTTGCGCAGTTGCGGCGAGGCGCCGGCGAGCAGCGCCTGCGACAGCAGCGGATAGCGGCTCCTCACGCGCGCATCCCCGGCGCAGTCGCTGTTGGGCACGAGCGCGCCGATGACGAGGCCACCGTCGGGCGTGTCGCGGAATTCGCGCAGCGGCAGGCGGCGGATGTCGACGATGCGCACCGGCATCTCGACGCGCATCTTCATGAGGTCGAGCAGGTTGGTGCCGCCGGCGAGGAAGCGCGTGCCCTCGCCCGAGGCCCCCAGCGCCGCGCCGACCTCGGACGGCCGCTCGTACGCGAACGCCTGCATGCCGCTCATCGCTGTTCGGCGCAGGCGCGGATGGCGGCGACGATGCCGGCATACGCGCCGCAGCGGCAGATGTTGCCGCTCATGCGCTCGCGGATCTCGTCGTCGGAGAGCGCCGCGACGTCCGTCTCCTCCAGCAGCGCCACCGCCGACATGACCTGTCCCGGGGTGCAGTAGCCGCACTGGAAGCCGTCATGCTCGATGAACGCCTGCTGCACGCGATGCAGGCGGCCGTCCTGCTCGAGGCCCTCGATGGTGGTGATCGCGTCGCCGTCGTGCGACACCGCGAGCGCGAGGCACGACTTGATGCGCCGCCCGCCCGCGATCACGGTGCACGCGCCGCATTGGCCGCGATCGCAGCCCTTCTTCGTTCCCATCAGCCCGAGGCGCTCGCGCAGCGCGTCGAGGAGGGTCACGCGCGGCTCGAGCTCGAGCGTGTGCTCGCGTCCGTTGACGACGAAATGGACGGAGACTTCCGCCCCATGCGCGGGGGGGCGCTGCGGGGTCTTTTCCATCGGGAGAGGAGTGCCGAAAGGCTGGAAGACAATCGGCGGGGCGGGCTTGTTCCCGGCGTTACCCGAACTTCAGGCCGTGGATCTCACCACAAGAGGACACAGAGGACACAGAGGGTGGCACAGAGGAAAAGCGATTGAGGCTGATCGTGCGCGTAGTCGTCCGCGCCGATGCATCCACGGGCACAAACAACATCCAAGTGGGGTTTCCTCTGTGCCACCCTCTGTGTCCTTTGTGGTGAAATCCCCAGTTCGTAGTTCGGGCGGCGCACGCCACATGCAGCCGCATGCGCTAACCGCGCGAGTCGATCAGCTTCAGCAGGTCCTGAGGCACCACGGGTTTGACGAGGTGGCCGTCGAAGCCGGCCTCCTGCGAGCGCCGTCGATCCTGCCGCTGCCCGTAGCCGGTCATGGCGTAGATGCGCAGGCCCGGCCGGTTCATGCGGCGCAGCTCTTCGGCGACCTGGTAGCCGCTCATGCCGGGCAGGCCGATGTCGAGCAGCACCACGTCGGGATGCTTCGCATTCACGCGGTCGAGGGCGGTGGGGCCATCGTGCGCAACTTCCACATCGTGTCCGCCCATGCGCAGCAGCACGGCCATGCTGTTGGCGGAATCGACGTTGTCGTCCACGACGAGGATCGTGCGGCGGGGCCCCTGCGGCACGGCCGATGCGGCAGCGGGTTCCCCGGCCGGTGCATGGGCATCCTGCGTGGGCAGGCGCGGCAAGCGCACGACGAATTCCGCGCCCTGACCCGCGCCGGCGCTGCTCGCGCTGATGCTTCCGCCGTGCAGCTCCACGATGCGCCGCGCGAGCGTGAGCCCGATGCCGAGGCCGCCTTCGGCGCGATCGAGCGTGCGCTCGCCCTGCGCGAAGAGATCGAACACGCTGTCCAGCAATGCGGGCGGGATGCCGACACCGTTGTCGCGGATGCTCACCACCGCATCGCGTCCCTGCGCCTGCGCCCTCACCCGGATGTCGCCTCCGGCGGGCGTGTACTTCGCGGCGTTGTTGAGGATGTTGAGGAAGACCTGCGTGAGGCGCGTGAGGTCGCCCAGCACCGCGAGCCCCTTCTCCGGCACGTCCATGCGCAGCCGATGCTGGCGCGCGTCGATGAGCGGACGGCTCGCCTCGATCGCGCGCTGCAGCGCCTCGCACAGCTCGATGGGCTGCGACTCCATGCGCAGCTTGCCGCGCGTGATGCGGCTCACGTCGAGCAGGTCGTCGACCAGGCGCGCGAGCTGCGTGGTCTGCCGCTCGATCACGCCGCGGCTCCAGGCCACCGGCGCGGGCAGGTCCTTCGAGTTCGCCATGATCGCGACGGCGTTGCGGATGGGTGCCAGCGGGTTGCGCAGCTCGTGCGCGAGCATGGCGAGGAATTCCGAGAGATGGCGGCCCTGCTCCTCGAGCGATTCCATGCGCTTGCGCTCGGAAAGGTCGCGCGTGAGGCTGGCGAAGCCGCGCAGCTCGCCCTTCGAATCATGCAGCGCGGTGAGCGTGACATGGCCCCAGAAGCGCGTGCCGTCCTTGCGCAGCATCCAGCCCAGCAGCTCGCCGCGGCGCTGCAGGCGCGCGCGCTCCAGGAGCTGCGTGACCTGCACGGCGCCGCCTTCCTCCTGCGGGAAGAAGATGTCGAAGCCGCGACCCACGATCTCGCCCGCGGCGTAGCCGAGGATGTGGCGCGCGCCCGAGTTCCAGCTCACGATGAGCCCCTGCAGGTCCAGCATGCAGATGGCATAGTCCTCGAGGCCTTCCAGCAGCAGCCGGAAGCGCTCCTCGCTCTGGCGCAGCTGCTCCTCGTGCGCACGGCGCTCGGTCAAGTCGCGCGTGATCTTCGCGAAGCCGCGCAGCTCGCCGGCCGCGTCGCGCAGCGCGGTGATGATCACGTTGGCCCAGAAACGCGTGCCGTCCTTGCGCAGGCGCCAGCCCTCGTCCTCGAAGCGCCCGAGGCGCTTCGCCTGCTCGAGCTCGCGCCCGGGCCAGTCCATGTCGAGCGCTTCCTTCGGATAGAAGACGGTGAAGTTGCGCCCGACGATTTCCTGCGCGGTGTAGCCCTTGATGCGCTGCGCGCCCGCGTTCCAGCTCGCTACCCGGCCGTCGGGATCGAGCAGGAAGATCGCGTAGTCCTGCACCGTATCCACCAGCAGCCGGAAGCGCTCCTCGCTCTGGCGCAGGCGTTCCTCGTGCTCGCGGCGCTCGCTGAGATCCCGCACGACCTTCGCGAAGCCCAGCAGCCGGCCGTTTTCGTCGCGCACGGAGGTGATGACGACCACGGCCCAGAAGAGCTGGCCATCCTTGCGCACGCGCCAGCCTTCGTCCTCGAAGCGGCCGACGCGCGCGGCGGTCTCGAGCTCGTGCTCGGGCCAGCGGCGATCGATCGCCTCCTGCGGGTAGAAGACCGAGAAGTGGCGCCCGATGATCTCATCGGCACGGTAGCCGTTGATGCGCTCCGCACCGGGATTCCACGACGCTACGCGCCCTTCCCTGTCCAGCAGGAAGATGGCGTAGTCGTGCACGCTCTCGACCAGCAGGCGATAGGGCCGGTCGCCCCAGGCGCTCCCGAGCAGCTCGTCTTGCGGTGATTCTTTTCGCGAGGGTGAATCGTGTACGGTCATTGGCGCCGCCGCAGGTGCGGGCGTCCATTGGACGGGCGATTCTAGCCCTAGTTTCGCCCGGTTGGACGACGGGCACGAAAATCGCGTCCGTGGGCGAAAAAAAGAGGACGCCGCCGTGATTCAGGGAACCGGCGACGCCCCCCTTTGCTCAGTGCAGCACGGGCTTGCGGATGTGTGCCACACCGCCGAAGCTGCCGACCCAGATGGCGCCGTCGGGCCCCGCCGCCATCGAGAAGATCGTGTCGCCGAAGAGGCCATCCTCGCGGCCCATGCGGCGGAACTTGCCGTCCTTCATTTGTGCCAGGCCGTTGTTGGTGCCGATCCAGAGCGTGCCCCTGGGATCCACGTGCAGCATGGAGACGTGGTTGCCGGGCAGGCCCTCCTTCGTGGTGTAGCTGGTCCACTTGCGGCCGTCGTAGCGCGAGAGCCCCCCGCCCCACGTGCCCGCCCAGACCACGCCCTGGCGGTCCACGGCGATCGAGATGATGTAGTTCGGGTTGAAAGCCACGTCCACGTCCTGCAATCCCATCTCCTGCTTCTGCTTCGCGTGGTGCTGCGAGACCTTCGAGGGATCGTTCTTGAACTGGATGTCGTCCTTCACGCGTTCATAGTCCGCGCCGAGCCCGCGCGCATGGTTCCAGTTCTCCCATTTGCCGTTCTGGAACTTCACCAGCCCGCCTTCGGTGGCCATCCAGATGATGCCGTCCTTGCCCTCGGCGAGGCCGTACACCCAATCGTTGATGACGCCGCCCTTGGTGTTGTCGACCGTATAGAGATCCCACTTGGAGCGGTCGCGCAGGTTGCCGCCGCGGATGCGGTTCACGCCCGACCACGTCGCGATCCAGATGTCGCCGTTCTTCGCTTCGAGCATGTCGTACACGAACGCGTCGCCCAGGCCTTCCGGGATGTTGTACGTATCCCACTTGCCGGTCTTCTCGTCGAGGAGCGAGAGGCCGCCGCCGTACGTCCCGACCGCGAGCTTGCCGCGGATGCGGTCGATGTGGAAGATGCCGTTCGAGAGCAGGCCCGTCTGGTTGTCGTAGAGCTTGAAGTTGTCGGTCTTCGTGTCGTAGCGGATCACGCCACCCGAGGTGCCGACCCACAGCACGGAGCCCTCGAGGAACATCGACTTCACGTTCTTGTTGCCGACGCGGAAGTGCGTATACGGCTGCGACTTGTCCTCGGGCGTGGTGCCCGTGTGCGGGATCGTGCCGGGCTGTGCGTCGGCGGCGATCGCGGGAAGTGCCAGCAGCGCGAGCGCAAGGACGGTGGAACGAAGGGGCATGGTGTCTCCGGTGTGCGCGCGCTAGCGCTGCAGCGTTCGAATGTAGGCGATGACGTCGAGGATGTCGCGGTCGCGGATCACGCCCATGAAGCCCGGCATCGCGCCGCGCCCCATGCGCACGGAGTTGAGCAGCGCGAGGTCCGACTGCATCATGCGCTCGCCGCGGTTGAACTTCGGCGAGCCGGGCTGGATGCCCTGGCCCGCGGGGCCGTGGCACATCGCGCAGTGCATGGCGTAGGTCTGGCCGCCGCGCGTGATGTCCGCCGCATGGCTTGGCAACGATGCGATCGCGAGCACGGCCGAAAGGCCCGCGACCGCAAGGCGCAAATTCTCAGCCATTGGGCTTCGCCTTCTTGCCCGGCTTGGGGGTGGTCGTGATGTTGCGCAGCTTGCGCGCGCGCGCCTCGTACTCCTCGGCCTTCTTCACGTCCACGGGCAGCGCGTAATCGCCCTTGCGATACGCCACGGCGAGGCGGTCGATCGCCGCCAGGGAGTCGAGCGCCGCGGCCTTCTCGATCCATTGCAGCGCGGCGGCGGAGTTGCGCTCCGATTCGCTCACCGCGAGCCCGCCGTTCATGTACGCCATGGCGACAGTCTGCACTGCCTGCACGTTCCCGGCGTCGGCCGCCTTGACCATCCAGCCGCGCGCGGCGCCCAGGTCGCGTGCGACGCCTTCGCCCGACGCGTACATCGCGCCCAGGCCGAAGAAGCCGTCGGCATTGCCCTGCTCGGCGGCGAGCCTGAAATACTTCACCGCCTCCTCGTTCTGCTCGGACTGGTCGAGGATCTGCGCCAGCAACACCTGGGCGGGCGCATACCCCTGGTCCGCGGACTTCCTCAGCGACGAGATGGCCGTGTTCACGTCGCCGGTCTGGTAGGCGGAGCGGCCCGAGGCGAAATCCTCCGTCGGGCCGGCCCACGCCGCGGCCGCCAGCAGCAATCCCAGCACGATCGAAGCGCCCTGCCTTGTCCACATCACTGCCATTTTTCCCCCCACGCCTCGACCGCGTACCGCGCGGCCGCCTAGCCGTCGTCCCGTTTCGGGACCCCTCCCGCGAGCCGTTCGAACTCCTCGAGCTTGCGATACAGGCTCGACAATCCGATGCCGAGCTTCTGTGCCGCGAGGCGGCGGTCGCCGCCGGTGGCCTCGAGGGTCCGCTGGATCAGGCTGGCTTCGAACTGCCGCACCTGGTCTCGCAGGTATCCTTCGCTCATCGAAGCAATCGACATGCCACTCGTGGGTGCCGCCGAGGGCACGCGCGTGATCTCCGCGGGGATGTCGGCGATGGTGATGCGGTTGTCGTCGGCGAGGATGCTGGCGCGATTGATCACGTTCTCGAGCTCGCGCACGTTGCCCGGCCACGAATAGCCCATGAGCATCTCCTCGGCGACGGGGTCGAGCTCGTAGGTCTTCCCGGCCCGGTCGCGCTCGAGCACGTGCTGGATGAGCGCGCGGATGTCGGCCTGGCGCTCGCGCAGCGGCGGCACGTGGATCTGGAACATCGACAGGCGGAAGAAGAGATCCTCGCGGAAGCGGCCGTCGGCGACCATCTGCTTCAGGTCCCGGTTGGTGGCGGCGATGATGCGCACGTCGATGGGCCGCGACTGCTCGGAGCCGATGGCGCGCACGCTCTTCTCGCCGATGGCGTGCAGCAGCTTGCTCTGGATGTGCAGCGGCAGCTCGCCGATCTCGTCCAGGAAGAGCGTGCCCCCGTGGCCTTCGAGGAACAGGCCCTTGCGCGGCCGGTCCGCCCCGGTGAAGGCGCCCTTGGTATGGCCGAAAAACTCACTTTCAAGAAGATTCTCGGGAATGGCACCGCAGTTGACGGGCACGAACGGCCCGGAGGCGCGCGGGCTGGCATCGTGGATCGCCCGGGCGGTCACGCCCTTGCCGGTCCCGCTTTCCCCGGTGATGAGGACGGTGCTGTCGGTCGGCGCCACCTTGCCCACGAGCCGGTCGATCGCGGCCATGGCCGGGGAATTGAAGTGGAAGAAGCTCGCCTTCTGCGCGCTCACCTCGCGCTTCAGGTTCACGTTCTCGGCCTTGAGGCCGCGCATCGCCGCGATCTGGGCCAGGCGGTGGACCAGCTCCTCCCGGTGGACCGGCTTGGTGATGTAGTCGTAGGCGCCGGCGCGCAGGGCCTCCACCGCGGTCTGCATCGAGCCGAACGCGGTGATCATGATGAACACCGTGTCGATGCCCGAGGAGCGCGTGTTGGCGAGCAGCGTGAGGCCATCGCCGTCGGGCATGCGGATGTCGCAGAGGGCCACGTCCACGTCGCCGCGGACGAGGCGCGCGGCCGCCTCCGTCGCATTGGCCGCTTCCGAGACCGTATAGCCGGCGCCCTTCACCGCGTGGACGGCGATCTGGCGCACCGCGGCCTCGTCGTCGATGACGAGGACGTGCATCGAGCTCATGGGTTTTCAGCGCTCCGGGCAGTTCGAGGGAAGCCATATGGTAATGGCCGTTCCGCTTCCCTGTTCCGACTCCAGCGAAATACGCCCGCCGTCGCGCTCGACCAGCGTCTTGCACATGAACAGCCCGATGCCGCTGCCCTCGGCCTTGGTGGTGAATCCCTCGTCGAAGGCGCGCGCGGCCACCTCGCGGCTCATGCCGCTGCCGGTGTCGCGGATCTCGAGGCGCACGCTCGCGCCATCGATCGCCGTGCGGACCTCGATGCGCCTCTCGGAGGCGTCGCGCAAGGCGTCCGCCGCATTGATCAGCAGGTTCATCAGGACCTGCGTCACGTGGTCCGCGACCGCCCACACCGCGGGCACGGCATCGTCGAGGACGAGGTCCATGCGCACGTTGCGGAACCGCGGGTCGTAGCTCACGAACGTGCACGTGGCTCGCGACAACGCGTTCAGGTCGGTCCATTCCGCCTCGTTCGAGCCCGGGCGCGTGAGCTGCTGGAGCTGGCGCGTGATGCCCACGATGCGCCGCGTGTGCTCGAGGATGAGCTCGGGCTGGCAGAAGCCGCCACCCGAGGGACAGCCGCCCTCCCTCACGTCGTGGATCTGCTGCGCCACGCCTTCGATGGCGGCAATGGGGTTGTTGATCTCGTGCGCGACCGCCGCGGCGAGCGAGCCGATCGCGACCATCTTCTCCTGGTGGAAGCGCTGCTGGCGCGAGACCTCGATCTGCTGCTCGCGCTCGCGCAGGATGAGCTGCATGCGGTTGACCGCATCCATGAGCGCGCCCACCTCGTCACGGCGCGTCACTTCCAGCGGCGCGCCCCGGTAGCCGCGCACGACCTCCACCGCACGTCCGGCCAGCAGGCGCAGGTCCCACGCGAGCCGGCGGAAGAACACCATCACCAGCGAGCCGAAGATCGCGAGGCCGAAGAGCGACAGCGTGGCCGCCATCACCGTGACCGAATCGTAGGTGACGCGATAGCCGTTCCACATGCTCTCGTGGCGCGCTCGCGCCTCGCGCGAGAGCTGGTCGAGGTCGGCGGTGAGATCGTGCATCGCGCGCCGCAACTCGATCACCCCGCCGGGCGCGGGCGAGGCGCGCGCCGTCGCGAGCGCCCGGTCGAGCCGTCCGCCCATCTCCGCCGCGTGCGGATACCAGCCGGTGAGGCCGCCCAGCCCGGCGGAGATCGATTCCACGTCGAGCGCCACCGAGTTCACGATGTCGCGCGGCTCGGCGTTGAAGTAGCTCTCGTTGATCTTGAGCACCGTGTGGCTCGCGAAGAGGCTCACGCGGGCGAGCGTCGCCTCCACCTGCGCCAGGCGCTCGAGGTCCTCCACCACGCGCGTGAGCTTGTCGCGCTCCATGGAGACCACGACGCCGGCCGCGGCGAAATAAAGGGCCACGGCACCGAAGGCGAGGACGGCCTTGGCACGCAGCGACAGCGGCCGCAGCCAATGGGGCGACGCTTGCGACGCATCGCCCGAAAAGGAAGTATTCACGGGGCGAGTGCCGCGCGCACGCGGGCCACGTTCTCCGCGTTCGCCCAATCGCGGGCACGCTCCTCGCGCAAGCGCACGACGCCATGCGCGTCGACGACGAAGGTGGTGGGAAAGCGATCGACGTGCAGGACGCCGTCGGTGAGCTGGAAACGCGCGTCGAGCGCGTTGGGGAACGTGAGGCCCTGCTCGCGGACGAATTCCGCGGCGAGGTTGGCATCGGCGTCGACCGAGACGCCGATCACGCGCACGCCGCCGGGCGCCGCGCGGTGCAAATGCTCGAGCGCCTGCATCTCGCGCCGGCAGGGCTCGCACCATGTGGCCCAGACGTTCAGCACGATGGGCCCGTCGGCCGGGAGCACCACCTCTCCGGCGGCGTCGAGCAGCGGCAGGCGCATCGCCGGAAATTCGCGGCCCACGCCGCGCTTCGCGTCATCGGCCGCGACACAGGCGGCCAGCATGAGCAGCACAAGCACGGCGCTGGCGACCCGCACCCCGCTTTCGCCGCAGCCGCGCAGCATGCTCATTCCACGACCGAGCCGATCTCCAGCACCACGCCGTCGCGGCCCACGTCGACGGGGCCGAGGGAGCCGCGCAGGTCGCCAGGCATCGCCGTGGCCGATCCCGTCTTCGAGATGCGGGCCTCGAGCATCACCTGGTTCAGCCCGGAAAGGCGCGCGACGGGCGACATCGCGCTGGAATCGTCCAGCCGGAACTCGACGGGCCACCCGCCGACGGCGCGTTTCACGATCGCCACCGGCATGCGCGAGCCCTGCGGGGCGCGCGCATAGATGAAGAGCGTGTCGCCGGGGCCCACGCGGCTTGCGAGCGCGGGCGCGAGGCGCACCGTTCCGCTGATCGCCGCGGCCGCCACCTGCTGCATGACGGGCATGGTGCCGCCGGAGAGCTGGCGTGCCTGCGCGATGCTCGCGTCCATCGACGCCGCCATGTCGGAATCGGGCGGCGCCTGCTCGCGGATGCGCGCCCAGTACTCGATCGCACGCTTGTAGTCCTTGCGATTGAATGCGGCGGTGCCCGCGAGCGCCAGCGCCTTCACGTGCTTCGGATCCTTGGCGAGGGCCCAGGCGATGAGGCGATCGGGCTCGCCGTCGAAGCGCCTTCCCTGCGCCATGGCGAGCACGTCCGCCGCATCGGCGAGCAACGCGGGATTGTCGGGCGACAGCGTGATCGCCTGGGAATAAGCGCGGCTCGCTTCCTCGAAGCGGCCCAGCGCGCTGTAGGAGCGGCCCAGCATCGTCCAGCCGTCGAGATCGTCGGGATTGTCGGCGAGGCGTGCGGCGAGGCGCTCGACCATCGCGACGATCTGCGGCGAGTCGAGGCCATGCGCCGAGTCGCCGGCGGTGACGTTGGGGGCCGGCTGGGCGAGCAGCGCGCCGGGGTTGCCGAGCGTCGCGTAAAGCAGTCCGGCCACGATCGGCACGGCGAGCGCGACACCGCCCGACACCCATTTCGCCGTGCGGCTGCGCGTTGCCGTGACGACCGTATTCGAGCCCGCGAGATCCTGGACGAGGCGGCCACGAATCGCATCCCGTGCGTGCACATGGTGGTCCGTCGAGATGCCCCCTTCGGCGAGCGCGGCATCGAGCTCCGCGAGCTGGTCGCGATAGACGGCGGCGTTGAGGTCGTCGGCGCTCGCGCGCAGTGTGCGCGGCACGCGCCAGAGGCCGAGCGTGACGATGGCGGTGGCGCCGATGGTGACCAGGGCGGCGAGCGCGATGAAGGTGATCATGGCGAATCCTTTCCGGGATGGAGTCCCAGTAGCGCATCGGCGCGCCGTGCGGCCTCCGCGTCGATGCGGCCATCGTCGGCCGGCGCGGCGGTGCCACGGCGGATATGGTGCAGCAAAGCGAGGAGCGAGATCGCGAGCAGCAGCAGCGGCCCGATCCAGAGGATCAGTGTCGTGGCCTTCAGCGGCGGCCGGTAAAGCACGAAATCGCCGTAGCGCGCGACGAGGTAGTCGACCACCTCGGACTCGCTGCGGCCGGAGGCGAGCATGTCGCGCACCTGGTTCTTCAGGTCGATCGCGAGCGGCGCATGCGAGTCCTCCAGCGTCTGGTTCTGGCACACGAGGCAGCGCAGCTCCTGTGCGAGCTTCGAGACGCGTGCCTCGAGCACGGGATCGGCCGCGACGGGGCGCGCTTCACCCGCCTGGGCGAGGCTTGCGAAAGCGAGCAGCAGCATTGCGACGAATCTAGCCATGGCGTGCGAGCTCCCGCGCGAGGGGCAGGATGCGGCCCTCGATGACGGCCGGCGTGAGCGGGCCCACGTGCTTGTAGCGCACCACGCCCTGCGCATCGACGAGGAACGTCTCGGGCACGCCGTAGACGCCCCAATCGATGCCGGCCCGGCCCTCGGCATCGAACGCCGAGGCGATATAGGGGTTGCCGTTGCGATGCAGCCACGCGATGCCCGCGTCGCGCTCGTCCTTGTAGTCGAGGCCATAGATCGGCAGCTCGCGCGTGCCTGCGAGCGCCATCAGGTGCTCGTGCTCGGCGCGGCACGAGGAGCACCACGAGGCCCACACGTTGAGCAGGTAGACCTGCCCGCGCAGGCCTTCCGGGGCGATCACCTCTCCCGCGGCGTGGAGCTGCGGCAGCGAGAAGGCGGGTGCGGCCTTGCCCACGAGCGGCGACGGCAGCTCGCGCGGGTTGAGCGTGAGTCCCACGCCGAGGAAAGCCGCGAGCACCGCGAAGGCCGCGAGAGGAATCCAGAGGGAACGCCGGTTCTTCATGTCAATCCGCCATCCCCGGGGAGGTCCCCATCGGCAGGCTCGCGCGCGACTTCGCCCGCACGCGGTAGCGGCGGTCGGAAAGCGCCAGCAGCCCGCCCAGGGCCATCAGCACGCATCCCGCCCAGATCCAGTCCACGAAAGGCTTCACCTGCGCGCGCACCACCCACGCGGTGTCCGAAAGCGCCTCGCCGAGCGAGACGTACACGTCGCCGGTGAGCGTGGGCCGGATCGCGGCTTCCGTCATCGGCATCTGCTGCACGCGGTAGAGGCGCTTCTCCGGCTGCAGCGTGAAGGTGTCGCCGCCGCGGGAAGTCACCGCGATCGTGGCGCGCGCGGCGACGTAGTTGGGTCCGTTCACCTCGCCCACCCCTTCCATGCGGAAGGTGTAGCCGCCGACGTCGACCGTATCGCCCGGCTCCATCTTCACGTCGGTGGAAATCTCGTTGCCCTTCACCAGCGTGACGCCGACGATGAACACGGCGACACCCAGGTGCGCAAGATGCATCGCGTAGTAGCCGCGCGTGGGCGTGCGCACCGCGTTCCACCAGCCGCGCGTCGCGTGCAGCTTCCAGCGCGCGAAGAGCTGCTGCGCGGTGCGGATCGCGACCCACGCCGCGATCCACAGTCCGGCGACGACCCATGCGGAGAAGTGCCCGAACGCGAACGGGACGGCGAGCGCCACGGCGAGGCTCGCAAGCGCCGGTCCGCGCACGTCGCGCAGCAGGGCCGCGACACTGTCCCCGCCCCAGCGCGCCGCCGGCCCCCAGCCGATCAGCACGACTGCCGGAAGCATGAGGAACGGGAACACCGCCTCGAAGTAAGGGGGTCCCACGGAGATCTTGCCGAGGTTCAGCGCATCGAGGAAGAGCGGATAGAGCGTGCCGAGCAGCACCGCGCCCGCGGCCGCCAGCAGGAACGCGTTGTTCACCAGCAGCAGCGATTCGCGCGACACCACTTCGAAACGCGCACCCGCACCCAGCCGCGGCGCGCGCCAGGCGAAGAGGGCGAGCGATCCGCCGGTGACCAGCGCGAGGAAGGCGAGGATGAAGACGCCGCGCTTCGGATCGGTCGCGAAGGCATGCACCGAGGTGAGCACGCCCGAGCGCACGAGGAACGTGCCCAGCAGCGACAGCGAGAAGGCGGCGATCGCGAGCAGCACCGTCCAGCTCCGGAAGGCGCCGCGCTTCTCCGTCACCGCGAGCGAATGCAGCAGCGCGGTGCCGACGAGCCACGGCATGAAGGAAGCGTTCTCGACCGGGTCCCAGAACCACCAGCCGCCCCAGCCCAGCTCGTAATACGCCCACCAGCTTCCCAGCGCGATGCCGAGCGTCATGCTGGCCCACGCCGCCGCGGTCCAGGGGCGGGACCAGCGCGCCCACGCCGCATCGAGCGTGCCGCCCAGGAGTGCGGCGATGGAGAAGGCGAACGCGACCGAGAACCCGACGTAGCCCATGTACAGCATCGGCGGGTGCAGCACCATGCCCGGATCCTGCAGCAGCGGGTTGAGATCCCGGCCATCGGCCGCCGCCGGCAGCAGGCGCAGGAAGGGATTCGAGGTGAACAGGAGGAATGCGAGGAAGCCGACCGAGACGATGCCCATGACGGCGAGCACGCGCGCCACCATCGGCTCGGGAAGCTGGCGGCTGAAGAGCGCCACCGCGAGCGTCCACGCGCCGAGCATCGTCACCCACAGCAGCATCGAGCCCTCGTGCCCGCCCCAGACGGCGGCGATGCGGTATTGCAGCGGCAGCGCGGAGTTGGAGTGCTGCGCCACGTAGGTCACGGAGAAATCGTTGCCCACGAACGCATAGGTGAGGCAGCCGAACGCCGCCAGCACGAGCAGCGCCTGCACGCCGGCGATGGGCCGCGCGCTCGCCATCCACGCCGCGTCGCCGCGATGCGCGCCCACCAGCGGAACCGTGGCCTGCACCAGCGCCACCACGAGCGCGAGGATCAGCAGGAAGTGGCCGATCTCCGGGATCATCGTCCGTCCCCGGCGATGTGGAGCTCGCGCACGCGCCGGGCCACGTCGCGGTCGCGGATGGCGAGCAGCACCGATTCGGCGGCGAGCACCACCAGCGTCGCGGCGACGGCGCCCCATGCATACATGTCGATGGCGATCACGGCTTGACCTCCTGGAATTCGATCGTCGAATGCGCGAGCACGCGGTACTCGTCCGCGGTGCAGCGCGCGCGCTTGGAGACTGCGAAGACGGCGTAGGCGATGAAACCCGCAAGCACGAGTGCCGCGGCGCCGGCGGTGCGGGCGGTCCATCCCGATGCGGATGAGGCAGCGGCCTCGTGGCTGAGCACGTGCCACCAGTAGACCGAGAAATAGAGGACCGGCAGGTTGCCCGCGCCCACGAGCGCGAGCAGCGCCGCGGCGCGGTCGGCACGGCGCGGGTCGTCGATCATCGCGCGCAGCGCGAGCACGCCGCCGAAGAGGAACATCAGCATGAGCTGCGAGACCGCTTCCGCATCCCACACCCACCACAGCCCGTGCACGGGCTTGCGCAGCAGCGCCTGGGTCCAGAGTGCGACGAGCGTGAACACGATGCCGGTCGGCGCGATCGCATTCGCGAGCAGCGCCGCGGCGCGATGCCGCCATGCGAGCGCGCAGGCGCCCAGGAGGGCCATCGCGACATACAGGCCGGACGAGAGCCAGGCTGCGGGTGCATGGAGGATCGCGATGCGCGCGGCGGCATCGGCGGCGGGCAATCCCACGGCAAGCCCCGTCGCGATGAAGGCCGCCGAGGCCCACGCAAGCGTTGCGTGCGGAAGCGGGGGGAAGGCTGTGAGGGTCATGCCGGGCTTATGCAAGCGATATGCCACGGCCGGGGAATGCTGCGAAATCGGGCTCCTGCCTTCGCGGAATGACATCCCCGCCTTCGCGGGAACGACAACCCGGGGGGGTTTTTCTCAGTTCCGGGACTTCACCTGCTCTTCCCATTCCCACAACGCGGACTCGGCGCGGCGGCGGTGCGGATCGCCCGGCGGGCTGAGGTGGACATACGTGCGCATCGCGCCGATCGCGCCGGGCAGGTCGCCCAGCCCCTCGAGGGCGATCGCCATGCCGTAATAGGCGTTGGCCTGGCCGGGACGCAGCGCCGTGGCGGACTCGAAGAAGTCCTGCGCCTCCTTGTGGTGGCCGAGCCCTTCGAGCGCGAAGCCCATGTTCACGTGCGCCTCGGGCATGTCGGGCGCGTACTCGAGCACCTTGTGGAAGGCGGCGATCGCGAACTCGTAGCGCTTGGCGTGCAGCATCACCACGCCCTGCTTGAAGTTGCGGTCCACGTCTTCCGCATGCGGGCGCACCGCGGCGGCCATGCTCGCGGCCGCGGGGGTGGTCTCGCGCGGGATGAGCGTGACGACCAGCCCGCCCAGGAAAACCAGCGCCGTGGCGAGGATGGCGCCGGTCACGCGCGCGTCGCGAGCCAGCACCCTCATATGGCCCCCTTGTGGGGCGCCATCGACACGAACGGCACGCCGAAGAACGTGAGGAACGCCACCACGAAGACCGCCATGATCATCGCCGCTCCCGCCGCCGGGGCCAGCTTGAGCGAGGCGCGCGCGTGGAGGAAGCCCGCGAGGGTGAGCCAGGTCACGAACGCCCACGTCTCGAGCGGATCCCACGCCCAGTAGCGGCCCCAGGCGTCCTGCGCCCAGACGGCGCCCGCGACCAGCATCAGCGACTCGAACAGGAAACCCACCACCATGAAGCGGAAGGCGAGGTTCTCGAGCCGCGCATCGGCGGGCAGCGCCGCGAGCCACGGCAGCCCCGTCGTGAAGCGCCGCAGCAGGATCACGCCCGCGAGGCCCACGGCCACCACGACCGAGCCCAGGAACACTTTCCCCAGCGACACGTGGACGTAGAGCCAGAGCGTCCGGTAGGTGGCCGGAAGGTGGCCCGCCGCGGGATCGGTCGAGACCATCCACGCCATCATCACGAAGAGGATCGGCATCACGACGGCCGCAGCCGCGCGCACCGGCCGGTAACGCCATGCCGCCAGCGTGAACACGAGCGCCAGGCTCCAGATGTTGGACGACAGGATCTCGTGCATCGTGATGAAAGGGCCGTGGCCGGTGCGCTGCCAGCGCAGTGCCAGCGCCAGCCCATGCAGCACCAGCGCCGCGGCGAGCAGCCCGAGCATCGCGCGTTCGCGCGGGCGCTCGCGTGCCAGGCCCGCGAGGGCGATCGCGCCGGCGGCGACGTAGGTCGCGAGCGCGGCATAGAGGAAGGCGAAGTCGGCGCTCATGCGGCGTCCCAGGGGGTGGCCGCGAAGCGGCGCCCGAAATGCCAGCCGAGGGAAGCGACCGCGAGGATGCACGCGGCGATGAGCCATGGCATCGTCCAGTCGCTGAAGACCGTGTAGCCCATCCACGTGGAGAGGCCTTCGTACGCGAGCACGCCGCCGTCGAGGGTCACCTGCTCGCCCGGCGCGAGCTCCCAGCGCCGCTCGCCCACGCGCAGCACCACGCGGTGCTGCCCGGGCTTGCGGAAACTGGTGTCGGCGTCGGCATCCAGCGGCGGCTTGTCGAACTGGAGCTGGGTCCAGATGCGCGGCCCGCCCGCGGGCAGCCCCCATTCGAGCGCCTGGCGATGCTCGTTGGCGGGATAGGCCGGCAGGTTCACCGTGCCGCGCACGGCGCTGCCATTGCGCGGGAACCAGCGGAAGACGAGCGAGAAGCCCTTGTTGGGGCTGGTGTAGAAGCGGTAGCCGTAGGCGCGCAGCGGCTCGGTGTCGCCGATCACGAGCGGCGTGACGCCGCCCTGCGCATCGAAGATGCGGATCGCGTTGCGCGTCTCCGCACGCTTCAAGCCCGCGGCGTAGCGGATGGTGAAGCCGTCGTTCACGAAGCGCACCCGGTCGAGCGCGTTGCGATGCAGCGGGCCCGCCTCGACCTCGCCCACGTCGCCCTCGAAGACCTCGCCCTCGGCGAGCTCGACCTGGCCCTTGAACTGCGTGAGGCGCCCGGCGGCGGCGAGCGCCACGATGGCGAGCAGCGCGCAATGGAACAGCATCAGCGGCAGGTTCGCGCGGAAGACGCGATTGGTGGCGACCGCGGCCAGCAGGTTCACGAGCAGCAGTGCCAGCGGCGCCACGACGAGCGCGGGGCTGGGCACCTTCGAGGCCGCGTACACCGCGACACTCACCGCCAGCGTGAGCAGCCCCGCGAGCGTGAGGTTGAGGGAGGCGAGCCGCTCGAGCCTCATGGGGCGTTCACGCAGTTCTCGTTGCTGTCGCGCATCCAGTTGCGGCCGTTCTGGCCGTTGCCGGGCGCGCCGGAGGAGCCGCAGTTGGTCTGCAGCCACTGGCCGCTGCGCGCGAAGCTGCGCACCTTGAGGACCGCGTTCATGTAGTACGGGCCGTTGTTGTATGCGGCGGTGGTGTTGTTGCGCACCTGCGTGCCGGGTGCGAGGCCCGCCTCGCCGCCCACGTCGTTCAGGTTCACCAGGAACGCCTTGTTCTTCCACCCGTGCGGCACCGCGACGTGGCACCAGTTGCAGCGCATGCGTCCCAGCTTGTCGGCGTGGTGGGAGTGCAGGTCGCCTTTCTCCGTGCCGAAGAAGCCGGTGCGCTGGCTGCCGCGCGTGGCATAGGTGGCGTAGTCGTGGCACTTGAAGCACACGTCCGTGCCCTGCCCGCCGGAGCCGCTCGCGTTGTTCCACGTGCCCTTGAGGATGAAGTTGTTGCCCGAGCCGTGCGGTCCCCACGGGTTGCCGTTCTCGCCGTTGGCGGGGATCACCGTGCCGACCGCCGTGTCGGACCCGTGGCAGTCGGTGCAGTACATCGTGCCGGTGCCCACGGCGTTACGCCACGGAAGCTGGAAGTTGTTCGAGATGTCGACGCCATTGCCGCGGATGGCGCCGGTGCGGCCGGTCTGCCCGACCACCGGGTGCCACGCACGGTGATTGTTCGTGCTGAACGCGGCCGCGGCCCCGGAGTCCGTGGTGGTGACCTCGCCCTGGTGCGTCGCGGGCGGCTGGAATTCCATCGCCTGGTTGGTGTACTGCGTGAGGTTGTTGGTGCCGGGAGGCGTGCCGCCCACGTAGCCCAGGTTGGGACGCGTGCCCACCGGGTAGCGGTTGTCGTCGGTGAAGCCGTAGTCGGAGTGGCACTTGAGGCAGATCTGGTACTCGCGCGTCACGTAGCGCGCTGCCGTGCTGGTGTCCGCGCTCGAGCCGGGATCGCCGCGCTTCACGTCGTAGCCCGAGGGCAGCGTGCCGAACATGGCCGAGCCGTACTGCGGCTCCACGCCCCATGCGCCGCGCAGCACGCCGGAGGCGATGTTGGTGTGCGTGTACCCCGCGGTGTCCGTGTGCGTGTGCGTGCCGGCCGGATCGGGCGCGCCGGCGAGGCTGCCGCCCTGCCCCGTGAAGCTGCGGAACTTCACGACCCGATGCGGATTGTGGCAATCGGTGCACTCGGCGTGGCGGCGCGTGGGGTCGGTCGCGCCCAGGTTGGAGCGGCGCTCGACGAAGTCCTTGCCGCAGCCGTTCGCGGGGCCGCTGCAATCGATGAACGTGTCGGTGAAGTTGCCGGCGATGTCGTGCACCTCGGTGCCCGCAGCCTGCTCGATGGAGCGGATCGGCATGTGGCGCGCGAGCTGGAAATCGGTGCGGATGTCGGGGATCGTCGTGGTGGGCGTGACGACCGAGGCGGCGGAGTTGGTGTGGCACTGGTAGCACGTCTCCTCGATCGCCGAGGCGCCGCCCGACTTGGGCGTGCTGGTGCTGTCGGTGCCCTCGCGCAGGAGGCGCCGCGCACCCGGCACCGTATGCGTGTCATGGCAATTGAGGCACGACGCTTTCCACACCGGGATC
>DATMJE010000214.1:0-17305 GCA_035553995.1 Usitatibacter sp. | reverse complement strand
TGTTCCTCATCACCCTCTACGCCACGTGAGCATGGGCATTCTCGATCTTCTCGGCAGGAACATCGCCTCGGACGACGCGGCGGCATTGCTCGCGGCCTATCCCTTCCTCAAGCCGGAAACCCAGGACGCCGGCGTGGATGACGCGATGGAAGCCGTGAAGTACCTGCGCAGCGAGCGCGACGGCCTGCTGATCAAGGTTTCGGAGCACGGGGATGTGCTCACGATCTTCCTGATGAGCGAGGGCAAGGACGGCTTCTCCCAGTTCAAGGGCCCCTTGCCGGGGAAGCTTGCGTTTTCCGCCACGCGGCGGGAAGTCGTGCGCACGCTGGGTGCGCCGGCGATGGTTCATCCGCCGCGAAAGCTCGGATCGTTCGAGCTGGGTGAGCTGATGCGTTTCGACATGCCGGCGTATTCCGTGCATTTCCAGTTCCGCAGCGGCGATGCCGGCATCGAGCTCGTCACCGCGATGCTGCCGCACCTGGTCCCGGGACGCTCGATCGAAGGATGACTCCAGGAGGAACGACGCCCATGACGACGCGCACGGAATCGCACCTTCGCAGGCTCACGCAGATCTGCCTTCGGTTGCCGGATGCGGAATGCCGGCTGCTGGGCGACCACGCCGACTTTCGCGTCCACGGGAAGGTCTTCGCGTACTTCCTGAACAACCATCACGGCGACGGCATCGTCTCGGTGTGCTGCAAGTCGCAGCTCGGCGAGAATGCCGATCGCGCCCTGCACGATCCGGCGAGGTACTACCTCCCGGCATACATCGGGCCGCGCGGCTGGTTCGGCTTCCGGCTCGACCGCGGGCCCGTCAACTGGAGCGAGGTCGAGAACATCGTCGAGAACAGCTACCGGCTCGCGGCGCCGAAAGGCCTCGTGCGCGCCATCGACGCGCGCGTTTGAGTCACGTGACTCGCGGCCGCGCCCGGTATTCCTCGCGGTCCCACGCACGCGTTCGCAGCACGCCGGCCAGGTGCATCACCGCGTCCGCGATATCGACGTAGCGCACGTAGAGGGGCGCGAAGCCGAAGCGCAGCAGGTCCGGCGGACGGCAGTCGCCGATGACGCCGCGCGCGATCAACGCCTGCATCACGGCAAGGCTGTCGGGATGGCGCCACGAAAGATGGCTGCCGCGCAGGCTCGCATCGCGCGGGCTTGCGAGCTCGAGCCCGAGGCCGGCGCAATGCCGCTCGACCAGGGCGATGAACGCCTCGCCCAGCGCCATCGACTTCTTCCGGATCGCCGCCATCGGCGCCTCGAGGATCACGTCCACGCTCGCCTCGAGCGCCGCCAGGCCCACCACCGCGGGCGTGCCGCTCAGGAAGCGCGAGATGCCTGCGGCGGGCACGTGCTCCGGAAGGAATTCGAACGGCCGCGCGTCGCCCATCCAGCCCGTGATCGGCTGCACGACGTGGTGGAAGCGGCGGGCCACGTGAACGAACGCCGGCGAGCCGGGGCCGCCGTTGAGGTGCTTGTAGCCGCACCCGACCGAGAAATCGACGCCGCAGGACTCGACCTCGAGCGGCATGATGCCGGTGGAGTGCGAAAGGTCCCACACCACCAGCGCGCCGGCTGCATGCGCCGCGGCCGTGATGCCTCGCATGTCGTGGATGCGCGCGGTGGTGTAGTGCACGTGCGTGAGCGTGACCACCGCGACCTCGTGCCCGCGTTGCGCAAGCACCCGCTCGATGGCGCCTTCGCCGGGCTCCGCGCAAATCACCTCGTGCGCGCTGCCACCGTGGGCGGCGAGCCCGCTCGCGACGTAAAGATCGGTCGGGAAATTCGACCGCTCCGTGAGGACGATGCGGCGTGAGGGATTCGCCCGCAGCGCCGTCCCCAGCGCCTTGTAGAGGTTGACGGTCGTCGAATCGGCGGCGACGACCTCGCCGGCGCCGGCGCCGATCAGGCGCGCGATCCTGTCGCCCACGCGCTGCGGCAGCGAGATCCAGTCCGCGCCGTTCCAGCTTCGTATGAGGCCTTCGCCCCATTCGCGTTCGACCGTTTCGCGCACGCGCTCGCGCGAGCGGCGGCAGAGCGCGCCGAGCGAATTGCCGTCGAGGTAGATGACGCCCGCGGGCAGCTCGAACTCGTCGCGAAAGCGGCGCAGCTCGTCGGCGCGATCGAGCGCCTCGAGCTCCGCGCGGCTTGCGAGGAAAGCGGGATCGGGAGCGTGCGCCATGCCCGCAGCATAGCGCACGCAAAAGGGCAGCCCCGCGGCAAGCCGCGGGGCTTGCTACGCGAGGATTACTGGATCAGGCCACGGATCTCGCCCGCCGGCGAGTCGCCGGCGACGCCGGGAATGCGGTTGTTGGTATTGTCGAGGTCGCTCGTGTGCACGACGATGGAGGCGCGTCCTTCCTTGATCGCCTTGACGAGGCCGGCGATGCCGGTCGTGGTCGCGTTGTTGGGGTCGAACGTGAGCGGCCCGACGAGCTGGGCGTTGGTCATGACGAAGCCGCCGCTGATCTCGTCGTCGGTCGGTCCCGGGACGTTGCTGTTCGGCGCGCCGGGAATCGTCGGTACGAAGAAGAACGCGATCGGGCCGACCGGCTGGTTCTGCGCCACCGGGCCGGTGGGCGAGATGTGGATGTGGGCCTGCCAGAGGTTGCGGATGCCCTGCACCTCGACCTCGAAGCGCACGGCGGTGCCGTTGTCGATGATGGCGAGGCGAGCCTCGCCCTTGGCGTTGGTGACGATGGGATTGCCGGCCAGGTCGCCACCCGTGAGCCGGGCACGGAAGGTTGCGGTTTCATGGGCGGAGGCGGCGGTGGCAAGGCCCAGTGCACAGGCGATTGCCAGCAGTGATTTGCGCATCTTGGGACTCCTTTTGGGGGCAACGATCAGGTGAGGCGCGGTACGCCTCGCTGGGTGAACGGCCCCGCGGGGCGCACTATTCCCGTGCGGCCGCACCGCGCCGATACTTAGGAGTCCCGGGAAAGTCTTACTGCGCGGAGTGGGCGATTTTGCTTACGGCGTGACCGTCGTCTGCAATTCGTTCGCGCGCGCTGTCACCACGTGGCGACAGTAACCGCTTCTGCAAGATGGGTGCCGCCGTGCGTGCCTGGCGCCCGCTCAGCAGGTGCCCGCGCTGCGCCCGCTGATGCGCTGGTAGAAGGTCATGTTCTTGCCGCCCAGCCGCACGTCGAGCGTGCCCGCGATGCTGTCGTCGTCGAAGGTCCAGCGAGCCTCGCCCGTCGTCCCGTGCCCCCCGGTGCAAAGCAATGCGTAGGTGGACCTGGCGGCGCCCTGCGATGTCCGCTCCAGGTGGCAGTCCTGCAGCGCCACGTCGTGCAGCACCGGGAATGCGTCTGCGAGATCCGCGGTATCCACGCAACGGCGTTCGCGCCGGATGGTATAGCGGAGGTTCTCCTCGAGGTGCGGCATGCCGGTCTCGATCACCGTGTCGTAAAGATGCTGGGCGCCTCCGTAGGACGTGCGGGCAGTGCACGCGAGGGCCAGAAGGCCCGTGGCGCATGCGAGCTGCAGGGCGCGCATGGTGCCCTAGTGCAACCGGTAGGCCGCGTGACAGGCGACGCACTGCTGCATCACCGCGCCCAGCGCAGCGAGCGCGGGCTTGAGGTCGTTGCTCGCGCTCGCGTCCTGCGCCGCGACCGCGAAGCGGCTCGCCGCGCGATGCATCTGGGTGCCGATATCCTGCATGGGCTTCGGCATGAAGCCGGCCATGTGGGCGGCGCCATGCGCTTCCAGGGAGCTCATGCCCAGGCGCTGCTCCGCCACGCCCGCCGCCTTCTCGAAATCGTTGCGTGCGAGCGCGAGGTTGATTTCCTGCAGCGCCATCAGGTGGTCCCGCATGTTGGCGAGCGTATGCTCGCGCATCGGCGCGGGAAACTCGACGTGCTGGCGGCTGTCGGCCGCTCCGGGGGCGGCAGGGTCGTGCGTTTGCGCCGATGCCCCGACGGCGAGCGCGGCGAATGCGGCGAGGAGGATGCGATGGATCATGGTGGCTCCGGTCGAAGGCGGCTCGACGCTGCGCGAGCACGGCGCGCGCGAGCGTGGGGCGAGGCCCACGATTTGTACCAGATTGTACGATCGGCGAGATGATTTCCCGCATACGGGCCGTGATCTTCGATCTCGACGGCACCCTCGTGGACAGCGCCGAGGAGATCACGCTGGCCCTGGACGCCGCTTTCTTCGAGCTGGGACTGCGCTCGCTGTCGCGCGAGGCCGTGCAGGCGTTGATCGGGCGCGGAGTTCGTTCCCTGGTCGAGCGCGCGCTGCCCCAGGCGGGCGGCTTGCCGGCCCAGGTGGACCACGCGGTGGAGCGCTTCGAGCATGCCTACGACAGGATCGTCGGCACGCGCGCCGAGCTCTTTCCGGGCGTGATGCGCGGGCTCGAGATGCTGGGCACGGCGAAGCTGCCGATGAGCGTGGTGACCAACAAGCCGCGCGCCTTCACGCAGCGGCTGCTCGCGCGGCTCGGCGTCGAGGAGTTCCTCACCGCGATGGTGGCGGGCGACGACGGGATCCCGCGCAAGCCGAGCGCGGACATGCTCATCGCGGCATGCGCCTCCATGGCGACGTCGGCGGGGGCGACGCTCATGCTCGGCGATTCCGACAACGACGTGATCGCGGCGCGCAGCGCGGGGTGTCCGGTGTGGTGCGTGCCCTACGGGTACAACGAGGGACGCGGGCCCGACACGCTCGCGTGCGATCGCCTGGTGCCGACGGTCGAGGAGGCCGCGCGGCTCATCCTCGCGCAGGCGTGACGTGGGCGGCGAGCCCTTCTTCACCATCGGGCACTCGACGCGCTCCATCGAGGAATTCACCGCGATGTTGCTGCCCAATGGCGTCACGCGCGTGGTGGACGTGCGCACGGTGCCGCGTTCGCGCACCAACCCGCAGTACAACAAGGACACGCTGCCCGGCCTGCTCGCGCCTCACCGGATCTCGCACGAGCACATCGCCGCATTGGGCGGCCTTCGCGGCGTGCGCCACGACGTTCCGCCGGAGGTGAACGGCTACTGGGAGAACCGGAGCTTCCACAACTACGCCGACTACGCGATGACGCCGGCGTTTCGCGTCGGTTTCGAGCGCCTGCTCGCGATCGGCTCGCACGAGCGCTGCGCGATCATGTGCGCCGAGTCCGTGTGGTGGCGCTGCCATCGCCGCATCATCACCGATTACCTGCTCGCCGCGGGCGAGAGCGTCTTCCACCTCGTGAACGGCGATGTCCCCGAGGTGGCGAAGATCACGCCGGAGGCCGAGGCCCGTGACGGTGTGCTGGTGTATCCCGCCAGGCAGCGGGGGCTCGGGCTCTGAGCGCCGCGAGCTGCACGCAGGGTGACAACCGTGTTTGACGTTCGCGCGGCGCGGGCTACATGCGCTCGATCGCGAGCGCGATGCCCTGTCCCACGCCGATGCACATCGTGGCGAGCCCGTAGCGGCCGCCGCTGCGCTGGAGCTGGTACACCGCCGCGGTGACGAGGCGTGCGCCGGAAGCGCCCAGCGGATGGCCGAGCGCGATGGCGCCTCCGTTCGGGTTCACGTGGGGCGCGTCGTCGGGGACGCCCAGGTCGCGCAGGGCCGCGAGCACCTGCGCCGCGAACGCTTCGTTCAGCTCGAGGACGTCCATCTTCGAGATCGGCAACCCCAGGCGGGCGAGCAGCTTCTTGGAGGCGGGCGCGGGGCCGAACCCCATGATGCGCGGCGGCACGCCGGCCGAGGCCATGCCGAGGATGCGCGCACGGGGCGTGAGACCGTATTTCTTCGCCGCGGCTTCGCTCGGGATGAGCACGGCGCAGCTGCCGTCGTGCACTCCCGAAGCGTTGCCGGCGGTGACGGTGCCGCCTTCCTTCACGATGGGCTTGAGCTTCGCGAGCGCCTCCATCGAGGTCTCCCGCGGGTGCTCGTCCTTCGCGACGATGGTCGGCTCGCCTTTCTTCGCGGGAATCGTCACCGGGACGATCTCCTGCGCGAGCGCGCCGCTCGCCTGCGCCGCGAGCGCCCGCTGCTGTGATCGCAGCGCGAACGCATCCTGGTCTTCGCGCGAGACCTTGAAATCCTCGGCCACGTTCTCGGCCGTCTCGGGCATCGCGTCCACGCCGTACTTCGCCCGCATCTTCGGGTTCACGAAGCGCCAGCCGATGGTGGTGTCGTAGACGGCGTTGGCGCGCGAGAAGGCCGCGTCCGCCTTCGGCATCACGAACGGCGCGCGCGACATGCTCTCCACGCCGCCCGCGATGCCGATCGCCGCATCGCCCGCCTTGATGGCACGGGCGACCTGGCCGATCGCTTCCATTCCCGAGCCGCACAGGCGGTTCACGGTGGCGGCGGGTACGTCGACGGGCAGGCCCGCGAGCAGGAGCGCCATGCGTCCCACGTTGCGGTTGTCTTCCCCGGCCTGGTTGGCGCAGCCGTAGATCACGTCGTCCAGCGCGGCCCAGTCGACGTTCGGGTTGCGCTTCACGAGCTCGGCGATCGGGATCGCCGCCAGGTCGTCGGCACGCACGGACGAAAGCGCGCCGCCGTAGCGCCCGAACGGCGTACGGATCGCGTCGCAGATGAAAGCTTCGGACATCGATGCTCCTGAAGGTGAAAACCGAAAATCGGGACGTACCCCATTTCCCGCATGGAGGGATTGCGTTCCGCTATTCGGGAAATCGGGTCCGTCCCGATTTCCCGCATGACGGGATGGCGTTCCGCTATTCGGGAAATGGGGTACGTCCCGATTTTTTATTTTAGCGATTAGAATCCGCGGCACGCGAAGACGGACATCGAGAATGCGCACGCAAGTCGCCATCGTCGGCGCCGGACCCGCCGGACTGCTGCTAGCGCACCTGTTGCATCGCGCGGGCGTGGAATCCGTGGTGCTGGAAAGCCGCAGCCGGGCGCATTGCGAGCAGCGCATCCGCGCGGGCGTGCTGGAGCAGGGCACGGTGGACACGCTGGACGAAAGCGGCGTCGCCGACCGACTGCATCGCGAGGGGCTCGTCCACCATGGCATCGAGCTGCGCTTCGGCGGCCGCAGCCATCGCCTCGACCTCACCGCGCTCTCCGGAGGCCGCTCGATCACGGTGTACGGCCAGCAGGAGGTCGTGAAGGACCTCATCGCCGCCCGCCTCGCGTATGGGGGAGCGCTGCATTTCGATGTCGCCGGCGTCCGGCTGGAAGGCATCGAGTCCACGCGCCCCGCGGTGCACTTCACGCAGGCGGGGCAGGCACAGCGCATCGAATGCGATTTGATCGCCGGCTGCGACGGCTTCCACGGCGTGTGCCGGCCCTCCATCCCGGCCGCCGCGCTGACGCTGCACCAGCGCGAGTACCCGTTCGCGTGGCTGGGCATCCTGGCCGAGGCCGCTCCGTCGCGCGACGAGCTGGTCTACGCGAGCCACCCCCGCGGTTTCGCGCTCTTCAGCATGCGTTCGCCCCGGGTGACCCGCCTCTACCTGCAGGTCGCTCCCGACGAGTCCCTGGACGAATGGACCGACGAGCGCATCTGGCGCGAGCTGCACACGCGCCTCGAGGCCGACGACGGCTGGCGCCCCAACGAGGGCCCGATCCTCGAGCAGGGCGTCACCGGCATGCGCAGCTTCGTGGCCGAGCCCATGCGCCACGGACGCCTGTTCCTCGCAGGCGACGCCGCCCACATCGTGCCGCCGACGGGCGCGAAGGGCCTCAACCTCGCGGTGGCGGACGTGCGCGTGCTCGCGGCCGCCATCGCCGCGTTCTATCGCGGAGGCAGCACCGCCGGACTCGACGCGTATTCCGAAACCTGCCTCAGGCGCGTCTGGCGCGCCGAGCATTTTTCGTGGTGGATGACCGCGATGCTGCACCGCTTTCCCGGCGACGACACGTTCCACGAAAGGCTGCAACGGGCGCAGCTCGAGTACGTGGTCTCCTCGCGCGCGGCGGCGGCTTCCCTCGCCGAGAACTACGTCGGGCTGCCGTTTGCGCCGTAGGTGAAGAAAAAAGGCATGGAAATGTGTTTCTCCGGTTGACTCGATTCGGCCTTGCGAGCATTCTTCCGCGCGGGAGCCTTCCCCCCTGAAAAACACAATGAGAAGAGTCATCCTCGGTGCCGCGCTGCTCGGCGTGGCCCTCTTCGCCCAGGCACAGCAGCCGGTGAAGATCGGCATCGTGGCGCCGTTCTCGGGCGTCGCCGCCGACTACGGAAAGCAGATGGAAGCGGGCATGAAGGCATGGCTGCGCCTCCACGGGGATACGGTCAACGGCCGCAAGATCGAGCTGGTCGTTCGCGATACCACCGGGCCCAATCCCGAGATCGCCAAGCGCCTCGCGCAGGAGCTGGTCACGCGAGACAACGTGGATTTCCTCGCCGGCTTCGGCTTCACCCCAGAGGCGCTCGCCGCCGCGCCCGTGGCAACGGAAGCGAAGAAGCCGATGGTGGTCATGAACGCGGCCTCGTCGGTCGTGACCACCCGGTCACCCTATATCGTGCGCGTCTCGATGACGCTGCCGCAGGTCTCGGCCCCCATGGCGACGTGGGCGGCGAGGAACGGCATCCACAAGGTGTACACGCTGGTGGCCGACTACGCGCCGGGCCTGGATTCCGAGGCCGCCTTCAAGAAGGCGTTCGAGGCGGCGGGCGGGCAGGTGGTCGATTCGGTCCGCGTGCCGCTGCGCAACCCGGAGTTCGCGCCGTACGTGCAGCGCATCAAGGATGCGAAGCCCGAGGCGGTATTCATGTTCGTGCCCGCGGGCGAGCAGAGCATCGCGTTCATGAAGGCGTTCGAGGAACGCGGGCTCGCGCAGGCGGGCATCAAGGTCATCGCCACCGGCGACCTCACCGATGACGACGTGCTGCCCGCGATGGGCGAGCCGGTCCTCGGCGTCATCACCAGCCACCATTACTCCGCCGCCCACGACTCGCCCGAGAACAAGGCCTTCGTGAAGGCTTTCGGGGAGGTGGGCTCGGGGCTCAAGCGTCCCAATTTCATGGCGGTCGGCGGCTACGATGGCATGGCCGCGATGGCCGAAGTGGTGAAGAAGCTCGGCAACCAGATCGACGGCGACAAGGCCGTCGAGGTGCTCAAGGGCCTCAAGCTCACGAGCCCGCGCGGCCCCATCTCGATCGATCCCGCCACCCGGGACATCGTGCAGACCGTGTACATCCGCCGGGTGCAGAAGGTGGGCAACGAGTACTGGAACGTGGAGTTCGATAAATTTCCTGATGTGAAGGACCCGGGCAAATAAATAACCAGGAGGAATGATGGTGCACCGCAAGCTGCTGCTCGCCACCGCCGTGTCCGCAACCTTCACCGGCTTCGCCCAGGCGGAAGTCGTCGTCTACGGCACCGCGATGCCGTTCTTCGACAACGCCCGCACGGAGCACGCCACGACCGTCGTTCCCGACGACCGGCCGAGCCAGCTCCCGGCCTCGGCGTACACGGGCCAGAACGATCCGGCGCGCAACCGCATCACCGTCGGCACCAGCAACCTCGGCTTCCGCGGTACCGAGGATCTCGGTCCGGAGCTGAAAGCCGTATGGCAACTGGAGAGCGGCTTCCAGATCGACCAGAACACCGGCCCGGGACTCGGTGCGCGCGATTCGAAGATAGGCCTGCAGCACAAGAGATTCGGCGAGATCTTCCTCGGCCAGTGGGACACGCCGTACAAGTACATCTCGCTGCCGATGAACCCGCTGCGCGCGGGCTACACGTTCGACCGCACGCCGATCACGGGCAACCCCGGCTTCCAGGTGCCCAACACCACCACGCAGTTCACGCGCATCGGCGCCAAGCCCGATGCGTCGTTCGACCGGCGGCAGGGCAACTCGGTGCAGTACTGGACCCCGAACTGGGCCGGCTTCTCGTTCCGCATCGGGCACTCGGTGAACGAGGGCAAGGGTCCGGTCGTCGCCGGCGGGCCGACCATCTCGCCCACGATCACCGCCGCCTCGGTGCAATGGGATCGCGGCACGTTGAGCATCCGTTACGCCTACGAGCAGCACGACGACTACTTCGGCATGTCGCAGATCGGCGGCTCGGCCGCGGGAACGGCCACGAATTCGTCTTCGAAGGATCGCGGCCACAAGCTGCTGATGCTTTGGCTCATCGGCAATACGCGCATCACGGCCATGGGGGAACGGCTCGAGTACAAGAACAGCGACAGCGCGCCGCTGGCGGTGAACCAGTACAAGCGCAACGCGTTCTACGGCGTGCTGGAGCAGCGCTTCGGCGGCGGCATCCACAGCCTCTTCGCGGGCTACGGCCGCGCGTACGCAGGCTCGTGCGACCGGGTCAACGGCGCTTCGTGCAGCACCAACGGCCTCGGCGCCACCTACTGGAACGCGGGCTACATCTACCGCTTCTCGCGCCGTACGGAAGGCTTCATCGCCTACTACCACCTCGACAACAAGGAGAGCTCGCAGTATTCGATCGGTCCCTTCGTGAACGCGATCGGGATCGCGCCGGGCGCGGACATCACCGGTTATGGTGCCGGCCTGATCCACTTCTTCTGAGTGGGCGGACGATGCTGCGAATGCTGGTGCCGCTGCTTGCGGCGGCACTCGCCGTTTCCTGCGTGAGCGGCGGCGCCGTCGCTCCGGAGGTGCGCGCGCAACTGGCCCCCACGGGCGAGCTGCGCGCGGGCATGAACACCGGCAACACGCTCTTCACCACCAAGCAGGCGTCGGGCGAGCTGCAAGGGGTGAGCGTGGACATCATGACGGAGCTCGCGCGCCGGCTCGGTGTGCCGCTGAAGATGGTGGTCTACGCCACGCCGGGCGAGGTCGCGGACGATGTGTTGGCGGACAAGTGGGACGTCGCCATCCTCGCCATCGAGCAGACGCGCGCGGAGAAGATCGCCTTCACGCCGCCGATGACGCAGATCGAGGCGAGCTACCTCGTGCCGCCGGGCTCGAAGCTCAAGCGCGTGGACGATATCGACGCCCCCGGCGTGCGCGTGGCCGTGGCCGAGAAGGCGGGCTACGACCCGGTGCTCACGCGCAGCCTCAAGCACGCGAAGCTGCAGCGCGCGAAGGGGCAGGACGCGACCTTCGAGATGTTCCGCGACGAGAAGCTCGACGCCATGGCGGGATTGAAGCCGATGCTGCTCAACTTCCAGCAGAAGTATCCCGGCTCGCAGGTGGTCGAGGGACGCTTCATGACGGTCACGCACGGGCTCGGCACTCCGCGTGCGCGCTCCGCCGGCGCCGAGTATCTCAAGGCCTTCGTCGAGGACATGAACGCCTCGGGCTTCATCGCCCGCTCGATCGAGCGCAACCAGGTGAAGGGGCTTTCGGCGGTCAAGTAGCCGTCGCGGCGCCGTCATCCCGGGCGCCGCAGTTGCGGCAATTTGGTCGTCATTCGGGGCGCTGTAGTTGCGGCAATTTGGTCGTCATCCCGGGCGCCGCAGTTGCGGCGATGGCCCGGGATCCAAGTCGCTGGCGATACATTGGTCCCCGGCCTTCGCCGGGGCGACGATCTCATTCGCTCGAAACCGTCCCGTGCGCCTTGGCAGTACGCGCCTGCAGGTCGCGCAGCACTTCGAGCTCTTTCGCGGTAGGCGCCTGGGTCGCGCCGAGCCGTTCCGCGACCTTGAGCTCCCACCCGGTGTTGGCGCGGACCTGCTCGACGGTCACGCCGGGATGGAGCGCCGTCAACGTGAGCTCTCGCGTCACCGGATCCGGCGTGAGGATGCCCAGGTCCGTGATGACGGCCGTGGGGCCCTTGCCGCGGGCGCCGGACTTCGCGCGCGAATCGCCGCCTTCGAGGTGGCCGACCGAGGTCATGAAGTCGAGCTTCGGCACGAAGCTGCGCTTGCCCTGCTTGATGATGATCCAGGTTTCCTTCGCGTTCGACGCGATCTCGGGCGCACCACCGGCGCCGGGCAGGCGCACCTTGGGCTTCGCATAGTCGCCGCCGATGACGGTGGTGTTGATGTTGCCGAAGCGGTCGACCTGCGCCGCGCCGAGGAAGCCCACGTCCACGCGGCCGCCCTGCAGCCAGTAGCGGAAGATCTCGGGAATCGAGACCACGGTATCGGCGTGCTCGGCCAGCTCGCCGTCGCCGATCGAAAGCGGCAGCACGTCCGGCTTCGCGCCGATGGTGCCGGACTCGTAGATGAGCACGACATCCGGCGCGTGCGTGAGCCGCGCGAGGTTGGCGGCGGCCGAGGGCATGCCGATGCCCACGAAGCAGACGGTGCCGTTCTTCAGGCGCCGGGCCGCCTCGATGGTCATGATCTCGGTGGCGGTGTATTCGGTGGTGTTGGTGTCGGGCATTTTGCTTATTGGGTTCCCGCCTTCGCGGGAACCACACCAATGGAATTCATGAATTCCGCGTGATCCTTCGTCCCCATCACATGCTTTTCCATCCACGCGCGGAACGTGTCGCGATCGCGCGAGACGGCGTCCCACGCCTTGCAGAACGCGTTGTCGCGGCCGTAATAGCCGTGCGCGTACGAGGGATGCGCGCCGTTGGGCACGCGGCACACGGCACTCAGCACCCAGTGGGGCAGGAGGCATGCATTCATCGGCGCTTCGAGGTCGTCGACCACTTCCTCGACCGTGGCGATCGCCGCCTTCGCCGCGAGCACCGCTTCCTTCTGGATGCCGACGATGCCGTTGATGAGCACGTTGCCCGCGCGGTCCGCCTTCTGCGCGTGGATGATCGTCACGTCGGGGTTGATCGCGGGCGTGGCGGCGAGCTTCTCCCCGGTGAAGGGGCACGTGATCGAGCGGATGTTCGCGTTGTGCCTGGGAAGATCGGAGCCCACGTATCCGCGCAGCACGGAAAAGGGCAGTCCCGAAGCGCCCGCCTGGTAGCGGCCCGCCATGTCCGCGTGGCTGTGCTCCTGGATCGCGAGCGGATGGGGCCACGCGTTCTCGATCGCGTCGCGGAAGCGGTGGATCGATCCCACGCCCGGGTTGCCGCCCCACGAGAACTGCAGCGCCTTCGCGCAGCCCATGCCGATCATCTGGTCGTAGATGATGTCGGGCGTCATGCGTATGAGCGTGAGATCGCGCCGCCCCTGGCGGATGATCTCGTGCGCGGCGGCGAACGGGATGAGGTGGGTGAACCCTTCGAGTGCCACGGTCTGGCCGTCCTTCACGTGCCGGGCGACCGCCTCGGCAAGCGGCATGTGCTTGTTCATTTCCTCCATGGAGAACGACGTTCCAGCTGTAAAACCCAATGTTATGCTGGCCGTGATGAAAATGCGATGACGAGCGAGGAGAAAGGATGGATGAGGAGAGCAAGCCGGCCATCGACCGGCGCACGTTCCTGAAGTCGGCCGCGGCGGGCGTGGGTGCCTCCGCGGCGGCGAGCGTGGTGGCGCAGGGCGCGAGCGAAACCAAACCCGCCAGAAAGGAAAAGCCGCCGAAGGGCGACACCGTCATCGAGCGTCCCGGCTCCGATTTCATGATCGACGTGATCAAGACGCTCGACATCGATTACGCGGCGACCAATCCCGGCTCGAGCTTCCGCAGCCTGCACGAATCGCTCATCAACTACGGCGGCAACCGCAAGCCCGAGATGATCACGTGCACGCACGAGGAGGCGGCCATCGCGATGGCGCATGGCTACTCCAAGGCCGCGGGCAAGCCGATGGCCGCATTCGTCCACGGCACGGTCGGCATCCAGCATGCCGCGATGGCCATCTACAACGCGTGGGTCGATCGCGTGCCGCTGATGATCTTCGCGGGCAACGGGCTCGACGCCACCAAGCGGCGCCCCGGCACCGAGTGGAGCCATTCGGTGCAGGATCCCGCGCTCCTCGTCCGCGACTTCGTGAAGTGGGACGACTACCCGATGTCGCTGCAGCACTTCGCCGAGTCCACCGTGCGCGCGTACAAGATCGCGACCACGCCGCCCATGGAGCCGGTGCTCATCACGGCGGATATCGACCTGCAGGAAGAGCCCGTTCACGACGGCGATCTCGTCATTCCCAGGCTCGCGCATTCGCGTCCTGCACAGGGAGATCGTGCCGCGCTCGTCGAAGCGGCGAAGCTGCTCGTCAATGCGAACAATCCGCTCATCATCGCGGACCGTTGCGCGCGCAACCAGGAGGGCGTCCAGCTCCTCGTGCAGCTCGCGGAAGCGCTGCAGGCGCCGGTGGTGGATCTCGGCGGCCGCATGAACTTCCCCTCGATGCATCCGCTCTGCCATTCCGAGCGCAAGGGCGCGCTCATGCGCGATGCGGATGTGGTGCTGCTGCTCGAAGTGGGAGACCCCTTCGGCCAGTTCAACTCCATCAACGATCCGTGGAAGGAGCTGCACTCGGTCTCGAAGAAGGACGTGCACGTCGTCAACATCTCGATGCAGGACGTGTACATCCGCTCCAACTACCAGGACTTCCAGCGCTACATGCCGGTGGAGCTCGCGATCAACGGCGATGCGCAGGCGAGCCTGCCGATGCTGATCGAGGAAGTGCGCCGTGCGGGGGAATCGCGCAAGGGCACGTTCGATGCGCGGGGAGCCAAGCTGAAGGAAGCGCACGCGAAGAACCACGACCGCATGCGCGACGAGGCCGCGCAGGGCTGGGACCTGTCGCCGGTCAGCACGCCGCGCCTCGCGATGGAGCTCTGGGGCGCGATCCGCAACGAGCCGTGGTCGCTCGCGGTGAGCGACCGCATCGCGACCGCGCGGCGCCTCTGGCCCACGACCGACTATCACCAGATGCTCGGCGGCTCCGGCGCGCAGGGCGTGGGTTATGCGGCGCCGGGTGCCTTGGGCGTGGCGCTCGCCAACAAGCAGAAGGGCCTCCTCACGGTCACGTTCCAGCCCGACGGCGACCTCATGTATTCGCCCGGCGTGCTGTGGACCGCGGCCGCGCACCGGATCCCGATCCTCTTCGTGATGCACAACAACCGCGCCTATCACCAGGAAGTGATGCACATCCAGCGGATGGCGGCGCTGCACAAGCGGCGTCCCGATACCAGCTGGATCGGCACGACGCTGCGCGATCCGCCGATCGACTACGCGAAGCTCGCGCAGGCGCAGGGCGTGTGGGCCGAGGGTCCGATCGAGGATCCGGCGAAGCTCGGTGCGGCGCTCCGGCGCGCGGTGGACGTGGTGAAGAAGGGCGGGCCCGCGCTGGTGGATGTGGTTTGCCAGGGGCGTTGAGGCCGGGCGATTCGACCAACGTCGCGGCGCCGCGAGGGTGACGCGAGGCCGAGCGCGATAATGGCGTCATGACGGCGACTGCCATGCGCGAGTGAAAGTCATCCTCGCCACCATCGGCTCGCGCGGTGACGTGCAGCCGATGGTCGCCGTTGCACAAGCGCTCGCGAGTCGCGGCCACGAACCCCTCATTGCCGCACCGCCCGATTTCGCAAGTTGGGTGCGGGCGTTTGGCATCGACTTCGTCCCTCTCGGCATCGACGTGAACGCGTTCATGCGCGAGCATCGCGAGGCCTTGGGCGCAAACATCTGGAAGTTCTTCCACGAAACGCGGCGGCTCTTCGATCGAGAGCTTCCAGCGCAGCTCGACAAGCTGCTGGAGCTCGGACGCGACGCTGGCGCGATCGTGTTCGCGGCCGGGGCCGTGGCGGCGCCGTCCGCGGGCGAGAAGCTCGGCATTCCGGTGCTGGGCGTCTTGTTCACGACGACCGTGGTCCCCTCCAACGACCACGCGCCGGTCGTCATTCCGTGGCGCACGTTGCCGGGATGGATGAATGCGTTGCTGTGGCGCGTGATGGATGTCGGCTGGAACGCGTTGCTCGGCAAGGGCCTCAACGATGCTCGCCGGCGGCACGGATTGCGGCCGATTCCCGACGTCACGAAGCATCTCTATGAGGAATCGCACTTCGTGGCCGCCGTCGATCGCGAGCTCTTTCCGCTCGATCCGGAGTGGGACGATCGCATTCCCCACGTGGGCTTTCTTTACGCGCGGCCGAACCAGGCGGCGCTCGATCCCGATCTCGCCGCGTGGCTCGATGCGGGCGAACCGCCGGTCTACGTGGGCTTCGGCAGCATGATGGGGAAGGGGCCCGATCGCATGCGCGGCGTGATCGTCGCAGCGCTCGGGCGCGTGGGCCGGCGCGGGCTCGTGAGTCGCGGGTGGGCGGGACTGGGGGATGCGCTGCCGCCGCACTGGCGTGCGATCGGCGACACGCCGCACGAGCTGCTGTTTCCGCGCGTGGCGTGCGTGGTGCATCACGGCGGATCGGGCACGACGGCGGCCGCCCTGCGCGCGGGGGTGCCGCAGGTATTGGCGCCGCTGATCCTCGACCAGTATCACCACGCGCAGGTCCTTTACGAGCAGGGACTCGCGCCGCGGCCGGTGCCGATGGAGAAGATCACGGCCGAAGAGCTGGCGAGCGCGATCCGCGATGCGCTGCGCATTCCGGCGTCGAAGCGCCAGGTGGTTGCGGATCGGCTGCGAGCCAGCCGGGGGGCCGATGCGATCGTGGACCGGCTGGAAGTTATGGCCGTGGCGGGACATGAGCGCATCTGAGGTACGCTAAAGCTTCCTGATATCGATCGAGAGGATCCGATGATCGCGAGGACCGAATCACCGCACGGCGCGTTGAAACGCATGCTCGCCAACGGCCCGCTCACCGCGGTGCCGAAACGCCCGGCGGACCAGGCGCTCGTCGCCATGCTCGCAGCCGCCCGTCTCGAGACGGATCGCGAGTTTACGGAAACGGAGGTCAACGAGCGGCTCGAAGCGTGGCTGGACGGGATCTCCGAGCCTTATGGCATCGACCACGTGACGCTGCGCCGCATGCTGGTCGACCTGCGGCTGCTGGTGCGCACCAGGTCCGGCTCCGCCTATCGCGTGAATCCCGAGAAGGCCGCCGCGCTGGAAGCGCTTCGCGCGCTCGAGCCCGCGGCCGTGCTCGCCGACGTCCGCGCCGAACGCGAGGCGCGCAAGCAGCAGCACGCCGACTGACCTCGTTCCTCCCCGCGGGAAATCGGGACGGACCCTATTTCCCGCGTAGCGGTACGTTGTTCCTCCAGACGGGAAATCGGGACGGACCCGATTTTCGGCGTTGCATGCTCCATCCGTCGCGGGGGCGGGCTGGAACCGCTGCGCGCGCCGCTTCATCGAACGGTCTCGTACGACCGAATACACGGGAGCGCGAACATGGATTACCAGCTCAAGCCCCTCGACCAGCAGGTCATCGTGATCACCGGCGCCTCGAGCGGCATCGGTCTCTGCACTGCGGCGATGGCCGCGGACAAGGGCTGCAAGCTGGTGCTCGCCGCGCGCAGCGAAGGCGTGCTCGAAGCTCTGTGCAACGAGGTCCGGCTCGCGGGTGGCGAGGCGGTTTACTGCGTGGCGGACGTGGGCATTCGCGGCGAGGTCGAGGAGATCGCGCGCGTCGCGATCGAGCGTTTCGGCCGCATCGACACGTGGGTGAACGACGCGGGTG
>DATMJE010000213.1:0-4759 GCA_035553995.1 Usitatibacter sp. | reverse complement strand
AATTCCTTGAGGATCCGCTCCGGCGTATAGCCGAGCGCCTTGAGGAGAATCGTCACCGGCATCTTGCGGCGCCGGTCGACGCGGAAGTAGAGGTAGTCCTTCGGGTCGAATTCGAAGTCCAGCCACGAGCCGCGATAGGGGATCACGCGCGCCGAGAAGAGGAGCTTGCCCGAGGAGTGCGTCTTGCCGCGGTCGTGCTCGAAGAACACGCCCGGCGAGCGGTGCAGCTGCGAGACGATCACGCGCTCGGTGCCGTTGATGATGAAGGAGCCGTTGCGGGTCATGAGCGGGATCTCGCCCATGTAGACCTCCTGCTCCTTCACTTCCTTCACCGTGGGCTTGGAAGCCTCGCGGTCCATGATGGTGAGGCGCACCTTCGCCCGCAGGGGGCTCGCGAAGGTGAGGCCGCGCTGCTGGCACTCCACCACGTCGAACGGGGGCTCGCCCAGGGCGTAGCTCACGTACTCGAGGCGCGCGTTGCCCGAATGGCTCGAGATCGGGAACACCGACGTGAAGGCCGACTGCAGGCCCATGGGACGGCGCTGGTCCGCGGGCGCCTCCGACTGGAGGAATTCCGCGTACGAGTTGATCTGGGTGGCAAGAAGGAACGGCACATCCAGCACGGCTGCGCGCTTGGCGAAGCTCTTGCGAATGCGCTTCTTCTCGGTGAACGAGTAGGTCATGGGGGCTCCGAAATCAGGCGTGCGCGGATGCGCACGCCGACATGCACCCGACTGGCGCACTTCTGGCCTGGTGGCTCCCCCCTAGGAGCCGCTGGCGGACAGCCGCATTGCGCGGCTCGACCAAACCCGTCTCCTGCAGTCGCTTCAGAAGACAAATCTAAGCCCGCGAGGGCTTGGATTTGGCATCTGGAACGCCGTTGGAACGGACGGCATGGCCGCCGCTCAACGTCCAGCACGCAAGGCCCGGTACTTTGGGCAGCCTCCTTACATGAGGCCGAATTCCCGTTCTTTCAACCTTCGGGAGCGATCGAGCGGCGCTTGCGTCCGCTCGAATCGCGCTGCCGGCGATGAGCGGCTCGCGCCGCTCCATCGCCGCCCGCTTACTTGACTTCGACCTTCGCGCCGGCGTCTTCCAGCTTCTTCTTCAGCGCCTCGGCGTCGGCCTTGCTGATGCCTTCCTTCACCGGCTTCGGCGCGCCGTCGACGAGGTCCTTGGCTTCCTTCAGGCCCAGGCCCGTCACTTCGCGCACGGCCTTGATGGTGTTGACCTTGTTCTCGCCCGCGGCAGCGAGGATCACGGTGAACTCGGTCTTCTCCTCGGCGGCCGGGGCGGCCGCGCCACCCGCGGGTGCGGCGACGGCGACGGTGGCGGCAGCGGCGGAAACGCCGAACTTCTCTTCCATGTCCTTGATGAGCTGCGAGAGCTCGAGGACGCTCATGTTCCCGATCGCGTCGAGGATGTCCTGCTTGGCGATAGCCATGTGTGTTGCTCCTGGATTAAGTCGATTGAAATGGATCGTGGAGGATCAGGCGGCGGCCTTTTCCTTCTGGTCATGCAATGCGGCGACGGTGCGAACGAACTTGCTCGGCACCTCGTTCAGCGTCTGGACGAACTTGGCGATCGGCGCCTGCATCGTGCCCATGAGCGTGGCGAGCAGCTGCTCGCGGCCCGGCATCGTTGCCAGCTGGCCGACCTCCTTCGCGCTCAGCACCTGGTTGGCCATTGCGCCAGCCTTGATGACGAGCTTGTCGTTGCCCTTCGCGTACGTATGAAGCACCTTCGCGGCGGCGACGGGGTCGTCGGAGATGCCGTACGCGAGCGGGCCGACCATGTGGTCGGACAGCTTCTCGAACGGCGTTCCCTGGACCGCGCGACGCGCGAGGGTGTTCTTCAGCACGCGAAGGTAGACGCCGGAAGCGCGCGCCTGCTTGCGCAGCACGGTGATCTGCTCGACGCCCAGGCCGCGATACTCCGCAAGCACGATGGCTTGCGCCTTGGCCAGGCGTTCCGAGACCTCCGCCACGACTTCCTTCTTGCCTTCTAGGTTGAGACTCAAGGTCCTTCTCCTGTGAACATATAGCGACCTCTCGTCCAGGAACCCCGGTACTGCGAATCCTGTTCTTCGGTGCGCTATCTACGCGGGCTTCGGGAAACATCCCCTCGATTAAGCTCCGGACCCATCCGGGGCGCCTGCGGTCTTTGATAACCCCCCGGCAAAATGCCGAAGGCCAAAGTTCGAGCCCGTTGCGGTCGCGAGACCGCTCCAGGGCGAGAATCCCCGTGTCGGCGGGGATCCAATTTTTTTACCCGATCCCCGCCTTGGCGGGGATCCCATCACTCGATTCCCGCGTTCGCGGGGATCCCGTGCCGCCTTACTGCGCCGCCGGAACCGCCGGACCGAACGCCGCCTGGTCGACGCGGATACCCACCCCCATGGTGCTCGAGACCGAGACCTTCTTGAGGTAGATGCCCTTCGTGGCCGCGGGCTTCGCCTTGTTGATCGCGCCGATGAGCGCCTCGAGGTTCTCGGCAAGCGCTTCCACCGGGAAGGAGGCACGGCCGATCGTGCATTGCACGATGCCGGCCTTGTCCGCGCGGTACTGCACCTGGCCCGCCTTCGCGTTGCGCACCGCTTCCTCGACGTTCGGCGTGACCGTGCCGACCTTCGGGTTCGGCATGAGGCCGCGCGGGCCGAGCACCTGCCCCAGGGGGCCGACGACCTTCATCGCGTCCGGCGTGGCGATCACCACGTCGAAATCCATGAAGCCGCCCTTGATCTTTTCCGCGAGGTCGTCGAAACCCACGACCTCCGCGCCGGCGGCACGCGCCTTCTCGGCATTCGCGCCCTGCGCGAACACGGCCACGCGCACCGACTTGCCGGTGCCGCGGGGCAGGACGACGCTGCCGCGAACGACCTGGTCCGACTTCTTCGCATCGATGCCCAGGTTCACCGCGACATCGACGGACTCGTCGAATTTCGCCGTGGCGGTCTTCTTCACGAGGTCGAGGGCCGCATTGAGCTCATAGGACTTGTTGCGGTCGACCAGGCCGACCAGCTTCTGTGCACGCTTCGAGGCCTTGGCCATTTACACGCCCTCCACTTCCACGCCCATGCTGCGGGCGGACCCGGCGATCGTGCGCACGGCGGCATCCATGTCCGCGGCGGTGAGATCGGGCTGCTTCATCTTCGCGATCTCCTCGGCCTGCGCGCGCGTGAGCCGGCCGACCTTGTCGGCGTTCGGCTTGGCGCTGCCCTTGTCGAGCTTGAGCGCCTTGCGGATCAGCACCGAGGCGGGCGGCGACTTGAGGATGAACGTGAAGCTCTTGTCCGCATAGGCGGTGATGACGACGGGCAGCATGAGGCCCGGCTCCATCTTCTGCGTCTGCGCGTTGAACGCCTTGCAGAACTCCATGATGTTGAGGCCGCGCTGGCCGAGCGCGGGACCGATGGGCGGCGACGGATTCGCCTTGCCCGCCGGCACCTGGAGCTTGATCAGGCCGACGATTTTCTTTGCCACTGTGGTTCTCCTGCGGGTTCAAGCGGATGGCGCCATGCCACCCTCCCCGTTGATTCGCCCGAACGCCGGCGTCGCGTGACTGCATTCCTGCGCCTTGCGCCCCGTGCCTCGCGCCTCGCGCCTAGGCCTTTTCCACCTGTCCGAAATCCAGCTCCACCGGCGTCGCGCGGCCGAAGATCAGCACGGAGACGCGGATCTTGCTCTTCTCGTAGTTCACTTCCTCGACGGTGCCGTTGAAGTCGGTGAACGGACCCTCGGTCACGCGCACCGACTCGCCCGCCTCGAAGAGGACCTTGGGCTTCGGCTTCTCGACGCCTTCCTGCACCTGGTGCAGGATATTTTCCACTTCCTTGTCCGAGATCGGCGTGGGCCGCATGGCGGAGCCGCCGATGAAGCCCGTGACCTTCGGCGTGCTCTTCACGAGGTGCCAGGTCTCGTCGGTCATGTCCATCTGCACCAGGATGTAGCCGGGGAAGAAACGGCGCTCGCTGATCGCCTTCTGCCCGCTCTTCATCTCGACCACTTCCTCGGTCGGCACCAGCACCTGGCCGAACTTGTCCTGCATGCCCGAGCGGCGGATGCGGTCCAGCAGCGCTGCCTGGATGCTCTTTTCCTGCCCGGAGTACGCATGCACCACGTACCAGCGCATCGTCATTCCGTCAGCCCCCCGAGCCCAGCAGCTTCTGCGTGATCCACAGGAGGCCCGCGTCGATCACCCAGAGGAAGATCGCCATGGTGAAGACGAACAGGAACACCACGCCCGTGGTCTGCAGCGTTTCCTTGCGGGTGGGCCACACGACGCGCTTGGCCTCTTCCCACGACTCGCGCGCGAAGACGCCGAAAGTGCGTCCGCTGGGCGTGAACCACAAGACCACCACGGCCACCGCGAACGCAGCCAGGAGGATGGCGAGGCGCAGCACGGTCGGCCGATCGGCCAGCCAGTAATAGGCGACGAGGCCGCCCACCGCGATCAGCGCCGCGATCGCGATCTTGATTCTTTCCGCCATCGACATCTTTTCGGTTGCCACTCTTTTCAATCCCGGTGGCAGGCCAGGAGGGTCTCGAACCCCCAACCTGCGGTTTTGGAGACCGCCGCTCTGCCAATTGAGCTACTGGCCTGCTGTGGTGCTGTTTGCCTACTCGAGAATCTTCGAAACCACGCCGGCGCCGACGGTGCGGCCGCCTTCACGGATGGCGAAGCGAAGACCCTGCTCCATGGCGATGGGCGCGATCAGCGTCACCGTCATCTTGATGTTGTCCCCCGGCATCACCATCTC
>DATMJE010000212.1:0-24920 GCA_035553995.1 Usitatibacter sp. | reverse complement strand
CGCGCGATGCACGCCTCATCGTGTCGCAGCCGGATGCGGTCTACAACCTGTCTCTGCTGATGGCGGGCGTATCCACGGTCCTGCCCATCGTGCTCACCTCCGAGGGCATCCGCCGCATCGGTGCGAGCCACGCCTCGATCGTGGCCTCGATCGGGCCCATCGCCACCATCTTCCTCGGCGCCATCTTCCTCGACGAGCCCGTGACCGCCCTGCAGCTCGCCGGCGCCGCCCTCGTCCTCGCCGGCATCCTCGCCATCTCCCTGCAGAAAGCCAAATAATCGGGACGTACCCCATTTCCCGTATAGCGGTACGCCGTTCCTCCCCGCAAGAAATGGGGACGTACCCGATTTCCCGTATGGCGGGACGCCGTTCCGCTCCGCGGGAAATGGGGTACGTCCCCATTTTGCGGGGGTTGCGGGGGGTCAAAGGCGGGGAGGGGCGATCCCGTATAATTGCCGGCTGTCCCCAGCGCACGAAAGGCACGAGGAATTCATGAAGAAGCCCATGCGCGTCGCCGTCACCGGCGCCGCAGGCCAGATCGGCTACAGCCTGTTGTTCCGCATCGCGAGCGGCGAGATGCTCGGCAAGGACCAGCCCGTCATCCTGCAGCTCCTCGAGATCCCGGACGAGAAGGCGCAGAAGGCGCTGAAGGGCGTGATGATGGAGCTGGACGACTGCGCGTTCCCGCTGCTGCAGTCGATGGTCGCGGCTTCCGAGGCAAAGGTCGCCTTCAAGGACGCCGATGTCGCGCTTCTCGTGGGCGCCCGCCCGCGCGGACCCGGCATGGAGCGCAAGGACCTGCTGGAAGCCAACGGCGCGATCTTCGTGCCCCAGGGCAAGGCGCTCAACGAGGTCGCCTCCCGCGACGTGAAGGTGCTGGTCGTGGGAAACCCCGCGAACACCAATGCCCTCATCGCGATGCGCAACGCGCCCAGCCTCAAGCCGCAGCAATTCACGGCGATGATGCGTCTCGACCATAACCGCGCGATGACGCAGGTCGCGCAGAAGACCGGCAAGCCCGTCACGTCGGTGAAGAACATGACCATCTGGGGAAACCACTCGGCCACCCAGTATCCGGACGTCTTCAACGCGAAGGTCGACGGCAAGCCCGCCGCGGAGCTCATCAACGACCAGGCGTGGATCGAGGGCCACTTCATTCCCACGGTGCAGAAGCGCGGCGCGGCGATCATCGATGCGCGCGGCCTGTCCAGCGCCGCCTCCGCCGCCAACGCCGCCATCGACCACATCCGCGACTGGGTGCAGGGCACGCCCCAGGGCGACTGGGTTTCCATGGGCATTCCCTCGGACGGCAGCTACGGCATTCCCGAAGGCCTCATGTTCGGTTTCCCCGTCACCTGCTCGGGCGGCAAGTACGAGGTCGTGAAGGGGCTGCAGCTCAACGACTTCGCCAAGGGCAAGATCGCCGCCACGCAGAAGGAGCTCACGGAAGAGCGCGTCTCGATCGAGCACCTGCTCAAGGGATAACCGGCCCCTTGCTCAGGGGAGGGGCCAAAACGCCCGCCGCAATGGCGGGCGTTTTCATAAGCCCTTCCGCCCGCGGAGCCGGCCGCGCCGGCGGCATGCTAAGCCCGGAGCTTTCGCCACCGCTTTCGCCTAGAATGGTGTCTCCACTTCGGGAGCACACCATGTCCGGCATCCGGCTGCACGCGATTTCGTTCCTGGCAGCGGCGCTGATGGTGCCCGCCCTCGTCCCCGCAGCGCCGCTCGAGCCGCAATCGGCCGGCAAGCCCAACGGCTCCATGTCGCGCGACCAGTTCCTCAACGCTTTCGGCACTTCGCTCAAGGACATGTGCGACAACCCGCAGTCGCCCTACGCCTGCGTGGCGAAGACCGCCGAGCTGTGCCGCAAGCACCTGCCGGTCGCCGTCGAGCGTTGCCGCACGTCGCTGCGCGGGGAGATGCCGGATATCATCCTGTCGGAGGAGCGGCGCAAGCGCTCCGAGCAGGCCGCCCACTGCGTGGTCGACAACTATCTCGACCAGCTCGGCGAGGAAAACTCGGATGTCTCGAAGTGCCACAAACCCTGACGAAGTGATCCGCAACCACCCCACTACGAGGAGGCGCGCATGTCGACACTCGTGTCGCTCTTCAAGTACAAGGCCTGGATCAACGAGCAGCTCTTCGCGGCCGTGCGCCGCCTGGATCCCGTGGCAAACCAGGCCGAGCGTCACACCGCGACCAGGATCCTGAACCACGTCTACGTCGTCGATCGCATCTTCACCGCCCACCTCACGGGCAGCGCTCACGGCTACACCGCGACGAATACGCCGGAGACGCCCACGCTCGACGCGCTGGCCTCGGCCGTGGCCGCGTCGGATGCGTGGTTCGTCGATTACGCGCGTTCGGTCACGCCGGCGCGCCTTGCCGAGTCCGTGGCCTTCCGCTTCACCGATGGCGATGGCGGCCGCATGACGCGCGAGGAGATGCTGCTGCACGTCGTGACGCACGGTGCGTACCACCGCGGCGCCGTCGGCCGGATCCTCACCCAATGCTCCGTGCAGCCGCCGCGCGACATCTTCACGACGTACCTGCACACGGCCGAGCCCGCGCGGCGCGAAGATGCGACCGCCGCGCAAGGCGCCGATTAAGGCAGGCCGACTAAAGCAGGAAGTTGAGCTCCACGCCGTTGCCCGCCGGATCCTGCAGGAAGATCTGGCGGCTGCGCGTGAGCGGCACGTCGGCCACGCGATAGCGAATGCCCGCGGCTTCGAGCCGGGCGCGCATCGCCTCGAAATCGTCGCAGCGGAAAGCCACGTGGTCGAAGGTGCCGGCACCGGGAACCGGATGGTGCTCGCCCGCGGATTCCTCGCTCAGGTGCAGCACGGCTTGCGCGCCGGCATAGAGCCAGAAGCCGCGATGCGAGAACGGCGGACGCTCGCCCACCGTGAGGCCCACCGTGTCGTGGTACCAGTCGCGCAGGCGCTCGAGCACCGCAAGCGGGGCGCGCAGGTTGTAGTGGTCGATTCCGGTAACCGCCATGCGCGGAGTCTACAATAGCGCCCTCCCGGCCAGCGGAGGTGAAGATGAAGTACCAGGGAAGCTGCCATTGCGGAAGGATCGCCTACGAGGTCGAGGGCGAGATCCAGGGCGCGATGTCGTGCAACTGCTCGATGTGCCAGCGCAAGGGCGCCTTGCTGTGGTTCGTGCCGCGCGAGAGCCTCAAGCTCAAGACGCCCGCGACCGACATGGGCACGTACCAGTTCAACAAGCACGTGATCCACCACCACTTCTGCCCCAATTGCGGTATCCATCCGTTCGCCGAGGGCAAGGGGCCGAAGGGCGACGCGATGGCCGCGGTGAACATCCGCTGCCTCGAGGGCATCGACCTCGATAAGATCCCCGTCACGCCTTACGACGGCCGTTCGAGGTAGCCATGGCGTCGAACAGGACCGTCTACATGGTGATCGAGCATTTCCGCAACGGCGATGCAGTGCCCGTGTACCGCCGTTTCCGCGAGCGCGGCCGCATGGCGCCGGAGGGACTCACCTACGTGTCGAGCTGGGTGACGCCGGATCTCGCGCGCTGTTACCAGGTGATGGAGGCCGCGGAGCCCGTGCTGCTGGAGCAGTGGATGGCGAACTGGCGCGACATCGTCGACTTCGAGGTGCATCCGGTGATCGGCTCGAACGAGGCGGCCGAGCAAGTGGCGGGCAGGCTTTAGTGCTGGCGGCGCCATGGTCCCCGAAAGGCAACATCGCGCTCGCTCCCATGACCCTTCCGCCCGCGGCGGTCCACGGCTGGCGGCCCTGCTGCTCCTCTACGCCGCGGCAAGCCTCGTCCATTTCGCGCACGACGCGGAATTCGTGCGCGACTATCCGAACCTGCCGGCTTCGTGGACACGCGCCGGCGTCTATGGGGCGTGGGTCGCGTCGATGACGCGGCACACGGGCACCATGAACGCCACGATCCTGTTCGAGGTGACGGCCGCGGCGCTGGTTCTGGTCGAAGCGTTGCGCCAGCTTGTGTGGCATTCGCCGGCACGGCGACGAGGGTCCGGCGCGAAATGAGCGGGCACGACGAGCGCCCCGCGATCGCCGTCGCGCACGTGGTCATGCACACGCCGCGGCTCGCGGACTCGTTCACGTTCATGCGCACCATCGGCATGCGCCCCATTTCCGATGGGCCGCGCGTCTCCATCCTCGAGATGCGCGGGGGAACGCACCTCATCCTCATGCTGGACGAGTCGGCGGCTCCCCGCGACGCCTCGTTCGACCTCATGGTGGACGATCTCCACGCAACGCATCGCCACTTCGAGGCGCTCGGCCTCGCGCCGTCGGCGATCGAGGCGCGGCCGATGGTGAGCCACGAGCTCTTCACCGTGCGCGAGCCGGGCGGCCAGACGATCACGATCTACTCGAGCCATGCGGGAGGCCGGCCCGTATGAGCCGATCGTTCCCCATCGCCTTCGTATTCGCGACACTCGCGGCAGCGGTGCTGGCCGGCGCCGCCGAAGGCGCGCGCATCACGAGCGCTGCGGAAGCGATCGATGCGGCGAAGAAGTACGTGAAGGGCCGCTGCGTGCCGTCGCCGCCCTGCAAGTACCGCGCGCAGCACGAAGGCCCGCAATGGCGCGTGTGGGTGGACCTGCCGAAAAAGGGCGCCACACCCGGCGGCCACATCATCCTGTTCTTCGACCTCGACGGAAACCTCGTCCGCCGCCTGGAGGGCGACTGATGCGGCACCGCATCGCGGCGGGCGCGCTCGTGCTGCGCGACGATCGCCTGCTGCTGGTCCATCATCGGCGCGAAGGGGCTTACGATTTCTGGGTGCCGCCCGGCGGCGGCATCGTGGGCGCCGAGGCGCTCGACGAGGCGGCCGCGCGCGAGGTTGCCGAGGAAACGGGCCTCGTCGTCGAGGCGACGGCGCTCGCCTATATCGACGAGCTGCTGATCTCGGGCACGCGCCAGTGCAAGTTCTGGTATCTCGCGCGCATCGTGGGCGGCACGCTCACCACGGGCTCTGCGGCGGCGCGGGCCGAGCACATCGTCGAAGCACGCTTCCTGGGCGAGGACGAGCTGGGCGACAAGACGGTGTTCCCGACGGTGATCAGGGACGAGTTCTGGGTCCACTTGCGCGAGGGCTTCGAGCGGCCCAGGTTCCTCGGCGTGCGCGAGGCTGTGATCAAATATCCCGACGAAACCCGCGCCGAATGACGCCGCCCGCCATGGAGCCGCACGAGCTCGAAGCCATCACCGCCGGTACCCTCGCGCACTACAACGCGCGCGCCGAGGATTTCCGCGACGGCACGCGCGACCACGACGTCTCCCAGAACATCGCGGCGCTGCTGCGCCATCTGCGCGGCGCACCGCCCTTCGCCATCCTCGACTTCGGCTGCGGCCCGGGACGCGACCTCGCCGTGTTCCGCGCGAAGGGTTGCGAGGCCGTGGGCCTCGAGGGCTCTTCCGCGCTGGCCGCGATGGCGCGCGCGGACAGCGGCTGCGAGGTGTGGGAGCAGGATTTCCTCGCGCTCGACCTTCCGCCGGGCCGCTTCGACGGCATCTTCGCCAACGCCTCGCTCTTCCACGTGCCGCGCCAGGAGCTGCCGCGCGTGCTGGCAGAGCTGCGGGCGGCGCTCAAGCCGCAGGGCGTGCTGTTCGCGTCGAACCCGCGCGGGCAGGGCGAGGAGGGCTGGAACCGCGGCCGCTACGGCGTATGGCACGATCTGGAATCATGGCGCGCATTCCTCGAGGCCGCCGGCTTCGAGGAGCTCGAGCATTACTACCGCCCGCCGGGACTTCCCCGAGAGCAGCAACCGTGGCTCGCGAGCGTCTGGCGCAGGACCTGATCGCACACAGGAGCTTTCCATGTCGACGACGACGATCGAAGCAGTGGATGTGGAGCAGTTGGCGCTGGAAATGAAGGACGCACAGGACCGCGCGAAGCAGGTCGAGCCGTTCACCTCGCGCTACGCCGATTTCAGCGTGGCGAAGGCTTACGAGGTGTCGCGCGCGATCCACCGGCATCGCATCGCGGAGGGCGCGAAGCCCCTCGGCCGCAAGATCGGCTTCACCAATCCGCTGGTGCAGGAACGCTATGGCGTGCACGAGCCGATGTGGGCCCATGTCTACGACGCGACCACGCAGCACCTGCACGGCGCAAGGGCCGCGAGCCGGGTGCAACGCTTCGCCCAGCCGAAGATCGAGCCCGAGGTGATCCTGCATTTCGCGCAGGCACCGCGCGCCGATGCGGATGCGGCCGCGATCCTCGCCTGCATCGACTGGATCGCGCACGGCTTCGAGATCGTGCAATCGAATTTCCCCGGCTGGCGCTTCGAGGCCGCCGACACCATCGCGGATTCGGGCCTGCATGCGGCGCTCTTCGTCGGTCCGCCGGTGCCGCTGGAGCGCCTCGGCAGCGACGCCGCGCGCGTGCTCGAGAGCTTCACGCTCGAGCTTTTCCGCAACGGGGAGCGCATCGACGCAGGACGCGGCGGGAATGTGCTGGGCAGCCCGTTGCTCGCGGCCGCCCATCTCGTGGCCACACTCGCGCGCCAGCCCGCGAGCGAGCCCCTGCGAGCCGGCGAGATCGTGACCACCGGCACCATCACCGATGCCCATCCCATCGCCGCGGGCGACACCTGGCAAACCCGCCTCGCGGGTATCGACCTTCCCGGCTTCACGATCGAGTTTCGCTAGGGGGACGCGGATCCATGTCGAAACTGCGCGTCCAGAGCTTTGCCATGAGCCTCGACGGCTATTCCGCGGGTCCGCGCCAGGATCTGCAGAACCCGCTGGGGGTGCGCGGCCACGAGATCATGCAGTGGTTCATGCACACGCGCTTCTGGCGCCGCATGCAGGGGCAGGAGGGCGGCGAGACGGGCGTCGACAACGGCATCGCCGAGAAGGGGTTCGACAACATCGGCGCATGGATCCTCGGCCGCAACATGTTCGGGCCGGTGCGCGGTCCGTGGCCCGACGAGAGCTGGAAGGGCTGGTGGGGCGAGGAGCCCCCTTACCACACCCCCGTGTTCGTGCTCACGCATCATGCGCGCGCGCCGCTCGCGATGAAGGGCGGCACGACCTTCCACTTCGTGACGCAGGGCATCGAGGCGGCGCTCGCGCTGGCCCGGGAAGCCGCGGGCGGCCGCGACGTGCGCGTCGGCGGCGGCGTGGCGACGGTGCGCCAGTACCTCCGCGCGCGCCTCGTCGACGAGATGCACCTCGCGATGAGCCCGGTGCTGCTCGGCGACGGCGAGAGCCTCTTCCAGGGTCTCGACGCGCATGCGCTGGGCTACGAGTGCGAGCGGCATGTCGCGGGCGAACGGGCGGTGCACCTTTACCTGCGCAGGCGGGCCTGAGCGGGTACCACGCCGTCCATGGTCGCGGTCCTCGGGATCGTTCTCATGACGACGGTGTGCATCTCCGCGGTGCTGGGCAGCCTCTTCCAGCGCAGCCTCGGGCGCGAGGCCCCCGATCTCTACGAGCGGCTGTACGCGAAGCGCCCGCGGGACCGGCGCGGGCGCCTGCGCAGGGAGCGCATCACCGAGATGGCGCGCCTCATACTGCTGCGCGGTTACTGCAGCGAGCTCGCGGCTTATCCCTGCTCGCGCGCCTGGGCAAGCTGGATGTTCGCGAACGGCTGGGTGCAGATCGCCTCGGCCGCCATGCTTGCGATCGCGGTGCTCTTGCGTTGACGATTTGCGGTACGCTTCCGGCGTCGACGGTCCGGGGAGAACCCTCGCATGAAGCTCGTCAAATGGCTGGCCGCAGCGGCGGCGGGCCTGTTGCTCCCGGCTGCAGCGTGCGCCGCCGAGCTTCACGTCATGATCTCCGCCGGCTTCCACGGCGTTTATGCGGAGCTCGCACCCGCCTTCGAGCGCTCGACGGGGCACAAGCTGGTCACCGCGCGCGGCCCCTCGATGGGCGACTCGCCCGAAGCCATCCCGACGCGGCTCGCGCGCGGCGAGAAGGCGGACGTCGTCATCCTCGACGGCAAGGCGGCGGACGAGCTGGCGGCCCGCGGGCTGGTGCGCGCGGACAGCAAGGTGGAGCTCGCGAAGTCGCAGATCGGCATGGTGGTGAAGGAGGGTGCGCCCAAGCCCGACATCTCGAGCGTCGACGCCTTCACGAAGACCCTGCTCGCCGCGAAATCGATCGCTTATTCGGATAGCGGCAGCGGCACTTATCTTTCCACGACGCTCTTCCCCAGGCTGGGCATTGCCGACCAGATCGCTGCGAAAAGCCGCAAGATCCGCGGGCCGCCATCGGGCGAGCCGGTCGCGGCGGTGGTCGCGCGCGGCGAAGCGGAGATCGGCTTCCAGCAGGTGAGCGAGCTGATCCACGTCCCGGGGGCGGCTTTCGTGGGCGCGCTGCCGGAGGCGTTGCAGCCGGGGTTCACGTTTGCCGGCGCGCTCACCGCCAACGCGGCGCAGGCGGATGCGGCGCGCTCGCTGCTCGCGTTCCTGTCGTCGCCCGAAGCGGCACCGGTCATCACGAAGGCGGGCCTCGCCCCGGCGAAGGGCCCATGAGTTATCGGCTCACCGTCGAAGCGCACGAAACCTACGTGCACGCGCGCCTCGACGGCACGCGCACGCCGGAGAACCTGCTGCGCTACATGCGCGAGGCTTATCTCGCCTGCGTGCAGCACGGCAGGTCCGACCTGCTGCTCGAGATGAACCTCGCCAATGCCGACCTCGACACCTCGGCCATCTACCGCGTCATCCTGCAGCGCGCGGCGGACGGTGCCAAGCTGCGGCGCATCGCGTACGTCGAGACCGGCGCCGTGAGTGCCGCCAAGTCGCGTTTCGCCGAGACGGTCGCCGTGAACCGCGCCGTCAACGTGCGGCTTTTCGCCACGCTGGGCGAGGCGAAGGCGTGGCTCGAATCGGAGGCGTCCGCCGCGGCGCGCGTGCCGTGATGCGGGACGTCTCGCTCGCGGACGTGCGTTTCCACGGCGAGGGCCGCGGCCCGATCACGGCCGATGGCTGCGCGGTGGAGCTGTACCTGCGGCTGCCTTATGCGGGCGAGATCGAGCTGCTGGCGCCGTCGATGCCGGGCTCGTCGGTGCTGGAGCTGGGCTGCGGCGTGGGCCGGCTCACGGCGGCGCTGCTGGAGCACGGCTACCGCGTGACCGCCGTGGACAACTCGCGGGACATGCTCGCGCACGTGCCGCCGGCCGCCGCCACGGTCTGCGCCGACATCCAGGATCTGGACCTGGAGGAGCGCTTCGACGCGGCGATCCTCGCGAGCGGCCTGGTCAACATCCCCAGCGACGGGGAGCGCGCGGCGCTGCTCGCCACGTGCCATCGCCACCTGCACGAAGGCGGTGTCGTCCTCGTCCAGTGCCAGGACGCTGCGTGGCTCGCGAGTGCACGGGCGGGACAGGAGTATTCGACAGGCGAGGTGACCGTCCACGTGGATCGCGCCGAACACGCCCCGCCTTATGCCGACATCGCGCTGCGCTATAGCCACGGGCCGGACCAGTGGCTGCACGAGTTCCGCGCCGAGGCGCTCCAGCCCGCGCAGGTCGAGAAGTGCCTGGCCGCCGCCGGCTTCCACGAACCGGCCTGGGTCGATGCGCACTGGGTGAGCGCGACGAAGTGACTCGCGCTAGCATGGGAGCTCAGGCATCCCGCAAGAGGCAGCCGTGAACGTCCTTTCACCCCGCATCCATGCCGCCCTCGACTACCTCAGCGTGCTCGTGCTGGTCCTGGCGCCCACGTTGTTCGGCCTGAACGACGTTGCGGCCACGGGCGCGTACGCGCTTGCGGCCATCCACCTGGCGCTCACGCTCCTCACCGATTTTCCCGGGGGCGTGATGAAGGTCGTGCCGCTCCGGGTGCACGGCGCGGTCGAGATCGTGGTCGGCGTGCTGCTGGTGCTGGCGCCGCTGGTGATCCCGGCGGCGACGGACCTGGGCATGTCCGGCCGCATTTTCTTCATCGGGTTCGGCGCGGTGCTGGTCGTGGTCTGGGCGATCACGGACTACGTAGGGGTGCACACGGAGCTGCACGACGACCTCCACACCGGGATCTGATGCTGCTGCACGGGGCATGAGCGCCGCATGGCCGCGCCGCTGCTGATCGGGGCAGGGGCGGGCTTTTCCGGCGACCGCGTCGATGCGGCAGGCCCCGTGGTGCGCACGCTCGCCGCGCGCCGCATGCCCGCGTGCCTGATCTACGAGACGCTCGCGGAAAGGACGCTCGCGCTGGCGCAGCTCGCCCGGCGCACCGATCCCGAGGCGGGCTACGAGCCGCTGCTGCCCGACATGCTGGCGCCGGTCCTGGGCGATTGCCTCCGGCACGGCATCCGCATCGTGAGCAATTTCGGCGCGGCGAATCCACCCGCGGCGGCGCGGCGCATCGTGGCGCTCGCGCGCGAGCTGGGTCTTCGCGTCCCGCGCATCGCCATCGTCCGCGGCGACGATCTCTCCTCTCCCGCGCATCGCGCCATGCTGCGCGAGGCCATCGGCCCGCGGCTGGACGAGATCGAGGTGGCGAGCGCGAATGCGTACATCGGCGCCGAGCCCATCGCCGCGGCGCTCGCCGCAGGCGCGGAAATCGTCGTGGCGGGCCGCGTGGCCGATCCGTCGCTCGCCGTGGGCCCGGCGATGGCGCATCACGGCTGGCGCGCGGACGACTGGACGCAGCTCGGGCGCGCGACGATGGCGGGCCACCTGCTCGAATGCGGCGCGCAGGTCACCGGCGGCTATTTCGCCGATCCGGGCATGAAGGACGTGCCCGGCGTCCACGAGCCCGGCTTCCCGATCGCGCAGGTCGCCGAGGATGGAAGCTGCGAGGTGTTCAAGGCCGACCATACCGGCGGATGCGTGACGCTCCGCACCGTGAAGGAGCAGCTGCTCTACGAGGTGCACGACCCCGCGGCGTATCTCACGCCCGACGTGATCGCGGACATCGCGGAAGCGGAAGTGAGCCAGGTGGCGCCGGATCGGGTGCGGGTTGACAGCGTGCGCGGGCACGCGCGCCCCGACCGGCTCAAGGTCAACGTCTGCTTCGAGGACGGGTGGCTCGCCGAGGGCGAGATTTCCTACGCGGGACGCGGCGCCGAGGCGCGAGCACGGCTCGCCGGCGACATCGTGCGGCGGCGGCTCGCGGGCGTCCTCGACGTGCGTATCGACCTCATCGGCTGCGTGAGCGTCTTCGCGGACGACGCGGGCCGCATGCGGGAGCGCGTGGAGCCCGGGGATGCGCGCGATGTGCGCATGCGCGCGGCGGCACGCCATGCCGATCGCCGCGTCGCCGAGCGGCTGGCGCGCGAGGTCACCGCGCTCTATACGTGCGGACCGGCGGGCGGCGGGGGCGTGCGCACGTCGGTGCGCGCGCGCCTGGACACGCTGTCGTGCTTCGTGCCGCGCGAGGCGGTGCCCACCAGCTTCGAGATGGCGGCGTGAGCGCCTCCACGCACGCCGTGCCGCTGTATCGCCTGGCCCACGGCCGCACCGGGGACAAGGGCAACCGCTCGAACATCAGCGTGATCGCCTATCGGCCCGAAGACTTCGCGCTGCTGGTGGCGCAGGTCACCGAATCGCGGGTGGCCGAAGCCTTCGCGCACCGGCAGCCCTCGCGCGTGAAGCGCTACGTCCTGCCGAAGCTCCACGCCATGAATTTCGTGATCGACGACGTCCTCGACGGCGGCGTGAACGGCTCGCTCAACCTGGACAGCCACGGCAAGGCGCTCGCGTTCCTGCTGCTCGACATGACCATCGAAGTGCCGACAACGGAGGAGAAATGAAGAGACTCGTGGCATGCGTCGTCGCATTCGCGCTGTGCGGTGCCTGGGCCCAGCAGCCGTATCCGGCGAGGCCCATCACGTTCGTCGTCCCGTTCGCCGCCGGCAGCGCCACGGACCAGATCGCCCGTGCGCTGGGGCAGTCCGTGGGCGACCAGGCGAAGGTCGCGGTGGTGGTGGAGGACAAGCCGGGCGCGAGCGGCTTCATCGCCGCCCAGCAGGTGGCCCGCGCGGCGCCCGACGGCTACACCGTCCTCATCACCACCAACACCACGCACGCCGCGAACGAGCACCTGTACAAGTCGATGCCCTACGACCCGGTGAAGGACTTCGCGCCGGTGACCCTGCTGGGCAAGGGCGGCCAGATCATGATCGTGAAGACGGCGGTGCCCGCGAAGACCGTGGGCGAATTCATCGCGCTGGCGAAGAAGCAGCCGGGCAAGCTCTCGTTCGGCAGCGGCTCCTCGTCCAGCCGCGTCGCGGGGGAGCTCCTGCAGCAGATGGCGGGCATCCAGCTCCTGCACATCCCGTACAAGAGCAATCCGCTCGCCGTGACGGACCTCCTCGGCGGGCAGATCGACATGATGATCACCGACACGGCGACCGGTCTGCCGCAGGTGAAGTCGGGCAAGGTGCGCGCGCTCGGCGTGACCGCGAAGACGCGCTCGCCGCTCGCGCCCGATGTGCCGACCATCGACGAGGCCGGCGTGAAGGGCTACGAGATGGGCTACTGGTTCGCGGCCTACGTCCCCGCGAAGACGCCCGAGGCGGTCGTGCGGCGGCTGCACGAGCTGCTGGTGAACGCCGTCCGCAGCCCCTCCGCGCGCAGCTTCTACGAGACCACCGGCACGGAAGCCGCCACCTCGTCCCCGGAAGAGCTGGCGCGGTTCCAGGCGGCCGAGTCGGCCAAGTGGGGGCGCATCATCAAGGCGGCCCACATCGAGCCGGAATGACGCAGGCCCTGTCCAAATCTGGACAGTTCTTCGTAAACGGTGTAGTTTCGGAAGCATGAGCCCCGCCGCCCCGACGCCCCGAGAGCACCGCCGCCCCGCGGAAGCGGATCTCGGCACGCGCGAGGCGGCGCAGGCGCTGCTGCGCACCTTCTTCAACATCGCGGAGGCGTGGGGACTCTCGGCGCGCGAGGCGATGACGCTCCTGGGACTCCGCTCGCGGTCCACCTATCACGTGTGGAAGGATGGCAAGTCCGGCCCGCTGCCGCGCGATACGCTCGAGCGCATCTCGTACGTGCTCGGCATCTACAAGGCATTGCGGCTGCTGCTGCCGTCGGACGAAGCGGCGGATGCGTGGATCCGCAAGCCGAACACGGCGCCGCTCTTCGGCGGGCGCAGCGCGCTCGAGCGGCTGCTGTCCGGCAACGTGGCCGATCTCTACGAGGTGCGGCGCTACCTGGATTCGCAGCGCGGCTAGGACACTGGACCATGGCGCGCATCGCCTGGCGGCCGAGCTACCGGCTGGTGCCGAGCCGCTTCCCGCCCGTGGGCCTCTTCGACCGCGTGGCAAGCCCGGAGGACCTCGAATTCGTGCTCGCTGCGGAAGGGCTCACCAACGACCGCCTGCGCGACGAGGTGGGCGAGATCCACCTCGTGCCGCCCGCGGAGCGCGTCTCCGGTCCGGGCACCACGCCGATCATGGCCGCCTTCACCCACATCAACCGCGAGGGCAGCCGCTTCGCGGACGGCACGTTCGGCGCCTATTACGCCGGCAAGGAGCTGGAAACCTCGGTCGCGGAAAGCGCGCACCATCGCGCGATCTTCCTCGCCAGCACGAAGGAAGCGCCCGGCGAGGTCGACATGCGGGTCTACCTCGCGGACATCCGCGGCGAGTTCGTCGACGTGCGCGGCCACGGCCGGCGCAAGCCCGACATCATGCATCCCGACGACTATGCCGCTTCGCAGGCGTTCGCGCGCGCCCGGCGCGCGGAGGGCGCGAACGGGATCGTCTACGACAGCGTTCGCAACCCGGGCGGCCAATGCGTGGCGGTGTTCCGGCCCAGGCTGGTCGCGCCCTGCAGGCAGGGGCCGCACGTGTGCTTCGTCTGGGACGGAGCGGCGATCACCGGCTGGTATCGCAAGAGCGGCATGAACACGCTCGGCTGATCAGCCGCGCTTCGCCTCCAGCTCCTCCCAGCGCGCGAGGAGCGTCATGAGCTCGGCCTCGATCGCTTCGCTGCGCCGGTTGAGCGCCGCCACGTCGGTCGAACGATCGGAGTAGGTCGCCGGATTCGCAAGCTTTTCGGCGAGCGCCTTCTGCTCCGCTTCGAGCGCCTCGAGCCTGGCCGGCAGCGCGTCCAGCTCGCGGTTCTCGTTGTACGAGAGCTTGGCCGGCCGGCGCGGTTGCGCAGCTTGTGATTTGGCGCTCGACGGCGCGGCGGATGCGGCGCTCGCGGCGGCGGCAGGCGCCCTGCGCGCGCGCACCCAGTCGCTGTAGCCGCCGGCGTATTCCTTCCAGCCGCCGTCGCCTTCGAACGCGATCGACTGCGTGACGACATTGTCGAGGAATGCGCGGTCGTGGCTCACGAGGAAGAGCGTGCCGTCGTATTCCTGCAGCAGCGATTCGAGCAGCTCGAGCGTCTCGATATCGAGGTCGTTGGTGGGCTCGTCGAGCACCAGCACGTTGGCGGGGCGGCTGAAGAGGCGTGCCAGCAGCAGCCGGTTGCGCTCGCCGCCGGAGAGCGATTTTACCGGCGCGCGCGCTCGCTCGGGCGGGAACAGGAAATCGCCGAGGTAGCTGATGACGTGCTTGCGCGTGCCGCCGATCTCGATGGTGTCGCTGCCGGGCGAGATGGTGTCGGCGAGCGTGGCCTCTTCGTCGAGCGCGCTGCGGAACTGGTCGAAGTAGGCGACCTCCACGCGCGCGCCGAGGCGAACGCGGCCGGAATCCGGCGGCACGGCACCCAGGATGAGCTTCAACAGCGTGCTCTTGCCGCTGCCGTTGGGCCCGATGAGGCCGACCTTGTCGCCGCGCATGATGCGCGTGGAGAAGTCCTCGACCACGCGCTTGTGGCCATACCGCTTGGTGACGTGCTCCAGCTCCGCCACCATCTTGCCGGAGCGCTCCCCGGCCGCGACCGCGAGCTCGACGTTGCCGATGCGGTTGCGCCGCTCCGAGCGCTCGATGCGCAGCGCATCCAGCCGCCGCACGCGGCCCTCGTTGCGCGTGCGCCGCGCTTCCACCCCCTTGCGGATCCACGCCTCCTCCTGCGCGAGGAGCTTGTCGAACTTGCGATTCTCGACCGCCTCCACGGCGAGCTGCTCGGCCTTGCGCTGCTCGTAGGCGCTGAAGTTTCCCGGGTAGTCGAGCAGCCGCCCGCGATCGAGCTCGATGATGCGCTGTGCCACGCTGTCGAGGAAGCGGCGGTCGTGGGTCACGAAGAGCACGCTGCCCGCGAAGCCCACCAGCAGCTGCTCGAGCCACTCGATGGCGTTGATGTCGAGGTGGTTGGTGGGCTCGTCGAGGATGAGGAGCTGCGGCTCGCCCACCAGCGCGCGCGCGAGCGCCACGCGCTTGCGCAGCCCTCCGGAAAGCTCGTCCACGCGCGCCTCCGGCGGCAGCTCCAGCCGGCTGATGGTGGCCTCGACGCGATGCTCGAGCGTCCATCCGCCGGCGGCTTCGAGCGCTTCCTGCCGCTCGTGCAACGTGGCCATCAACGCATCGTGCTCGGCGCCATCGCTCGCGCCGAGCGCCGCGAGCGCGTGCGCTGCGTGGTGGTAATCGACGAGGCGCCTGGCCGCCTCGCCAACGCCTTCGGCCACGGCATCGAATACCGTGAGTCCCGGCGTGAGCGCGGGTTCCTGCGGCACGGTGGCGAGCCGCAGGTCGGGCGCCAGCCACACCTTGCCCTCGTCGGCGCGTGCCTCGCCCGCGATCACCCTGAGCAGGCTCGACTTGCCGGTGCCGTTGCGTCCGATGAGGCCCACGCGCTCGCCCGGCTCGATCACGAGCTCGACGTGGTCGAGGAGGGGAACGTGTCCGTAGGCGAGCGAGACGCCGGAGAGCTGGAGGAGTGGCAAGTCAGTCGAGCGTGATGTGGTTGCGGCGGATGAGGGGACCCCAGCGCTCGAGCTCCTCGCGCATGTAGGCGGCAAACTGCTCCGGCGTGCTGCCCACGGGCTCCATCATCTGCGCGGCGAGCGCTTCGCGCGTGTCTGCGCGATGCAGGATGCGCACGATCTCGGCGTTCAGCCGCGCGAGGATCGGCGCGGGCGTCTTCGCGGGTGCCACGATGCCGATCCAGGCGTTGGCCTCGAAATCCGCGAGGCCCTGCTCGGCAAGCGTCTTCACCCCTGGCAGCAATGGCGAGCGCTGCTTCGCGGCGATGCCGATCGCCTTCAGCCGGCCGCCTTTCACCTGCGGCATCACCGCGGCGGGCGGCATGCAGCCCAGGTTCACGTCGCCCGAGACGAGCGCCTGCACCGCCTGGGCCGAGCCGGGGTAGGGGACCTGCACGACCTGCGTGCGGCTGCGCGCGGCGATGGTCTCCATGGCGAGATGCGACATCGTCCCCGTTCCGAGCGAGGCGTAGTTGTACTGGCCGGGGCGGCGTTCGAGCTCCGCCAGCGCTTCCGGCAGCGTCGCCGCGTTGAAGCCGCGGCTCGCCACCAGGATGCACGGCTGGTTCACCGCGAGCGTGATCGGTGCGAGCTCGGTGAACGGGTCGTACGCCATCTTGCGGTAGAGCAGCGTGTCGTTCACCAAGGGGCCCGTGATGCTCACGCCGAACGTATAGCCGTCGGGCGCGGCCTTCGCGATGGCGCCCGTGCCGATCATGCCGCCCGCCCCCGGTTTGTTGTCCACGACTACCGGTTGGCCGAGGCTCGCGGCGAGCCGCTCACCGAGCAGGCGCGCGAAGACGTCGGGTGTCGATCCCGCGGGAAAAGGCACGACGAGGTGCAGCGGGCGTTGCGGCCAGTCCTGTGCGGAGGCCATGCAGCAGGCGAGCATGGCGAAGACGGACGCGCACAATGGCAGGAGGATTTTTTTCATCGAAAGTCGTGGCGGGATGGGCAGCGGCAGGGATCGCTCCCCGCCGTCCCGTGTCGAAAGCTTATACCGGCAGCAACGATGGGGGCTGATGAGACTCGGAATTGCAGGCAGCATCGCCTTCGCGGCGGTGCTCGCGGGATGTGCGGTGCCCGGTGAAGCGCCCCGCGAGCGGCCGATGACCGCCGTCGAAGGGCGCGTCTTCGTCGCACGTTACCTCCCCGCGAAGCTCGACGACCGCGACGGCTGGGCCATGGACATCTGGACCGCGATGAACGCGCTCCACGTCGGCATGACGCGCGAGAACGTGTGCGCGGTGGTCGCGGTGACGGAGCAGGAGACCAATTTCCACGTCGACCCGCCGATTCCGAACCTCGCCGCCATCGCGTGGAAGGAAATCGACCGGCAGGGCGAGCAGATCGGCATCCCGAAGCTCGCGTTGCATGCGGCGCTGGCACTCCCATCGGGCAACGGGCAGAGCTACTCGGATCGCATCGATGCCGCACGCACCGAGGGAGAGCTCTCGGAGATCTTCGAGGACTTCATCGACCGCGTGCCGCTGGGCAAGCGCTTCCTCGAGGAGCGCAACCCGGTGCGCACCGCCGGGCCGATGCAGGTGAGCGTCTCGTTCGCCCGGGTGCAGGTGGCGAAGGGATATCCGTATCCCGTGAAGGGCTCGATCCGCGACGAGGTGTTCACCCGCCGCGGCGGCCTCTATTTCGGCATCGCGCACCTGCTCGACTACCCGGCACCCTACGACAACGACCTCTACCGCTTCGCCGACTACAACGCGGGGCGCTATGCGAGCCGCAACGCCGCCTTCCAGAATGCGCTCGCGATCGCTTCCGGCGCGACGCTCGACCTCGATGGCGACCTGCTGCGCTTCGACCACGGCGAGCCCTCGAGCGAGCCGGGCGCCACGGAGCTCGCGGCCCGCGGCATCGCTGCGCGCCTCGGCATGAGCGCCGCCGACATTCGCCGCGACCTCGGGCACGGCAACGGCGCGGGCCTCGAGGCCACGCCGCTCTACAAGCAGGTCTTCGCTCTGGCCGATGCGCGCAGCGGCAAGGCAGTCCCGCGCGCGATGCTGCCGCGGATCGAGCTAAGGAGTCCGAAGATCACGCGCAAGTTCACCACCGAACGCTTCGCGCGCCGCGTCGCCGAACGCCAGCACAACTGTCTCGCGCGCGCGACGTGAGGGGCGGCGCCGCTTGATTGCGTCCGTGTTCTGAGTATGCTGTCGATGTTTCACCGACAACGAGGAGACCGTGTATGGCGAGATACGGAAAGAAAGCAGGGCAGAAGGTGAAGCGTGCGATGAGCGAGCGCAAGAAGGGCACGCTGAAGAGCGGGCGCTCGGGCAAGAAGGTGAAGAGCCGCAAGCAGGCCATCGCGATCGGCCTGTCGGAGGCCCGCAAGAAGGGGGCTAAGGTTCCGTCGAAGCGAGGCAGCTCGAAGAAGGGCGGATCGAAGAAGCGCAAGAGCTCCGCGTCGCGCAAGAGCACTTCGCGCAAGAGCACTTCGCGCAAGACCAGCTCCCGCAAGGCCAGTTCCCGCAAGAGCAGCACGCGCAAGTCGTCGTCGCGCAAGACATCCGCGCGCAAGTCGACGAAGCGCAAATCGACCAAGCGCAAGTCCACCAAGCGCAAATCCACCAAGCGCAAGTCGAAATAACCTGCCGGCGCCTGGAGCGCGCGGACCGCCCTTCGGCGGCCCGCGCTTCCTGACCTAACCCGTCATCTCCTCGGCCACGCTCTCCGTCACGACCGGATCGTGCGGACGCGGCAGCTCGCGCATGCGCGTGAGTGGCGAGAACCACACGATGAGCGGCGTGAGCAGCAGGGCGCCGCCACCGGCGAAGAACATCGCTGCGCGCAGGCCCACGTGCTCGCCGATCCAGCCTCCGGCGAGGCCGCCGAGCGGCGCCGCGGCGACGGTGAGGCAGATCATCGTCGCCGTCACGCGGCCCAGCAGCGCATCCGGCGTCACCGCCTGCCGCAGCGACAGGTAGTTGATGAAGAAGATCATCGCCGTGAGGTCGAGCAGGAAAAGCCCGGTGCCGAACAGCAGCGAGGCGAGCCACGGCGGCCCCGCGGCCGAGCCCATGACGATCCACGCGACACCCGTGCCGGCGATGCCGCCCAGCATCGTGACGCCCATGCCGTAGCGCGCGTTCAACCGGGCGGTCACACCCGCGGCCGCAAGCGATCCCAACCCCGCGGTCATGAAGAGCATCCCCACGTGGCCCGCGGAAAAGCCCAGCTCACGCGCGGCGTACAGGACGACGATCGCGAGGAAGGCATGGCGGAACACCTGCCAGATGCCGATCGACCACACCAGCGCACGCAGCGTGCGGTTGTGCCAGATGATCGAGAGCCCCTCGACGATCTCGGCGCGCATGGAGCGCGCGACGGCCTTCGGCTTGTCGGTCGCGGCCGGCGCGATGCCGCGCAGCATCGCCGCCGAGGCGAAGAACGACAGCGCATCGAACAGGATCGCGAACGGCGCCGTGAGCCACTGGATGAGCGCGCCCGCAAGCCCCGGGCCCATGAGCTGCGCCGCCGAATCCGCGACGCCGATCTTCGCGTTCGCCTCGACGAGGTTGTCGCGGCCCACGCGCTCGGTCATGAAGACCTGGTATGCGGGCCAGCCGACGACGGTCATGGCGCCGATCGTGAAGCCCACCACGTACAGGATCGGCATGTTGAGCACGCCCAGCCACGCGCACACGGGCACCGCGAGCAGCCCCAGCCCGCGGCCGAGGTCGGTCGCGACGATGAGCGGCAGCTTGCGCGCGCGATCGACGATCACGCCGCCGAAGAGTCCCAGCAGCGGGAAGGGCAGCGCTTCGAGCGCGGTGAGGATGCCGACCTCGAACGGGCTCGCGTTCAGCACCAGCGCCGCCGTCAACGGCAGCGCCAGGAACGTGACCTGGCCCCCGAAGTGGGTGATCGTGAGCGAGCCCCACAGCTTCACGAAATCGGCGTTTCGCCACAGGCCGGTGAGCCAGCGCGAAGGGTGCAACAGGGATAGCGGTTGGTTCATTGTTGTCGGTTCCGTATTCGTCGAACAAGCGCCGCCAGTCGCGGCACACGCGAGGCGGAAACGGAATTCGGAATTGGTTGCCGATCCTTCCCGCCTCGATTCCGGCGGGTGGATGGCCCGCAGGACTAGGCTTCGCGGAGGACGATCCCCGCCGGGACGCGCACCGCCGCGCCGCGCATGGCGCGGGACGCGAGGGAGATGGAAATCAGGATGCGCATGTGAATCCCCGGGATGCGGAGGTGGGAAAGGTTCCGGCATTATATCCCGCTGCGCGAAGCCGGCAAGTGCGCGGTTTGTTACACTCGGGCCAGTCCGCGATCCCCCCTTCACGAGGAATCCCCATGTTCGGCCGCCTGCTTCCCAAGGAAGGTCGCTTCTTCGACCTGTTCAATGCGCACGCGGCGCAGGTCGTCCGCGCCGCCCACGAGCTCGCCCTGCTCATGGGGGACTACGAGTCGCGCGAGGAGCACGCCCGCGCCATCGACGAGGCCGAGCATGCGGCCGACCGCATCACGGCGGAGGCCATCCGCCTGCTGCACAAGACCTTCATCACGCCGCTCGACCGCGACCACATCCACCAGCTCGTGAACGCGATGGACGACATCTGCGACCTGGTGCAGGACACCACCGAGACGCTCACGCTGTACGACCTGCGCCGCATCACGCCCGAGGCCGCGCGCCTCGCCGACATCGCGGTCAAGTGCGCCGAGCGCGTGCAGGAAGTGGTGGCGCTCCTCGGCAAGCAGGACGGCAATACCGAGGCGCTCATCAAGACGTGCGAGGAGATCGACCGGCTCGAGTCCGATGCCGACCGCGTCCTGCGCTCGGCGATGTCGCGCCTCTTCCGCGAGGAGCAGGACGTGCGGGAGCTGATCAAGCTGAAGGAGATCTACGAGCTGCTGGAGGCGATCACGGACCGCTGCGAAGACGTGGCGAACCTGGCCGAAGGCATCTCGCTCGAGAACGCCTGACGCGATGAGCGCCGAAATCACCTTCGCGACGGTGATCTTCCTCGTCGTGCTGGCGCTCGCGTTCGACTTCATGAACGGCCTGCACGACGCGGCCAACTCGATCGCCACCGTCGTCTCCACCGGCGTGCTGAAGCCGCACCAGGCCGTGGCGTTCGCCGCCATGTTCAACTTCATCGCGATCCTCGTCTTCCACCTGAAGGTCGCGGCCACCGTCGGCAAGGGCATCGTCGACCCCGGCGCGATCGACCATTACGTGGTGTTCGGCGCGCTGGTGGGCGCGATCGTGTGGAACGGGATCACCTGGTGGGCGGGGCTGCCGTCGTCGTCCTCGCATGCGCTCATCGGCGGGCTCATCGGCGCCGCGGTGGCGAAGGGCGGCTTCTCGCTGCTGGTCTCGGAAGGCATCGTGAAGACCGTGGCCTTCATCTTCCTCTCGCCGGTGATGGGCTTCGTGCTGGGCGGCCTGCTGATGGTGGTCGTCGCCTGGATATTCCGGCGCACCAGCCCCTCGCGCGTCGACCGATGGTTCAGGCGATTGCAGCTCGTCTCGGCATCGCTCTACAGCCTCGGGCACGGCGGCAACGATGCGCAGAAGACCATCGGCATCATCTGGGCGCTGCTGATCGCCTCCAAAATGGGCGGAGCAACGCAGGACCACGTGCCGGGCTGGGTGATCATCGCCTGCTACATCGCGATCGCGCTGGGGACCTTCCTCGGCGGCTGGCGCATCGTGAAGACCATGGGCCAGCGCATCACGAAGCTGAAGCCCGTCGGCGGCTTCTGCGCCGAGACCGGCGGCGCCATCACGCTCTTCCTCGCCACCGCGCTGGGTATTCCCGTTTCGACGACGCATACGATCACCGGCGCCATCGTGGGCGTCGGTTCGACGCGCAAGGTGTCGGCCGTGCGCTGGGGCGTGGCGGGCAACATCGTGTGGGCGTGGATCTTCACGATCCCCGCTTCCGCCTTCGTGGCGGGGGTTGCCTGGTGGGCCGGGACACGTTTCCTTTAGCGCGCGAAGTTCAAACAGGGGATCTCACCACGAGAGGACACAGAGGACACAGAGGGTGGCACAGAGGAAACCGTTCGATTGAATTTCGGGCTACGTTCGGCGCAGCCACGAACCATCAATAGTGGGTTTCCTCTGTGCCACCCTCTGTGTCCTCTGTGTCCTCTCGTGGTGAATTCCCGTGTTTGAAGTTCGCGCGCTGCTCACCCATGCCGCGGATCAAGCGCGTCGCGCAAGCCGTCCCCCAGAAGATTGAACGACAGCACGAGCAAAAAGATCGACAGCCCGGGCCAGATGGCCATCCACGGCGCGTTCTCGACGTAGTTCTTGGCGGTGTTGAGCATGCTGCCCCAGCTCGGCGCGGGCGGCTGCTGGCCGAGTCCCAGGAAGGAGAGGCTCGCCTCCGCGATGATGGCCGCCGCGATGGCGAGTGTCGCCTGCACGATGAGCGGCGCCACGATGTTCGGGAAGATGTGCCGCAGCGCAATGCGTAGCGGCGGGTTGCCCACGGCACGCGCGGCTTCCACGTAATCCTCCACCTTCACCGCGAGCACCTGCGCGCGCGTGAGGCGTATGAAGATCGGCGTGGCCGCGATGCCGATCGCGACCATCGCATTCGTGAGGCTCGGTCCCAGGAAAGCCGCGAGCGCGATGGCGAGGATGAGGAACGGGCACGCGAGCATCGCATCGGTCACGCGCGAGATCAGCATGTCGGTCCAGCCGCCGACGTAGCCCGCGGTGAGACCGATCGGCACGCCCACCAGCAACGAGATCGTGACCGAGATCACGCCCGCCAGGAGCGATGCGCGCGCGCCCCAGATCACGCGCGACAGCACGTCGCGGCCGATCTCGTCCGTGCCGAAGACATGCTCGGCACTGGGCGCCTTGCGCACCGCGCTCCAGCTCGTGGCGAGCGGGTCGTGCGGCGAGATCCACGGCGCCGCGAGTGCGATCGCGACGAAGAACACGATCACCGCCAGGCCCACCATGGCCCCGCGCCGGCGCCAGAGGCGGCGCAGCGCGCGCTGTCCGGGCGTGAGCTCGCGCGGCAGGTCCGCGGCGACGAGGGTGGCTGCCATCAGCCGCGCATCCTCGGGTTGACCGCGAAGTACGCGAGGTCGGCGAGCAGGTTCAGCACGATGTAGACCGTGGCGGTGAAGAGCACCACGCCCTGGACCACCGAGTAGTCGCGGTTGAAGACCGCGTCCACGATGAGCTTGCCGAAGCCCGGGATCGAGAACACCTGCTCGGTGAGCACCGCGCCGGACAGCAGCTCGCCGAACTGCAACGCCGTGAGCGTGATGATGGGGACCAGCGCATTGCGCAGCGCATGGCGCAGGATCACGACCTTCTCGTCCAGCCCCTTCGCGCGGGCCGTGCGCACGTAGTCCGAGGCCATCACCTGCAGCATCGCGCTGCGGGTGTGCCGCATGAGCACGGCGGCGAGCGCATTGCCGAGGACGAACGCGGGCATGACCATGCCGGCGAGGTTCTCCTTCAGGTTCTCCGAAGGGCTCACGTAGCCCGAGGCCGGGAACCAGCCCATCTTCACCGAGAAGAACAGGATCATCAGGATCCCCAGCCAGAAGTTCGGCGTGGACAGCCCCCACAGCGCGAACACGTTGGCCACGTAGTCCCACCTGGTGTCGCGCCATACCGCGGCGGCAACACCGGCGCTGATCCCGATCACGAGCGCCACCGCCATGGCGAGCCCCGCCAGCTCGAGCGTGACCGGCAGCTTCTCCACGATGAGGTCGGTCACCGGCTGCTGGATGCGCACCGACTCGCCCAGGTCGCCATGCAGCGCGCCGCGCAGCCAGTAGCCGTAGCGCACCGGCAGCGGCTCGTCGAGGTGGAACTTGCCGCGCAGGTAGGCGATCACGTTCGGGTCGCGCTCCTCGCCGGCCATGGCGATGGCGGGGTCGCCCGGCAGGAGCTGCTGCAAACCGAAGATCAGCACCGACACGAAGAAGAGCGTCGGGATGATCGCGGCCAGCCGCTTGAGGAGGAAGGTGCCCACCGGCGCCTACTTCGCGAGCTGGAGATTCTGCAGCCGCAGGAGGCCGTCGGGAATCTTCGCGAAGCCGGAGAGCTTGCTCGTGTAGGCCCACAGCCAGTGACGGTGGAAGAGGTAGATGATCGGCCGCTCGCGGGCCTCGATCTGCACCGCCTGCTCGTAGAGCTTCGCGCGCTGCGCCGGGTCCGCCGTCACGCGCGCTTCCCCGACCAGCTTGTCGAAATCGGCATTGCAGAAACCGGAGTAGTCGAGCGGCTGCTTGCAGACGAGGTGGCTGTAGACGTTGCCGTCCGGGTCGGCGCGTCCGCTCCACGCGAGGATGTACGCCTCGTAGTCGCCCTTGTCGGCGAGGTCGAGCGAGGTGGAGAACTCGGTGCTCTGGATCTTCACGTCGAAGCCCGCTTCCTGCGCCATGGCCTGCACCACCTGCGCCAGGCGCTGCGCGTCGCTGGTCGTGGCCGTCATCAGCGTGAAGGAGGGCTTGGTCACGCCGGCCTGCTGCAGCAGCGCCTTCGCCTTCGCGACGTCGCGCTTCGGGATCGGGACGCTCTTCGCGTAGAAGCTGTTGGTGGGCGCGACCCACTGGTTGCCGGGAAGCGCCTCGCCGTCCATCGCGACCTGCACGATCGCCTGCCGGTCGAGCGAGAGCTCGAACGCCTCGCGCACGCGCGGGTCGCGGCCGATGGGTGTAGCCTTCGCGCGGTCGCTCTTGCCGATGTTGATGTCGATGCCCTGGTAGCCGATCTCGACGATCGGCAGCACGTGGAAGCGCGAATCCTTTTTCAGCGCCGGCACGTCGGAAGGCGCCATGCGCTCGATCACGTCGAACTGGCCGCTTTGCAGGCTCGCCAGGCGCGCGGTCGAGTCCACGATGGGCAGGTAGACCACGCGGTCGAAATGGATCGCGTCCTTGTTCCAGTAGTTCGGGAAGCGCTCGAACACCATGCGTCCCTGCTTCACGCGCTCGACGAACTTGAAGGGGCCCGCGCACACCGGGTTGGAGCCGAATTTCTCGCCGGCGGCCTTCGCGGCCTTGGGCGAGACGATCATGCCGGCGCGGTCGGCGAGCTGCGCCAGCAGCGGCGCGAAGGGGGCGGAGAGGTTGAGGCGCACGGTGAGCGGATCGATCACGTCCACGCTCGTGACCGGTGCCAGCTCGCCCTTGCGGT
>DATMJE010000211.1:0-7966 GCA_035553995.1 Usitatibacter sp. | reverse complement strand
AGGTCGCTCCCGTGCAATCACCGCTGAAGGCGCTGAAGGTGAAGCCCGCGGCAGCGGTCGCCGTGCAGGTGCTCGTCGCGCCGGACTGCACCGGGTTGGGCGTGCAAGTCACCGTGCCGCCGTTGGCCGGGCTCGCCGTCGTCGTGATCGCGAAGTTCGGCAGCGCGTCCACCGCGTCCGTATCGGTCGCGCTGTTGTTGCCTGGCGTCGGGTCCGACGTTCCGCTCGGCGCGGCAATCGTCGCCACGTTGCTCACGCTGGTGCCGCCGGCCGCCGTCACGTTCGCCGTCACCGTGATCTGGTAGGTCGCGCCGCTGGCAAGCGCCGGCAATGCAAACGTCCCGCTTTCCAGTTGCGCCACCGTCGGCGCGCTCACGCACGCTCCCGGCGTGGGCGAACACGCGACCGCCGTCTTCACCAACCCCGTCGCGGCTGCATCGGAGAGCACCGCCCCGGTCACGCTCGACGGGCCGTTGTTGGTCACCGTGATCGTGTAGGTGGTGCTGGCGCCCGTCAGGACGTTCCCCAGCCCGTCCGTCGCCGTGATCGCCAGGTCCGCCACTACTGGAGCCGGAGCGGCTTCGGCGACGGTCTTGAATACGAGGCCCAGTCTCTCCGATCCTGCCTGGAAACCGCCTGAGAGGTAGAGTCCCCCATCCGGAGCGACCGTCAGGCCGAAGATTTGTGTGAACCCGACGGTATCGACGTAATAGCTCACGCCGGCAGTACCGAAGGAGGTATCGATGAAGCCATCAGCCGTGAAGCGAACCGCCGTCGGGACGAATCCCGTCTCCAGCGTGAGGGAAGAGCCGGCCGCAACCAGCTTGCCGTTCGGCATCAGGTCGGACGCATAGAAATTGGCGTCCGGGCTCGTGCCAATGGCGGTGTCGACATATGCCCAGCCGTTGCCCCCGCCATAGCTCGTGTCGAGAGAGCCATTTGCATTCAGCCTGATCGCCATCGCGCCGGCCCCGGTGGGCGACAGCACTGAAGCGACCACGAGAATCTGCCCGCTGGGCAACACGAAGACTTTGTGAACCAAGGCCCCTGAGAAGCCCGTGGGCATGCTGAACACCGCGAGACCTGAAGTACCGAAAGTGGTATCGAACTGGCCGGCCGTCGTGAAACGCGCGAGGCGGATCTCGAATGCTCCGAGCGCGTTGGTGCCATCGCCCGCCATGACGGCAGTTCCGTCAGGGGCCAGGTCCAGGGCTCGCTCCGTGGTGGCTGACGAAATGATCGTCGTGGCGATTCCCCCGCTTCCATATGTGGAATCGCGCGTGCCGTCGGGATTGAATCTCGCCGCGGCCATCTGTTGTCCCAGGGCGCCGTTAGTGCCGTTGCCCCCCACGACGATCTTCCCGTCGGCCTGCAAGCGCACCGAACGGGAGAACTCGCTACCAGCGCCCGAGTTCACGAAGGTGTACCCGGGTGTGCCTGCCGCATTGAAGGTGGGATCGCCCGTTCCCGAAGCGGCGAGCCGCGCGACGCCTATACGCGACTGGCCGACCGTCGCTCCTCCGAAGTCGCCGGTGACCAGCACATTGCCATCGGGCTGGACCAACATGTCCCTGACCCCGGTGAAGGAATCCATGTTCGGGATCCCGACCGTCGAATAGCCGCCGATTCCGTAGCCCGTGTCGAGCGCGCCCGACGCGTTGAGCCGCGAGGTGACGAAATTCCCAATGTCGCCCAGGCCCGTGACGCCTCCCACGATGAGCCTGCCATCAGTCAGCACCCGCACCGCGTCGAATTCGGTGGATGAGGACGCCTGCTCATAGACGACCGAGGTCCTCGCTCCAGTTGCCGGTGACAGGGCCACGACAGGGATGTCGCTGTCCGGGCCCCCGCGTATGCCCGTGGCGATGAGCTGCGTGGCGGTCAGCCCGATTGCCGCTCCGCTCGAGGGATCCACTTCCGGCACCAGGTACACACCAGCGCTGCCGAAACCCGTCACCACGGTTCCCGTGGCCGAAAATGCCCCTACGGCGAGCCTTCCGGCTCCGGCTCCGCCCGTGCCCGTCGCGTAGATGCTGCCCGTGGACGAAACGGTAATCGCCCGCCAGGCGTCATTGGTACCGCCAAGTGGGGTGGACGTGGTCGTGAAGGTCGTGTCGACTGCGGTTGCCGTCAGGTTCAGCGCGGTGAGGTATGCGCTGCGCACGCCCGAAGCGGAAGTGCCACCGCACGCAATCAACCACCGGGTTGCGGTCTTCGTAACCGCATTGCATTCGGAGGTGGCGAACGTGCCCAGGGTCCCGCTCGCCTTCAGCGCGCCTTTGATGTCCAGGAGCGCGTAGAAATTCTTGTGGGGTGAGCCTTGATAGCCGACCACCAGGATGTTTCCGTTCGCCGGGTCGACGTCGACTCCGCGGATCTCCTGGAAGCTGGCCACCGCTCCGGGCACGGTAAACGTCGCGGTGCCCTTTACCGCCTGGCTTCCAAAGCTGGTGTCGATCGTGCCGTTGGCCAGGTAACGCACCACGAGCAGGTTCGTGTTGGGCGAAGTAAGTGTGGCGGCCCATCCTGCCGCCACCAGCTTTCCGCCTACGTTCGTCACCGTGCCCGGGGTGATGGTGAAGGCATTCAATCGCTGCTCGCCGCCGCTGCCGAGCGCGGTCACGTTGAATGTTTGCGTGCGGCCATCGAGATTCGGGCCGAACGTGGAATCGAGGAATCCGCTCGCGGTATAGCGGGTGATGGCTACGTCGCGATAGGGGTTGCCCTTCGCATCGAAGGCCAGGTCATAGACAGTCTCCGTCGCCATCGCACCGGTTCCGGAGATTCTCAGCGCGGTCTTGTTCCCGAGCCCGAAGGCCTCCCCTTGCTGCCCGTACGTGGTATCCAGCGAATTATCGGGATTGAAGCGCAATAGCGGCGAGGTGAATGTCCCCCAGCCCCGCGCCTGGCCACTCACGAGGTACTTCCCGTCGGCTTGCACCGCGATGCCATTGCCCTCGCGGAAGGCGTAGCCCGCATCCAGCAGCACGCGACCGGCCGTGCCGAACGCCGGGTCGATATCGCCGGGGACGGCGAAAACCGTCGGTGCCGCGAGCGAGGTGGCGACGAGCAGGCAAAGCGATCGAAAGGTTGCGCGCATTTTGGAAATACCTCGAACCGCGGAGTTGCGGGTGGAGCCTTTTTGAAGCACGGTTCAGGCCACTATGTTTATGACTTATAATCAAGTACTTGGTGCAAGATGTGGTGAAATGCCGCAGCTCTTTTTGGGGTGGAATACCCGTCGCACCTTTTTTTGGGGTGGAATACCCAAAGCGGACATGCCGCTTTGTGAAATGCCTTTTCGTCAGCCGAACAATCGACCCGCAAGAGACCAACCCTCCGGTCCGGGATTACCGTGCGGCCGGTAGAGGGAGACTGGCGGTATCCGTGGATCGACGGCACCTACGGGAGGTGCCTCGGAGCGGACGCATCGTGAGCGTGGTGGTAACAATGGCGGCGGCCGTGAACACCGAGGGCCGCCGCGAAGTGCTCGGCATGGAAGTGGGCGTCTCCGAACCGAGCCGTTCCGGACTGGTTTCCTGCGCTCGCTCGCGCGCCGTGGGCTGCGAGGCGTGAAGCTGGTCATCTCCGATGCCCACGAGCGCCTGAAGGCCGAACGAAGCGGCGCACGCGTTCGCTGTAATTCCGTTACATGCGAATGCGTGCAGCCGATGGCCGAAGAGATACCGCATGTCACGGAGTAGTGCCCGCCTTCCCATCCGCCCCAGAGGCCCGCGGGTTGCCGCTTCCTGGTGACGAATTGCGTCATGACGTGGCGCAAATGGTCAACAACTAAGCAACAGACCCCGCGCCGAATCGTGCATAAATGAATCTGCGCATGGGGGTGATGCTCGCGAGATCTTCCGATTACGCATGTAATCGCCAGGGCACGTGGAATGCATCGTTTTGTCGTCAACTGCTGTTCAAATACATTTCATGCGCGGGCATACTGCCCGCTCAAGAAAACATAAAGAAGCTTATATGGGAGCGACGGCAACTCATGCCGCGGAATTCTTCGCGGCGACGGGAGCTATTTCTGCGATCGCGGTAGTGATGTTCTCGCGCGTCGCACCTTTGATCGGAATCATGGATGTACCCGGGGGCCGCAAGCAGCACGCGGGCGCCGTGCCCCTGGTAGGCGGTATTTCCATCTTTGTTGCGCTGCTTGCGGGCGCCGTGATGGTGGGTATCGCGCCGCGTGCCGGCTATTTCCTTCTCGCCCTGTCGATCATCATCGCGGTCGGGATGTGGGACGACGTCGCTGAAATCTCCCCGCGCATTCGTTTTGTGATCCAGATCATTGCGTCGACGTTGATGATCTGGGGCGCAAACGTGCAACTGTCGTCGCTGGGCGATCTCTTCGGGTACCGTCCGCTGGGGCTCTGGATCCTCGGCGTGCCACTTACGATTTTCGCGATCGTGGGCGTCGTGAACTCGGTGAACATGATGGACGGCATGGATGGCCTCGCCGGCTGCACTGCGCTCACCGCCTTCGCGTGGTACGCGCTCGTGGCGAACGACGCGGGCCTCGATGTCCAGTTCCACATGGCGCTGCTGCTTTGCGGCGGCATCGCGGGATTCCTGCTCTTCAACCTGCGCTTTCCGTGGCAGCCGCGCGCACGCGTGTTCCTCGGTGACGCGGGCAGCCTCATGATCGGCTTCGCACTGGGCTGGTTCGCGATCGACCTCACGCAGGGCGAAGGGCGCACGTTCCCGCCGGTTGCCGCGCTGTGGATCATCGTGCTGCCGCTCGTTGATTGCGTCTCGCTCATGGCGCGCCGCGTCCGCATGGGCAAGAGCCCCTTCGACGGGGATCGCCACCACATCCACCACTACTTCCTGGCGCGGGGCTTCACGCCGAGCCAGACGCTCGCCATCCTGACAGGCCTGTCGGTGTTCTTCGGCGCGGTCGGCTACTTCGGCTGGCGGTTGCACGTCCCCGAGCCCGTGCTCTTCTGGGGGTTCCTGGCGTCGTTCCTCCTTTATCATCGATGGATCGACAACGCCTGGAAGCGGGTCGAGGCCTCGCGCGTGCTGGATGCGTCCCGCGCGCCGGGTGTCGAGCCCGCCGTTGCGCCGCTCCTCGCCGATGAACAGGAAGAAGCCATCTCCGCAAGCTAAGGCCGAACCCATGTCCGGAATCCGTTCCATCCTCTTCGTCTGCAAGGCCAACCTCTGCCGCTCCCCGAGCGCGGAAGCAGTGATGCGCGCGATGCTTGCGTCTCGCGGGTGGGGAGCGTCGGTCGAGATCGATTCGGCAGGCACGCACGAATTCCGTCCGGGCGCCCAGCCTCACGCGGCGGCCATGGAGGCCGCCGCCAAACGCGGCTATGACCTGAGCGCCTGCGCCGCGCGCCAGGTCAAGGCCTCGGACTTCGACCACTACGACATGATCCTCGCAATGGACAAGTCCAACGTCGAGGACCTTCGCCGCCTCGCGCCCACGCGCTGCAAGCAGAAGATCGAGCTGCTGCTCGACTACGGCGACCAGTTCTACGGCGAGGAAGTCCCCGACCCCATCGGCGGTGACGCGAAGGCCTTCCAGCGCGTGCTCGAGATGATCGAGGATGGCTGCGGCGGCCTGGTCCAGCTGCTCGTTCGCGCGGCCTGAGCTTTACTGCGCGCCGGTCTCGGCGCGCACCATCGCCTGGGCCACCTCAGGCATCACCGTCTCCGCAGCCCATCCTAGCTCGCGTTGCGCGATCGCTGCGTTGCCCGCGAAGCCGTGCAGCTCCGTCGGTCTCCTGAGCGAGGCATCCGTCTCCACGTGATCACGCCAGTCGAGACCGACCGTCGCGAACGCGCTTTCGACGAACTGCGCGAGACTCGAAAGCTTCCCCGTCGCGATGACATAGTCGCGCGGTGACGGCTGCTGCAGCATCCGCCACATCGCCACGATGTACTCCGGCGCCCAGCCCCAGTCGCGCTTCACGTCGAGGTTTCCCAGCCGCAGCTTCTCCTGCTCGCCGGCCGCGATGCGCGCCGCCGCCGCCGTGATCTTGCGCGTGACGAACCGCTCGGGCCGCAGCGGCGACTCGTGGTTGAACAGGATGCCGTTGCACGCGAAGACACCGTAGCCCTCGCGGTAGTTGGCCACCATCCAGTGCGCCGCGGCCTTCGCGGCCGCATACGGGCTGCGCGGGCGAAACGGCGTGTTCTCGTCGGCGAGACCGTCCTGCACGTCGCCGAAGCACTCGCTCGATCCGGCGTTGTAGAAGCGCATGGGCCGCTTGAGGAAGCGGATCACCTCGAGCAGCGTCACGGTGCCGTTCACGATGCTGTTCAACGCGTCGACCGGCTGCACGAACGAGAGTCCCACCGAGCTCTGCCCCGAGAGGTTGTAGATCTCGTCGGGCTCCCACTTCGAGAGGATCTCCACCACGCTGCGGAAATCCGTGGGACTCATCGACTCGAGCTGCACGGCCCCCGCGATGCCCACGCGCGCCAGGTTCTCGAAGCGTGTAGTCTGCGCGTCGCGCGACGTGCCGATCACCTCGTAGCCCTTCTCGAGGAGCAGCTTCGCGAGGTACGTGCCGTCCTGCCCCGAGACGCCGACGATGAGCGCCCGCATCGCTACGCGCGCCTCACCGCTCGCCCATGCGCCGGAAGTAGTCGATGGTCTTGCCGAGGCCCTGGTCGAGCGGCGTGGTGGGCTCCCAGCCGAGCGTGCTGCGCGCGAGCGTGATGTCGGGACGGCGCTGCTTCGGGTCGTCGGAGGGCAGCGGCTTCTTCACGATCGCCGACTTCGAGCCCGTGAGCTCGATCACCTTCTCGGCGAGCTGCATCATCGTGAACTCGCCGGGATTTCCCACGTTGATCGGACCGGTCACCTCGTCGCCCGTGGCCATCATGCGCATCAAGGCGTCGACGAGATCGTCCACGTAGCAGAAGGAGCGCGTCTGCAGGCCATCGCCATACACGGTGATTGGCTCCCCCTTCAGCGCCTGCACGATGAAGTTCGAAACCACGCGGCCATCGTTGGGGTGCATGCGCGGGCCGTAGGTATTGAAGATCCGCGGCACCTTGATGCGCAGCTTGTGCTGGCGGTAGTAATCGAAGAAGAGCGTCTCCGCACAGCGCTTGCCTTCGTCGTAGCAGGAGCGCAGGCCGATGGGATTCACATGCCCCCAGTAGCTTTCCACCTGCGGATGGATTTCGGGGTCGCCATACACCTCGCTCGTGGAAGCCTGGAGGATCTTCGCCTTCACGCGCTTGGCAAGACCCAGCATGTTGATCGCGCCGTGCACGCTCGTCTTCGTCGTCTGCACGGGATCGAACTGGTAGTGGATGGGTGCCGCGGGGCACGCCATGTTGTAGATCTCGTCCACCTCCACGTACAGCGGGAATGTCACGTCGTGCCGCACGAGCTCGAAGTGCGGGTTGCCGATGAGGTGCTGGATGTTGTCCTTGGTGCCGGTGAAGAAATTGTCGACGCAGAGGACATCGGCGCCCTGCTCGAGCAGCCGCTCGCACAGGTGCGAGCCGAGGAATCCCGCACCGCCGGTCACGAGGATGCGGCGCCGGGTGGAGTAGTTACGAGCGACCAAGCAAGCTCCTTTGTGTTCTTCGCGGCGACAATTCTACGTACAATCGTTCAATCCATCCGCCGCGCCCCTCCCTTATGTCCACTGTCCTCGTCACCGGGGGCGCCGGCTATATCGGCATTTACATCTTCCGTTCTTGCGGGGCTGGATCATGAGAACGATTTACTATCCGCAGGATGACATCCTGGAAATGTGCCTGAGCGACAAGCCCATCGCCCGCGAAGTGTCGCAAGACTGGAACGTGAGTATCAGTTACGCCGAGGACGGTTCAGTCGTGGAGTTGGTGATACTGGATGCGGTGAAGGTGGGGTTCATGCCTTTTCACGGCGGCGACCGAAGCGCGGGTTGACCAGGGCGCGGACAGGCAATACGGCTAGCGCTTCAACTACGTAGAATCCCCTTGAACCCATGTCCAATGTCCT
>DATMJE010000210.1:0-7555 GCA_035553995.1 Usitatibacter sp. | reverse complement strand
CGCCGGATCGGCCGCGAGCGCCCCTCTCTGGACCTTCATCTTGTGCGCCGTCTGCCAGGTGCGGATGATCACCTCGCCCACGCGCCCCATGGCCTGCGAGTCCGACGACATCATCGAGAAGGCGCCGAGGTCGTGCAGGATGTCCTCCGCGGCGATGGTCTCGCGGCGGATGCGCGATTCGGCGAAGGCCACGTCCTCGGCGATCGCGGGATCGAGGTGGTGGCACACCATCAGCATGTCGAGGTGCTCGGCGATGGTGTTCACCGTGTACGGCCGCGTGGGATTCGTCGACGAGGGCAGCACGTTCGGCAGCGAGGCGACCTTGATGATGTCGGGCGCATGGCCGCCGCCCGCGCCCTCGGTGTGATACGTGTGGATCGCGCGGCCCTTGAACGCGGCCACGGTCGCCTCGACGAAGCCGGATTCGTTGAGCGTGTCCGTGTGGATCGCCACCTGCACGTCCATCTCGTCGGCCACACCGAGGCAGCAGTCGATCGCGGCGGGCGTGGTGCCCCAGTCCTCGTGCAGCTTGAGCCCGATGGCGCCGGCCTCGACCTGCTCACGCAGCGGTCCCGGCTGGCTCGCGTTGCCCTTGCCGAGGAAGCCCAGGTTCATCGGGAACGCTTCCGCCGCGGCGAGCATGGAATGGATGTGCCACGGACCCGGCGTGCACGTCGTGGCGAAGGTGCCGGTCGCGGGTCCCGTGCCGCCGCCGAGCATCGTGGTCACGCCCGACATGAGCGCTTCCTCGACCTGCTGCGGGCAGATGAAATGGATGTGGCTGTCGATGCCGCCGGCGGTGAGGATCATGCCCTCCCCCGCGACGATCTCGGTGCCCGCGCCGATGGGAATCGTGACGTTGGGCTGGATATCCGGATTCCCGGCCTTGCCGATCTTCCAGATGCGCCCGCCCTTCACGCCGACATCGGCCTTCACGATGCCCCAGTGATCGACGATGAGCGCGTTGGTAATGACAGTGTCGGCCACGTCCGCGGAAAGGCGCTGCGACTGGCCCATGCCGTCGCGGATCACCTTGCCGCCGCCGAACTTCACCTCCTCGCCGTAGGTGGTGAAATCGCGCTCGACCTCGATCCACAGCTCCGTGTCCGCGAGCCGGACGCGATCGCCGGTCGTGGGGCCGAACATCTCGGCATACGCCTGGCGCGAGATCTTCGTCATTTGAGCTTGCCCATGACCTTGCCCTGGAAACCGAACACGCGGCGGTCGCCCGCGAGGGCCACGAGTTGCACCGTGCGCGTCTGCCCCGGCTCGAAGCGCACTGCCGTGCCGGCCGCGATGTCGAGGCGAAAGCCGTAAGCCTTGGCGCGATCGAAGCGCAACGCGTCGTTGGTCTCGAAGAAGTGATAGTGCGAGCCGACCTGGATCGGGCGGTCGCCGGTGTTGGCGACTTCCAGCGTCACGGTTTCGCGGCCTTCGTTGAGCTCGATGTCTCCACTTTGCACGTGATACTGACCGGGGATCATTGGGCAGGGGATCTCACCACAGAGGAATGGAGGACACGGAGGGTGGCACAGAGGAAACCCATGTTTGTGATTCGTGGCTGCGATGATCGAAGCCGGAAATTGAGATGATTGGTTTCCTCTGTGCCACCCTCTGTGTCCTCTGTGTACTCTGTGGTGAGATCCCCTGCCTGAACATGTCCCCTGCCTGAAACATGTCGTCATCGTAGATGCTCGTCCCAGAATCTCTGCAGCCGCTTCGCGGAAACGGGAAAAGGCGTCCGCAGCTCCTGCGCGAAGAGCGACACGCGCAGCTCCTCGATGAGCCAGCGGTATTCCTCGAGCTTCGGGTCGCGGCGCCCGGCGTCGTGGTCGGACTTGGCGCGCGCCTCGTAGTTCTGCCACATCGTGTGGATCGCGTGCGCGTGCTTCTGGTCGCGCTCGCTGTTCGCGCGGAATTTCTGCAGCCGCAGCGCATAGCCGCGCAGGTACCGGGGCAGGTGCTCGAGCCGCTCCCAGGGCGTGCGCGCGAAAAAGCCGGGGTATACCAGGCGCTCGCGCGCGGCCTTCACGTCGGCCACCACGCGCGTGAGGGAGGCGTTCTGCGCGAGCGCCTGCACCAGATGCTGGCTCGCCTCGAAGACCGCGTTCGCGTGGCGTAGCGCCGCTTCCGACACGGCCGGCAGGCGCGCCTTCGCGCGCTTCTTCTGGTCCTCGAACGCCCGCGGCGTGCGCGGCACCGCGTCGTCGCCGATGAAGGCACGGTCCACGATCGCCTCGAAGAGGTCCGCGCGCAACCGGTCGGCGGTGATGATCGGCTGGAAGCGCATCGCCACCTGGTTCAGGCCGGGCAGCCCGCGCTCGAGCTGGCGGAGCTGCTCGCGCAGCTCGAAGGCGAGCAGCCGCCGCACGCCCGCGCGGTGCGACTCGTCGGCGCGGTCGCGCGTGTCGAAGAGGCGGATGGCGACACTCGTGCCTTCGTCCGCGAGCGCGGGAAAGCCGGTCATCGTCTGGTTGCCGCGGCGGAAGCTCACCTGCTCGGGAAGCTCGCCGAAGTCCCACGCCGTGATGCCCTCGCGCTCGAGCCCCGGCCTGGATTTCGCCAGCGTGAGCGTCGCCGCCTCGCCGAGGCGCTTGCGCAGCTCGGCCAGGTCGCGTCCGGTCGCGAGCTCGCGCTTCGCCTCGTCCACGACGCGGATGTTCATCAGCATGTAGGGCGGCGGCTCGTCCTTCGACCACGCGATGTCGTCCAGGCGATCGCCGATCACGCGCTGCGCGTAGTGCATGACCATGTCCTTCACGGTGCGCTCTCCGGGCCGGGCCCACTCGAGGAAGCGCGTCACGTGCTCCGGCACGGGCACGAGCGCCGTGCGGATGCGCTTGGGCAGCGCCTTGATGGTCCACGCCACCTTGTCGCGGATCATGCCGGGCACCAGCCAGTCGATCGTGGGCTCGTCCACCTGGTTGAGGAGCGCCAGCGGCACGTTGATGGTGACGCCGTCGAGAGGATGGCCGGGCTCGAAGCGGTAGGCGAGCGGGAATACCGCGTCGCCGATCTTCATCTGGCGCGGATAGAGCTCCTCGGTGACCGACTCCGCGCCGTGCCGCATGAGGTCTTCGCGCGCGAGGAAAAGGATCCTCGGCTCCTTCTTCGACGCCTGCCGGTACCACGTGTCGAACGAGCGGATGTCGCGGATGTCGTCCGGAATGCGCGCGGCGTAGAAATCGAAGATGGCGCGATCGTCCACCAGCACGTCGGGGCGGCGCGCGCGGTGCTCGAGATCCTCCACGTCGTGGATCAGCTTGCGGTTGTGCACCCAGAAGGGATGGTTGCTCTCGATCTGGCCGGCGACGAGCGCGCCCTCGATGAAGACGTCGTGCGCACGCTCCGGGTCGATGTTGCCGAAGCCCACCTTGCGGCGCGCGGCGAGCACCAGTCCGAAGAGCGTCACCGTCTCGTACGCGATCACCTCGCCGCGCGCCTTGTCCCAGTGCGGCTCGGCGTAGTTGCGCTCGATGAGGTGCGCACCCGCGCGCTCGATCCAGTCCACCTCCACGCGCGCGACGTTCCGCGCGAAGACGCGCGTCGTTTCCTGCAGCTCGCCGGCCATGATCCATTTCGGGCGGTTCTTCTTCAGCCCCGAGCCCGGCCAGATGTGGAACTGGATGCCGCGCGGTCCGTGATAGTGGTCGCCGTCGAGCGCCTTCATGCCGACGTTGCCGATGAGGCCCGTCATCAGCGCACGATGGATCTGCTCGTAGGTGGCGGGCGTGGCGTTCTCGCGGATCTTGAGCTCCGCGGCCATCTCGCGCAGCTGTCCCGCGAGGTCGCGCCACTCGCGCATGCGCACGTACGAGAGGAAATGCTCGCGGCAGGTCTCGTACAGCTTGCGGTTCGACTTCTTGTGCAGGAATTCCGTGTCGAAGAATTTCCACAGGTTGAGGAGCTGCAGGAAATCCGACGAGTCGTCGCGGAACTCCTCGTGCGCGCGATCCGACTGCTCGCGAAGCTGCTGCGGCCGGTCGCGCGGGTCCTGGATCGAGAGCGCGGCGGCGAGGATCACCATCTCCGACATGCACTCGAAATCGCGCGCGGCGACCAGCATGCGGCCCACGCGTGGATCGACCGGCAGGCGCGCGAGCTCCTTGCCGAGCGGGGTCAGCGCGCGCTGGCCGTCGATGGCGCCCAGCTCGAAGAGCAGGCGATAGCCGTCCTCCACCTGCCGCGGCGTGGGCGCCTCGAGGAACGGGTATTCGGCGATCGGGCCAAGGTCGAGGCCCGCCATGCGCAGGATGACCGAAGCGAGCGACGTGCGCAGGATCTCCGGCGTCGTGAATGCCGGCCGCTCGTCGAAGTCCTTTTCCGCATAGAGGCGAATGGCGATGCCCGCAGCCACGCGCCCGCAGCGCCCGGCACGCTGGCGCGCTGCCGCCTGCGAGACCGGCTCGATGCGAAGCTGGTCGATCTTCTGCCGCGGCGAGTAGCGCTTGATGCGCGCGAGGCCCGTGTCGATCACGTACTTGATGCCGGGCACGGTGAGCGAGGTTTCGGCCACGTTGGTCGCGAGCACGATGCGCCGGTGCCCCGAGGTCTCGAACACGCGGTCCTGCTCCTCGGCCGAGAGGCGCGAGAAGAGCGGCAGGATCTCGATCGCCTGGCCGCCGCTGCGGTTCTTCGCCAGCGGATGCTTGCGCAGCGTCTCCGCGGTCTCGCGGATCTCGCGCTCGCCCGGCAGGAAGACCAGCACGTCCCCGCTGCGGCTCTCGCGCATGATCTCCTCGGTGGCCTTGGCGATCGCCTCGTTCATGTCGACCGGCTCGTCGTCCTCGTCCTCGGTCTCGAAGAGCTCGGGGCGGTAGCGGACCTCGACGGGGTACGTGCGCCCCGAGACCTCGATCACCGGCGCGCCGTCGAAGAACTGCGAGAAGCGGTCCGTGTCGATGGTGGCGGACGTCACGACCACCTTGAGCTCCGGCCGCACCTTGACGAGCCGCTTGAGGTAGCCCAGCAGGAAGTCGATGTTGAGGCTGCGCTCGTGCGCCTCGTCCACGATGATGGTGTCGTAGGCGCGCAGCTCGCGGTCCGAGTGCACCTCGGCCAGCAGCACGCCGTCGGTCATTACCTTGATCACCGTCTCGGGCCGCGTCGCGTCCTGGAAGCGGATCTTGTGGCCGACGAAGGCGCGCGGCGCCTCGGAGAGCTCCTGCGCCAGGCGGTTCGCGAGGCTGCGCGCGGCGATGCGGCGCGGCTGCGTGCAGCCGATGAACCCGGCGGCGCCGCGCCCCAGCTCGACGCAGATCTTGGGGATCTGGGTGGTCTTGCCCGAGCCGGTCTCGCCGCACACGATGGTCACCGGATGCTCGCGGATGAGGCGCGCGATCTCGTCCCGGTGCTGCGCGATCGGCAGCTCCTCGGGAAAGCGCGGGCGCGGCATGCGGGCGGCGCGCGCCTCGTGGCGGGCGCGCGAGCGCTCCAGCAGCTCGGCCAGCAGGGCGCGCTCACGCTCCACGGGCCGGCCCTGGCGCGCACGGCTCTCGATGGCGCCGAGGAGCGAGGCGATGCGGGGGCGGTCGGCCGCGAGGGTGCCGGAAAGGGGATCGGTGGGAACGGACGTCATCGGGCTTGCGGCGGGGCCGCAAGCCCTATTTTACGGGCTGGCCAGCCCCACCGCGACGGGCAGCCCATGGAGCGTGAGGCCGAAGCCGCCCAGGTGGTCGGCTGTGGCGGGCACGGGCGTGAAGCTCGCCCTGCACGTGAGCGCCTCGCCGCCCGCGCCGCGTACGGTCGCCTCGACCGTCATCGCGCGGTGCACCCCTTCGTCGACGAGCGCCGCGTCGGCAGCGGAGAAGAGCGCGCGCAGCGGGCGTCCCGCGAGCGTCTCACGCCGCTCGCCGAAGAGCCGCTCGGCCGCGGCGTTGCAGGTGATGACATTCCCATGCGCGTCGCACTCGATCTGGGGCAGCGGCGAGCCCTCGAAGAGCGCCACCATCCGGTCGGCGATCTCGCGCGCGTTGGCCGCCGAGACGCCGCGCATCGCGAGGCGGTGCACGAGCTCGCGGTTCTGCTCCTCGAGCTTCTGGTTGACGATGCTCACGAGCGCGTTGAGCTCGTCACGATCGATCTGCAGCCGGAAGGATTTTTCGAGATGGCGGTTGTGCATGCGCGCGTAATGGACGACCGCCGCGCAGAAGCCGAGCGCGGCCAATCCCGCATACATGTGCACGCCGTCCTGCAGGAAGAAGAGGTTCACGGCGAGCGGCACGCCGGCGGGAATGGCGAGCGCCTCGTGCGCCCAGCGCAACGGCGCATACGCCACGATGGAGCCGCCGACGAAGCACGTGATCACCAGCACCACGTAGAGCTGCGCGTACGTGCGCTGCTCGGGAAAGAGGACCGTTCCCAGCAGCCCCCACTGGATGCCGGCCGCGAGGTTGGCGGCGATCGCGAGATGCCCCCAGAACGCCGGGTCCGAGGCCGGATCGCGGCGCCGGTAGAGGATCACGCCGATGAAGCGGAAGACCGCGATGGCCGTGGCGCCGAGGAACCAGACGACGCCGCCCGTGTTGTCGCCGATGTCGAGCAGCACGCCCAGCGTGAGCACGGCGACCAGGTACGAGAACACCGCCGCCGCGGGGGCGTAGCGATAGAGCTCGTCCACCTGGAGGGCGCGCAGCCCGGGTGAGGGCCCCGGTCCTTCAGGCGGCAGACCGCTCGACTCGGGCTTCTCCACGAAAACCTCGACGCGCGCCGCAACGGAAGAATTCTGCCCCGTCCCGGCGAGCGGATGTGACCTGCATCACACGTGTAACACGGGGCCCGGGGGCCCCGCGCGGATTCAGTTCTCGAGCTGCCGGTAGACGGCGGTCGCCACCTTCGCGAGCGCGGGACGCTCGAGCTCCCCGGACAGGGCGTAGCCGCACTCGGAATCCATCCAGTAGAAGACGGAGACCGGGCCTTCCTGCGCAAAGCGGAAGGCGGTGAGCGCATCGCCCTTGTGGGGGCGCGTCACGTAGAGCGTGAGGCGCTTGCCCGACTGGTCCTGGTACATGAACTGCGCGACCGGCCCCTCGTTGCCCGGAAGGAGCCGCCCGCCGAGGAGCTCGAAGCCTTCGCGCGCCAGCACGGGGACCTTGAGATCGATGCCCAGGCGCTTGGAGAGCCACTTCACGAGGTGCTCCTGCTGCGTGGCATCGACTTCCACGGGGTGGCGCACTTCGGAGGCGTAGACCACGTGCGCACGGGCCGCACGCAACGGCAGCTGCGCCGTGGCAAGCGACGGATCGCTCGAAAGGGGTGCCACCATCGAGACCATGAGGCCGATGGCGATGCCGATGCCCACCAGGATGGCCGCCTTGGCATGCGCGATCCACGCCGGCTGCCGCAGGTGCATGCGCTCCGGGATGGGCTCCGTCATCACGGGCTCGAAGAACTGCTTGATCTGGGCCGTCTGGTCCGCGTAATCGTCGCGCAGAGGGTCGGCGCTCATTGAACCACCTTAAGGCCGCTTCGTTGTTGCGCCACTTCTCCGTTCATCACGCGCCGCAGGCGCTCGCGCCCGCGGGAGAGCCGCGACATCACCGTGCCTATGGGAATG
>DATMJE010000209.1:0-2148 GCA_035553995.1 Usitatibacter sp. | reverse complement strand
ATCGGCGGCGGATTGGGATGGTGGGAGCACAGCCGCCACCAACCGCTCATTTTCTCGGTGATGCCCGGTGGCGCGTTTGTTGGACTGCGCCGGACGTTCTGACTGCCGGGAGTGGGCTCATCATGAGCGTCTGCGGCCAAGGCGAAGCGATGCGGATACTGCTGGTTGAAGATGATCGGATGATCGGCTCGGCCCTGCGCACCGGGCTCGAGGATGCCGCGTATGCGGTCGAATGGGTGACCGACGGCGCAGGGGTGCAGGGAGCGCTCACGCGCTCCGATATCCACGCATTGCTTCTCGACCTGGGGTTGCCCGATCGCGACGGGTTCGACGTGCTCTCGTGCATTCGCGAGGCCGGCCACGCCGTACCCGTCATCGTCATCACGGCCAGGGATGACGTCGAAGCACGCGTTCGTGGCCTCGACCTCGGCGCGGACGACTATGTGGTCAAGCCGTTCGCATTGAAGGAGTTGCTTGCCCGGCTTCGTGCCGTCGTGCGCCGCCGGGCGGGACGCGCCAACGCCGTGCTTTCCAATGGTGACGTGTCCCTTGACCCCGCGAGCCACGAGGCGAGCCGGGGGAACGTGGCCTGCCGGCTCGGCACTCGCGAATTCGCGGTGCTGCACGCGCTCCTTCTCACGCCCGGTGCGATCTTGAGCCGCCGGCAGCTCGAGCATCACGTCTATGGTCCCGGCGACGAAGTACACAGCAACGCGATCGAATTCCTGATTCACGGCTTGCGGCAAAAGCTCGGCGCGGACGCCATCCAAAACGTGCGCGGTGCCGGATGGATGGTCGGGCGAGGATGAGCCGCGCTTCGATCGAGCGCCGTCTTTCGGTGGTGCTCGCGGGCGCGGTTGTCGGCGTCGCGGTTCTTGCCGCATTCGCGTCGTTCGCGATCAGCTTCAACGAGGCGAAGGAGTTCCAGGACGACGCGTTGCAACAGGTCGCGTCGATGGCGCCGTCGGAGTCGAGCTCGCAAGCCCGGTCGCAGATCACGGTGCTGCACTCGCCGCCGGACCCTTTGCCCGGCTGGCTGCCCGCGCCGCTCGAGCCCGGCTTTCACGGTCTTGCGGCGCCCGATGGCAGATCCATGCGCGTATTCGTGCGCGACGGCAGCGATGGAAGGCGCGTGGTCGTCTTGCAGGACATGCAACTGATCGACGACGTTGCCTATGACAGCGCGCTGCAGACCTTCATCCCCGTGCTGCTGCTGATACCGCTCATCGCGTGGCTCTCGATGCGCGAGCTGGCCGCGGAGCGCCGGCGCGTGCAAGCCGAACGCCGCTTCATCGCGAACGCGGCGCACGAGCTGCGCAGCCCGCTCACGGCACTGTCGCTCCAGGCGGAGAATCTGGACATGGAGACGCTGCCACCCGCCGCGCGTGAACGACTGGATGCCTTGCGGGAAGGTATAGGGCGTGCGCAGCGCGTCGCTGAACAAATGCTTGCAATGGCGCGCGTACACGGCGCGACCCAGAGGCCGGAGCTCGTCGCGCTACCCGGTCTCGTGAGGGATGTCATCGCAGACGTCATGGACCTGGCCCGCCGTCGCGGCATCGACCTGGGCCTGGACCAGCGCGCGGAACCTGAAGTGCGCGGCACCCGGGAGGGGCTTGCCCTGATCGTGAAGAACGCCGTCGAAAATGCGATTGCCTATTCCAGCGAAGGCGGTGCGGTGACGGTGCGGCTGCGGGCTGAAGCCGGTGATGCGGTCATCGAGGTTCAGGATGACGGGCCCGGCATGCCCAGGGACTTCATGGAACAGGCATTCGAGCCTTATCGCCGCGCCGTCGGCACCGGCAAGGGTGCGGGGCTCGGGCTTGCCATTGCGAAGGACGCGGCGGCCAAACTCGGCGGCGTCATCGAGATTCGCAATCGCGATGACGCCGGTGGCTTCGTCCTGACGTACCGGCAGCGGCTGGCCGATAGTCCGCACCCATCCAGGCGGCGCGGTGCTGCTACGGCGTCCAGGCGGTTCGGCTAAGCGCTTGCGCGGCCGGGCCTGGAGCCGGGCATGCCTTGCTCTGCAACCCGCGCCTCAGTGCTTGACCTGCAGCCCTTCCAGGTGCGAGAAGTGCGCCGCGAGGTCGAGGATGTCCTTCTGCGACAGGTTCGCGACCATGCCCACCATGATCGGGTTCTTGC
>DATMJE010000208.1:0-14780 GCA_035553995.1 Usitatibacter sp. | reverse complement strand
CGCTCGGGCGGGCGTCCACGCCGTTGCGCTGGACACCCAGCCCGGCGGCGCCCGCGAAGAGCTCCTCGCGCACCGGGTTGTAGACCGCGCCGACCACCGCTTCGCCGCCGACGGCGAGCCCGATCGAGACGCTGAACTCGTCGCCGCCGGCGATGAAGTCGCTGGTGCCGTCGAGCGGGTCGACGATCCAGACGCGCCAGTGGGCCAGGCGCCGCCACGAGTCGGGCGACTCTTCCGAATAGATGGCGTCCTGCGGGAAGGCCTCGCGCAGCCCGGAGCTGATCACGTGGTCGGCTTCGCGGTCAGCCGCCGTGACGACCTCGTCGTGTTCCTTGCGCAGCACGTCGATCGGGCCGCCGCGGTGGCGCAGGATGCGCTGTCCCGCCTCGCGCGCGAGGCCGCAGGCCACTTCGAGCTCCCGATGCAGGGCCGTGGGTTTGCTCATGATCAGCCCCGTGCCTTGCCGCGATAGAGCACGATCGCCCAGGCCTCGGTCACGACCGAGAGGCCCGCACGCAGCCCGAGCATCACCGGCACGCCGGCCGCGGTCATGAGCACACCCGCGAGGAGCGGACCGGCGATCTCGCCCAGGTTCCACGCGAGGTCGAGGAAGGCCATCACGCGGGCGCGCCGTTCGGGATGCGCATCGGCGAGCTCGGCGAGGGTCGCACCCCACGACGGGCGAAAGGCGGCCTTGCCGGCGTCGTCGAGCATGCGGCCGGCGACGAAGCCGGCGAAGCCGGGGGCGAAGATGTAGAGCAGCGACGAGGCGGCGTTCGCCACGCTGCGTGCGGTGAGCCCGACGCTGCGATGGATGTTGTCCGAGAGCCATGCGAACGCCGGGCCCGCGCCGAGGATCGCGATGCTGGAGGCGCTCGCGGCGATGCCCGCCTCGGCGACGGTGAGGTGGCCGTAATGCACCGCGACGATGGGGAAGATGCCACGCATCATCTCGGCGGTCACCGCGACCATGAGGCCGAAGCCGAAGTACGGCAGCAGCGGAACATACGCCTCGCGGAAGGACGGCATGGGGCGCGCCGGCGCGGCCGAAGCCGCATCCGCGTGCGCCTTCGCCGGCGCCTCGCTGACGTAGCGCACGACCGAGACCAGCGCCACGCAGGACGTGATGAAGGCGAGCGCAAAGACCCCCTGGTAGCTGCCGGTCGCGGCGATGAGGAGGCCCGCGGCCGCGGCGCCCAGCGAATGGCCCACGTCGCGCGCGGTGTAGTACCAGGCGAAGGCGCTCGCCATGCTCTTGCGGTTGCCGTGCACCGCGATGAGCGCGCTCGCCGAGGGATCACGCGCCGCCGTCATCACGCCCTGCAGCACGCGGATCGCATAGAGATGCCATGGCAGCGAGGCGAAGACGAACAGCAGGCCCACCGCGCAGCGCAGCGCCACGGCGAGCACCAGCGTGCGCTTGCTGCCGAAGCGATCCGCCGCCCAGCCCATGAGCGGCTTCACCGCGAGCACGGTCACGCCATGCAGCGCGTAGAGCCCGCCGACTTCCGCGAGGCTCATGCCGAGGTGCAGCGCGAAGAGCGGCAGGGCGAATCCCACCATGCCGAAGCCCAGGCGCGTGAGGAATCCCTCCGCCGAGATCGCGACGATGGTCGGGTTGCGGCGTACCTCGCCGCTCCAGCGGGCGAGCCGTTGGCGCCAGGCGCGCCCGGGGGCAGCGGCGCTCATGTCAGGCCGCTGCCTGCGAGGAGTAGTGGCGCTGCGGAACGCGCGACGGGCCCAGCGGCTCCAGCTCCACCGGCAACGTGCGCCTTCCGCACGCATAGTCCTCGACGAAGCGGGCGATATGCTCGGCCGCGTCCGGCACGCCGCGGAAGCCCGGCGAGAAATTGAGGTCCACCACCACGGGGCCGCTCGGTCCTTCCACCAGGTCGAGGCCATAAAGGCCGAGCCCGAAGGCGCGCCCGCAGCGCAGGGCGATCTCGCGCAGCTCGAGGCTCACCTCGCACGGGCTGCCCCAGCCGGTGAAGCTCGTGGCGGAGAACTGCTTGCGTACGCCGAACACCTCGCCGCCCACGACATACAGCTTGAGATCCGCGCCGGTGCCGGGAATGAACTCCTGCACCAGCATCGGCTGCTCGGGACGGCCCAGCTCGAGCACCTCGTCGGGCGTGCGCAACACGCGGATGCCCGCGCCGCGATGGCCGTGATAGGGCTTCGCGATGAGCGGCATGCGCGCGGCCAGGTCGCGCAGCAGCGTGAGGTCGCCCGTGACCCAGCTTCGCGGCAGCGGCACGCCCGCCTGCGCGAGGCGGTTGGCCGCGACGATCTTGTTCTGCAGCGCCGCGCACGCCGGGTACGGGTTCAGGATGTGCGCGCCGCGGTGATGCAGGATGCCGGCGAGGCTGAGCGACAGCTCGGTCTGCGACTTGAGCACGTAGAGGTCGTTGTCCAGCGGGAAGTCGTCCGCGGCGCAGAGCTGCTCCTCCGCGATCCAGCTCGATACCGCGAAGCCGCGTTCGCGCAGGATGCGCATCGCGTCGGCGAAGATCGGGTTCGGCTCGGCGTGCACCCGCTCGTTCAGGAAGAAGTGGATTTTCATGGATGTCTCCGTCGTCGTGCGGCCTAGGCCCACACGATCTTCGTCAGGCTGAGGAGCACGCTGTCGGCGTGCCAGGGATGCGCGAGGCGCTGCCAGCCGCCGACCAGCGTGCGGCCGAGGCGCTCTCCGGCTTTCACGCCGCTCACGCGTTGCAGGGTGGGATTCAGTCCCGAGACGCGGATCTCTTCCTGCAGCTTCGCGGCGTGCGCATCGGCCGGGTCGTGGAAGCAGTAGGCGGCAGCGGCCGCGAGGAGGAGCTGGCGCGGATGCACGCCCGCCTTCGCCGCGAGCCGCGCGGCACCCATCAGGCGGTCGCCCGACGAGAGCTTGCGCGAGGGATCGCGCGCCACACGGCTTACCGGATCGTTGATCGCGGCATTGCCGAAGCGCTCGACGATCTCGGCCAGGTGCGCGGCACCGCCGGCGAATTCCTCGCCGTACACGGCAGCGAGCCCCTGCTGGCCCTCGCGCATCGCTTCCAGCACCGCGGCGCGGATCTCGCCGTCGCGGATGGCGCTATGGATGTAGCGATAGCCCTTGAGGTGCCCGAGGTAGGCGCAGGTGGCGTGTCCCGCGCTGAAGATGAACAGCTTGCGCTGCATCCACGCGGCGAAGTTTTCCGCCACCACCATCGACGGGATGGCCGGCACCGGCTCCACGAGGCGGCGGCCGTCGACGACGAAATCCGCGGGCGGGTCGCCGATGAATTCCAGGGGCTCGTCACACGAGGTATCGCCGACCTGCTGCGTGACGGCGCGGCTCACCAGCGTGCCGGAGAAGCCGAAGCGCCCGAGGGCGAAGCCCTGCGGCAGGTGCCGCGCAACGGCCTGGCGCAGCACTTCGCCGCCGTCGGCCACGTTCTCGAAGGTGAAGAGGTTCACCGGCGTCACGCGGGCCTGCAGCCCTTCGGCCACCAGCGGTGCAATGGACTCGAGGCTGTTGGCGCCCACCGCCGTCACGATGATGGCGGCCTCCGCCAGCGCGGCGACGGCCGCGGCGCGGTCGGCGATGTCGACGGCGCGCACGCCCTCGACCACGCGCTCCGTGCGCGTGCGGCCCTGCGCGAGCGTCACGCGGTAGCGTTTGACGCGATTCAGGTGCGCAACCATGGATGCATTGCGCGCGATGAAGACCAGCTCGTACCCGGCGGCCGCGAGGCGCTCGCCGGCGAAACCGCAGCCGATGCGGCCGCTGCCGATGATCGCCGCTTTCATTGCCGGAGCTCCGCATGCGCTGCATGGACATGCGCGGGGCGCGCCTTGCGCGGACGCTCCGCGGCGGAAAAGATGTAGTCGGCCAGGCGCAGCGCCGCGTCGGGAACCCCTTTGAAGCCCGGGAAGCTGTTCACGTCGACCACGTACGGCTTGCCGTCGCTGAGGATCACGTCCAGGCCCAGCAGGTCCACGCCGAAGGCGCGCGCGCAGCGCAGCGTGATGTCGCGCAGCTCGGGCGTGATCGTGAACGGGCGGCCGACCTTCGCCTCGTAGGTGAGCGCAGGCCAGACGCGCTCCACGCCGAAGATCTGCCCGCCGATGCAGTAGATCTTGCGATCGAGGCCCTCGGGCTTGTAGTAGCGCTGCGCGAAGAGCGGGCCGTCGTTGCTCGCGATCTCGTCCAGCTCGTCGGCGTCCCAGATCACCTGCACTCCCTTGCCCCGCGAGCCGCGGTAGGGCTTGATCACCAGCGGCCCGTGCGCCAGCAGCGGCGCCAGGTGCTCGGCGCGGTCGCAGACGAAAGTCTCGGGCGTGGGCACGCCGGCCGCGCGCAGCACGCGCTCGCTCACGATCTTGTCGCGCAGCGTGGCGGCGACCGGATACGGGTTGATCACCGTCGCGTTGATCGCGTGCAGCGCGCCCGCCATGCTCATGGCGAGCGGGCTCGAGGCCTTGAGCACGTAGAGGTCGTGCTCGACGCGGATGTTGCCGACGTCGATGAGCTGCTGCTCGGGGTAGATGAGGTCGACCGTCACGCCCCAGTCGGTGAGTATGTCCACCACGTCCGGCATCACCGAGTGCCGGCGGGTCTGGGAGTAGTCCATCATCAGGATGCCGACCTTCATGCGGGTCTCCTTGCCTGTACGTGTTGAAGAACATGCGTGGCGAGGAGCGCGCCCGCGGCCGGCACGCCCGTATAGTTGGGGAAATCATTGACCTCGATCACCTCGAGGCCACCGCTGGATTCGATGCAATCGACGCCGAAGAGCCGCAGGCCGAAGGCCTCGCCGCAGCGCTGCGCGAGGTCGCGCCAGGCGGGCGAGACGACCAGCGGCGTGGTCGGCGCCGTGCCGGCATGCAGGGGCGAAGGCTTGCGCATCGCCCACACCCTCATGCCGATCACGTAGAGCTTCACGTCGAAGCCGTCGTTGGCGACGTAGCGCTGTGCGATGGCGGACGGCTCCGACCATGCGAGCTGCTCGAGCGCCTGGGGCGTGTCGACGATGCGGATGTCGCGCCCGTTGTCGCCGAAGACCGGCTTCACGACGATCGGGTAGGCCGAGCGCGGGATCTCGCGGCGCAGCTGGGCGATGCCGCCCACCCATGTCTGCGGGGTCGGGATGCCCGCCGCATGCAGGACCGTGGCCATGTGGGCCTTGTCGAGCACGGAGGCGATGGCCCGGCGCCGGTTCGGCGTGGGAATGCCCGCGGCTTCGGCGGCCGCGAGGCGCGCCAGCAGCTCGGGGCTGCGGCCACGGGCGACGACCACATCCAGGCCGTCGAGCCAGCGCGGGTCGTCCACGTTCAGGACGCCGGCGGCGGTGTCGACCACGCTCACGCGGTGGCCCTGCGCCGCGAGGGCGTCGATGAGCCCGCGCGGTTGCGATTGTTCGAGATACCGCGCTTCCGCCAGGACCCCGCAATGAAGGGGGGCCGGGGCCCTGGCGAACAGGCGTGCTGAGGCCACTACGTTGTTCACAGTGTCTCCTTAGGGGGGTTGGAGCAGCTCTGTGACAAAGCTGTGACTGCACATTACCACCAAATTCTAAATTTGGGAGATTTTTCCCAAAAAAATTTTCCCGGGTAGGTTTCGCGGGTTTTACCCGGGTACCCAAGACAGCTGGGCGAGGGCTTTTTGTGCCTGGGGAATGTGAATCGGTAAGAGTTTCCAGCTCGAAGGGTGTATACGCGCGGCAGGACGCGAGCGGCCGACGTCGAAGGGTTGCATCGCATGATCGGCAAGACGATTCGCACGCAAGCCGCGTATGACGGGTGCCGAATTTCGGTTCCTGCGCAAGCAACTCGGGCGGACCGACTCGTGCGCGTCGTCTATCTCGAACACACAGAGAACAACGCGAGGATCCGCGATCTCATCGATCGCCTGAACCAGCTCGACGAGCAACGCACGATCGAGCGGCTGACATTCGCCGAGCGTGCCGGGCGTTGGAAGGAAGCAGCTTAACCGCCAGCTTCGATACTCTCGCGCAGCGACAGGTATGGTAGAAGACGCCCAAGGGCCGCGACTGCGGGGCCCAGGGGAAGCGCGCTGTTCAAGACCCACGTATCCGTTTCTGCGGAGGTTGACGCAATGCGCTCACCGAAGTCGCTTGATTCACTCGAAGAGCTGGGTCGTGTGCGCTTGTCGCAGTCGTTCTTTTTCCGCGACTTCCTGTATAGCGAGGTCGCGAATTTCTACGGCAGCGCGAATGTTCCCGAGGACCCGGATCTCGCGATCGAGGCCGGGTCTCGCCTCTGCCAGGACCTTCTCGAGCCGCTGAATGCCACGTTCGGGCGCATTGCGGTGAGGTCCGGTTATCGATCCCCCTCGATCAATGCGCTCTGCAACGAGCGCGGACACAACTGCGCGTCGAACGAGAAGAACTTCGCTCGTCACATCTGGGATCGGCTCGACGCCGATGGGCTGAAAGGTGCCACCGCGTGCATCGTGATCCCCTGGTTCGCCGACAGGTATGCCGCAGGAAAGGACTGGCGCTCACTCGCCTATTGGATTCACAACCATCTTCCCTACAGCGAACTGCAGTTCTTCCCGAAGCTGGCTGCCTTCAACATCAGCTGGCATGAGCGTCCAGCACGACAAATACAGAGCTACATCAAGCCCAAGGGTTGCCTGCTGCGCGGCGAACCTCCTGGTGCACAGTGGGCCGATGCTTATGCCGGGTTCCCTCCCTTTCGCCAGGCGGCCTGAAGGCTCGTCGTCGTGCGAAACGGAATTTGCATCTTCGTGTGACGCACTTTCCGAACCGGGGTAGAATTCAAACGCTCGTTTGAATCGATCCCCCGCCATGACGACCCCGACGACCCTTCCCGAAGGCGAGCAGCCCGTCCTGCGCATCGTGCCGATGCCGGCGGATACCAACGCCCACGGCACCATCTTCGGCGGCTGGGTGATGGCGCAGGTCGATATCGCGGGCAGCGTCGCCGCGTGGGACCGGGCCCAGGGCCCCATCGTCACCGTCGCGGTGAATTCGTTCGTGTTCAAGGAGCCGGTCTTCGTCGGCGACCTCGTGAGCTTCTACGCGCGGGTCCTGAAGGTCGGCCGCACCTCCATCACCGTCGATGTGGAAGTATTCGCCCAGCGCCGGCGCCAGACCGGCACGGAAGCGGTGAAGGTCACGGAGGCACAACTTACCTATGTCGCAGTGGACGAACGGCGCCAGCGGCGCCTCGTCCCCGGCGCAACCGTGGAGATCTGAAATGACCGACAGCACCATCGAGCTGGGACGCCGCGAGGCGCAGGCATTGCGGCAGCAGGTGCTGCGCAACGAGCCGCACCGCATCCTCATCCGCAAGGCGGCCGTGCTGGGCGCGGGCGTGATGGGCGCGCAGATCGCGGCACACCTCGCCAATGCGAATGTGCAGCCATACCTCTTCGAGCTGGCGGCGGAGGGCAAGGACAAGAGCGCGAACGCGAGGAAGGCGATCGACGGCCTCGCAAAGCTGAGCCCGTCGCCGCTCGCCGTGCCCCAGGTCGCGCGCCAGATCATCCCCGCGAACTACGACGAGCACCTGCCGCTGCTGGCCGAATGCGACCTCGTGATCGAGGCCATCAGCGAGCGCATGGACTGGAAGAAGGCGCTCTTCGAGAAGGTCGCGCCGCACCTGGGCCCCGAGGCGATCTTCGCTTCCAACACTTCCGGGCTTTCGATCACCGAGCTCGCGAAGACGGTGCCCGCCGGTGTTCGCAAGCGCTTCTGCGGCATCCACTTCTTCAACCCGCCGCGCTACATGCGCCTCGTGGAGCTGATCCCCACGCCGGATACGGATCCCTCGATGCTCGACCGCCTCGAGACCTTCCTCGTGACCACGCTCGGCAAGGGCGTGGTGCGCGCCAAGGACACGCCGAACTTCGTCGCCAATCGCGTCGGCGTCTTCTCGATGCTCGCCACGATGCACCACACGAAGGAGTTCGGCCTTGGCTTCGACGAGGTCGATGCGCTCACCGGTCCCGCCATCGGGCGCGTGAAGAGCGCCACGTTCCGCACGGCGGACGTCGTCGGGCTGGATACGCTCGCGCACGTGGTGAAGACCATGGGCGACACGCTTCCGGCGGACCCGTGGGCGGCCTTCTACCACGCGCCCGAATGGATGGCAGCGCTCATCGCCAAGGGCGCGCTCGGCCAGAAGACCAAGGCCGGCATCTACATGAAGAAGGGCCGCGACATCCACGTCCTCGACCTCGCGAAGCAGGACTATCGCCCCTCCGCGGGCGTGGTCGCCGACGAGGTGCAGGCGATCCTCAAGGAGAAGAATCCCGCGGAGCAGCTCGGCAAGCTGCGCACCTCCGCGCATCCGCAAGCGCAGTTCCTGTGGGCGATCTATCGCGATCTCTTCCACTACGTCGCGGTGCACCTCGCGGACATCGCGCATTCGGCGCGCGACGTGGACTTCGCGATCCGCTGGGGCTTCGGCTGGCAGCGCGGGCCATTCGAGATCTGGCAGGCGGCCGGGTGGCAGCGCGTGGCGAAGTGGATCGACGAGGACATCGCCGCGGGCAAAGCCATGGCGAAGGCGCCGTTGCCGAAGTGGGTCAACGACGGCCGCACCGGCGTGCATTCGCCCGAAGGCTCGTATTCGGCGACCACCGGCAAGATGATCGGGCGCTCGCTGCTGCCGGTCTACGAACGCCAGCTTTTCCCCGAGATGCTCATCGGCGAGAAGCCGCGTGAGCGCGGCATCACCGTGTTCGAGGACGACGGCGTGCGCCTGTGGCACATGGGCGACCGCATCGCGATCGTTTCCTTCAAGAGCCGCATGCATGCGCTCGGCAGCGAGGTGCTGCAGGGGCTCAACCGCGCGCTCGACGAAGCGGAGCGCAACTTCGACGCGCTGGTGATCTGGCACGAGGCGCCGTTTGCCGTCGGTGCCAACCTGAAGGCCGCGCTGGAATCGCTCAAGGCCGGCAAGTTCGACGAGTTCGAGCAGATGGTGGCGCTTTTCCAGCAGACCTCGCAGCGCCTCAAATACGCGCTGGTGCCGACCGTTGCCGCGGTGGAGGGCATGGCGCTCGGCGGCGGCTGCGAGTTCGTGATGCATTCGCAACGTGCGGTCGCGGCGCTGGAGAGCTACATCGGCCTGGTCGAAGTGGGCGTGGGACTGCTGCCCGCGGGCGGGGGTCTCAAGGAGCTTGCGCAGCGCGTGGCCGCCTGGGCGAAGGGCGGCGATGCCTTTCCCGAGCTGCAGCGCGTGTTCAAGCAGGTGGCGATGGGCGAGACCTCCACCTCGGCGATCGATGCGCGCGAGCGCGGCTACCTGCGCGATTCGGACGTGATCGTCTTCCATCCGGCGGAGCTGCTGTACGTGGCGAAGCAGCAGGCGCGCGCGATGGCCGAATCGGGCGTGCGGCCGGCGCTGCCGAACCCGCAAATCCCGGTGCAGGGCGATACCGGCATCGCGACGCTCAAGATGCTGCTGGTGAACATGAAGGAGGGCGCCTTCATCTCCGAGCACGACTACGACATCTCCTCACGCGTGGCCGAGGTGCTGTGCGGCGGCGACGTCGAGCCCGGCAGCGTGGTGGACGAGAAATGGCTGCTCGACCTCGAGCGGCGCCACTTCGTGGCCCTTGCGAAGACCGAGAAGACCCAGCAGCGCATCCAGCACATGCTCGAGAGCGGCAAGGCGCTGCGAAACTGAACAACGACGAGAAAATGCGCGCCGCCTCATTCCGCCGCTACCTGCAGCCTTCACCCACGTTGCGCTGGCATCCGTGGGCGCCGCTTGCGGTGTTGCTGCTCGCGCTCGGCTTCACGTTCTGGTTCGGCGTGAAGGCGGGCATCGGGTTCGCGGAGCGGCGCGCCAATGCGGACGCTTATGCGCTCGGTGTCGTGGAGATGTTGACGCAGAAAGACCGCATCGATCGTCCCGGAAGGGCGCTCGTCTCGCGCGCCGCGACCATCGATCGTGCGGTCACATCGTTCGTTCGCAGCGAGGAGCAGTCCCGGGGATTCACACGGCTGCTCGATTCGGTCATCGGCGGCTCGTGGCTGTCGTCGTCGCGCGCGAGCTATTGGCGCCAGGTCCGGGAGTCGACCGTGAAAGCCGCGGAATGGCGGCTCGCGAATTTCTCTCCCGCGGCGCCGGCATGGCAGAAGACGGCGGCCTGGTGCGACGAATTGCGCGACCCGCCGCTTCCGCGCCAGTACGACGTCACGGCCGCGTACAGGTTCACCGCGATGGATTACACGAAGCTCCTGGGACGCAGAATCACGCCGGCCGAGCTTGCGCCGGCGGTTCCGGGCGGCATTTGCGAGTGAGATTGGATCCCGGCCCATCGTCGCGCTGCGACGGCCGGGATGACAGGCCCGGCGTCGCGCTGCGGCGGTGGGCATGACAAAAAGGAGAAGCAGATGAGCAGGCAGATCCAGGATGCTTACATCGTCGCAGCGGTTCGTACGCCCGTCGGCAAGGCGCCGCGCGGGATGTTCCGCCACGTGCGGCCCGACGACATGCTGGCCCACGTGCTCAAGGGCGCGGTGGCGCAGGTGCCGGGGCTCGACGCGCACGAGATCGGCGACGTGATCGTCGGCTGCGCGATGCCGGAGGCGGAGCAGGGCATGAACGTCGCACGCATCGCGGTGCTGCTGGCGGGGCTGCCCGACAGCGTGCCGGCGATGACGATCAACCGCTTCTGCTCCTCGGGCGTGCAGGCCGTGGCGCTCGCCGCCGACCGCATCCGCACGGGCGAGGAGGATGTGATGATCGCCGCGGGCACCGAGTCGATGTCGATGGTGCCGATGATGGGCAACAAGATCGCGCTCAACGAGGCGGTCTTCGAGAGCAACGAGAACGTCGCCATCGCGTACGGCATGGGCATCACCGCGGAGAAGGTCGCGCAGCGCTGGAAGGTGTCGCGCGAGGACCAGGACGCGTTCGCGGTCGAGAGCCACCGCAAGGCGGCGAAAGCCATCGCCGAAGGCGCTTTCCGCGACGAGATCCTGCCGTACGAGGTCGAGACCGCGAGTCCCAACCTCGCGAGCGGCACCATCGACCGGCGCACGAAGAAGGCCGAGAACGACGAAGGCCCGCGTCCCGATTCGAGCATGGAATCGCTCGCCAAGCTCCGCACCGTCTTCGCGGCGCGCGGCTCGGTCACCGCCGGCAACAGCTCGCAGATGTCGGACGGCGCCGCGGCCGTGGTGCTGATGAGCGAGGCGGCGATGAAACGCTACGGAATGAAGCCGCTCGCGCGCTTCGCGGGATTTGCCGTCGCGGGTGTCCCGCCGGAGATCATGGGCATCGGCCCCATCAAGGCGATCCCCAAGGTGCTCGAGGCCACGGGCGTGCGCCAGGACGACCTCGACTGGATCGAGCTGAACGAGGCATTCGCGGCGCAGTCGCTGGCCGTGATCCGCGATCTCGGGCTCGATCCTGCGAAGGTGAATCCCCAGGGCGGGGCCATCGCGCTGGGGCATCCGCTGGGAGCGACGGGGGCCATCCGCACGGCCACGCTCGTGCACGGAATGAGGCGCACGGGCAAGCGTTACGGCATGGTCACGATGTGCATCGGCACGGGCATGGGTGCCGCGGGCCTTTTCGAGGCGCTGGCTTGAATGCACAATAGCCGCGCCTGAAGTCCGCTCTTTTCGCCGCTCGACCGTTTCCAGAACGAATTCATAAGACCGAGGAGAAACGTCCGATGAACAATGCCCTCCGGCCCGCCGCGAGGCCGCTCGCCGTGGCGATCGCGCTGCTCGGCGCGACGCCCGCCTTCGCCCTGCAGTTCGAGTTCGACAACGGCATTCGCACCAGCCTCGATACCACCATCAGCTACGGCATTTCCGTCCGGACGCAGCAGCGCGACCAGTCGCTCATCGGCATCGCGAACGGCGGCACGTCGCGCTCGGTGAACGAGGACAACGGCGACCTCAACTTCGACCAGGGGCATCCGTTCGCCAACGTCGTCAAGGCGACCGCCGACCTCGAGGTGCGCTACCGCAACTGGGGCTTCTTCGGCCGCGGCAGTGCCTTCTACGACTTCGACCTGCACGACAGCGACAAGCTCGGCCCCACGGGCCGCGATCGCCTGGGCCAGGACGTGGTCGGCCTCGACGGCTACGTCTTCGGCACCTTCGAGCCCATGGGGCACACCACGCGCGTGCGCGCCGGCCGCCAGGTGATCAGCTGGGGCGAGAGCACCTTCATTCCCAACGGCATCAACGTGATCAACCCGGTGGACGTCGCGAAGCTGCGGCTGCCGGGCTCCGAGCTCAAGGAGGCCTTCGTGCCCACCGCGGGCGTGTGGGGCAGCTTCGAGATCAGCAAGTCCGCCGCGATCGAGGGCTTCTACCTCACCAACTTCGACAAGACGCGCATCGATCCGAAGGGCTCGTACTTCTCGAACGTCGACACGATCTCCGACGATGCCGACAAGGTGATCCTGTCCTTCGGCCGCCGGCGCGACGAGCATTTCCCGCTCTCGAACCCCGTGCCGCCCGGCATTCCCGTGATCAGCGCGACCGCACAGGCGCTGTTCGGGCCGTTCGACCCCGCCGCTTCGCTGTGGATCCCGCGCACGCCGGACCACAACCCGAGCGATTCCGGCCAGTACGGCGTGGCGTTCCGCTACTTCGCGCACGAGTTCAACAACACGGAGTTCGGCTTCTATTTCGAGAATTACCATAGCCGGCTTCCGTTCGTCTCCGCCGTGAAGGGCACGCCGAGCTCGATCCTTACCGGCTCGCCGCTGCAAAACCCGATCTGCGCACAGCCCGCGCTGCGTGCCCTGTGCCATACGGGCACCGCGAACTACTTCGTCGACTACCCGGAGAACATCAAGCTCTACGGCGTGAGCTTCAACACGCAGGGCCCGTACGGCATCGCCTGGCAGGGGGAGTATTCGTATCGCCCGAACCAGCCCGCGCAGCTGTCCACGCCCGAGCTCGTGCTCGCGTCTCTCGGCCTGCCCAACCTCATCACCGGCTTCACGCAGATTCCCGGCGCGCCGGCGGGTGCGACGGCGGCGGCGCTCGTGCCCGACGGCACGGGGATCCAGGGCTGGCAGCGCCTGAAGATGAGCCAGCTGCAGTTCACCGGGACCAAGTCGTGGCCGACGGTCCTCAAGGCCGACCAGCTCGTGGTCGTCGGCGAGGCGGGCTTCACCTGGTTCCACAACCTGCCGCAGGACCAGAAATTCGCCGGCCCCGGCGTGCAGCTTCCGGCCACGCAGTTCGGCTCGGTCGTCGCGAGCGCGTTCTCGGTCCAGCCTTCGGGCTTCCTCACCGACTTCTCGTGGGGATATCGCCTCGTGGGCCGCCTCGAATACTCGAACCTCTTCATGGGCGGAAACGTGTCGCCGCGCCTCGCGTTCTCGCATGACGTGCACGGCGTGAGCCCGACCTTCAACGAGGACACGAAGTCCGCATCGGTCGGCGTGTCATGGGAATACCAGCGCCGCTGGCTGGTGGATGCGCAGTTCACCAACTTCTTCGGCGGCCGCACGTTCTGCGGCACCGACCAGCCGCCTCCGGGATCGAGCATCCCGCCCGGCCAGCCGGCGAACTGGTGCATCGGCGCGAACCCGCTCAAGGATCGCGATTTCTACTCGGTCAGCGTGAGCTATTCGTTCTAGTCGCTTCGTCATCCCGGCCTTCGCCCGGATGACGACAAGAGAATTCCAAGGAGGAGTGCAATGCTCAACATGAAATCCTTCGCTGCGCTCGCCGTTGCCGCGGCGTTCGCCACGCCCGCCCTGGCGGAGCTGGGCGCGGCCGACCTGGCGAAGCTCGGCACCACGCTCACGCCGATGGGCGCCGAGAAGGCCGGCAACGCGGCGGGCACCATCCCCGCCTGGGATGGCGGCATCACCAAGCCTGTCGCCGGCTACGTGCCCGGGGGCCACTATCCCGATCCCTTCCCCGACGACAAGGTGCAGCTCACCATCGACCAGGGCAACGTCGACAAGTACAAGGACCAGCTCTCGGCGGGCACGGTCGCGATGATCAAGAAATATCCGGATTACAAGCTGCCGATCTACCAGACGCGCCGCACGGCCTCCTTCCCGCAGTGCCATTACGAGGAAACGAAGCAGTGCGCCGCCAGGGCCACGCTGTCCGAGGGTGGCAACGGCGTGGCCGGATGCAAGGGCGGCGTTCCGTTCCCGATCCCGAAGAACGGCAACGAGGCGATCTGGAACACCGAGCTGCGCTACGCGGGCGACACCTATGGGCTGTCCTGGGACCAGGCCGCGGTCACGCGCACCGGGGACTACACGGTGGTGAAGTTCGACTACGAGTACGACTTCTCGTACGGCAACTGCTCCAAGCCCGACGCGGCGCGCGAGGCCAACAAGAAGCTGAACTACCTGCAATCGGTGATGGCTCCGGCGCGCCTTGCGGGCCAGATCCTGCTGGTGCACGAGACCGTGGACCAGGCGAAGGAGCCGCGCAGCGCCTGGACCTACAACCCCGGCCAGCGCCGCGTGCGCCTCGCCCCCAACGTCGCCTACGACAATCCGGGGACGGCGGCCGACGGCCTGCGCACCAACGACGACTTCGGCATGTACAACGGCGCGACCGACCGCTACAACTGGAAGCTCGTGGGCAAGAAGGAGATGTACATCCCGTACAACTCCTACGCGCTGTCCGATCCGAAGCTGAAGTACACGGACATCCTCAAGCCCGGCCACGTGAACCAGGACATCGCCCGCTATGAGCTGCACCGCGTGTGGGTCGTGGAAGCGACGCTGAAGCCCGGCACGAGCCACATCTACTCCAAGCGCGTCTTCTACCTCGACGAGGATTCCTGGCAGATCTCCGCCGTCGACA
>DATMJE010000207.1:0-3256 GCA_035553995.1 Usitatibacter sp. | reverse complement strand
CCCATGGACTCGCCGATCGCTCCGAAGCCGGGGCGATCCTTGTAGGGACCGGTCTGCCCGAAGCCCGACAGGCGCACCATGACGAGCCCGGGGTTGTCGCGGCCGAGCGCCTCGTAACCGAGCCCCCATCGCTCCATCGTTCCGGGCCGGAAGTTCTCGACGACGATGTCCGCGCCGCGCGCGAGCTCGCGCACGATTTGCTGGCCGTCGGGCTCGCGCAGGCGCTCGAAACCGAGGCCCCACTTCTCCATCGTGCCGGGGCGGAAATTCTCGACCACGATATCGGCACCGGCGGCGAGGTCGCGCACGATGGCCTGGCCCTCGGGGTCCTTGAGGTTCACGGCGACCGATTTCTTGTTGCGCGCCTGGGCGTACCACCAGAGCGAGTTGCCCTCGTGGAGCTTGCGCCACTTGCGCAGCGGATCGCCCTCGCCCGGGGTTTCGATCTTGATCACCTCGGCGCCGAACTCCGCCAGCAGCCGCGCGCAATAAGGGCCCGCGATGAGCGTGCCCATCTCGACCACCCGCAGGCCCGCGAGCGGCCCCTTTGCCGGATTCGTGTCCATCGCGTTATTGTGCCCGGTCCGCGATCGGGCTTCCCCCATGCTGCGAAGCTGGCCTGTCCTCCTGATGACCGCCGCCCTCGCGGCCTCGACGCCGCATCACGATCGCGCCGGCTTCCACAACAGCTATCCGCATCCCGAACACGGCGGTTTCTGGCGCTGGAAATGGGAGCAACTCCGCGATGGGGTGCCGCATGCGCCGCCGGGGGGCTGGAACCTGCCCGCAGTGAAGACTGATGTGCACGCCTTGCAGGAGGGCGGTGGCGAGCCGCGCCTGACCTGGATCGGCCACGCGACGTTCCTGCTGCAAATGGGCGGCCTGAACATCCTCACCGATCCACAATTCTCGCCGCGAGCCTCGCCCGTGTCGTTCGCGGGACCGAAGCGCATCGTGCCGCTGCCCCTCGCGGTGGGCGAGCTGCCGCACATCGATGTGGTCCTGGTCTCGCACAACCACTACGACCATCTCGACCTTCCTTCCGTCAGGGCGCTGGCCGAGCAGCCGGGCGGCTCGCCGCTTTTTCTCGTGCCGCTCGCGCTCAAGTCGTGGTTCGAAGACAACGGCATGGACCGCGTCGAGGAATACGACTGGTGGCAGCAGCGCGATACCGGGCAAGCCCGCTTCACGCTCGTGCCGGTGCAGCACTGGAGCAAGCGCACGCTGTGGGACGCGAACCAGACGCTGTGGGGCGGCTGGGTGATCGAAGCGGGCGGGCTGCGCATCATCCACACGGGCGACCTCGGCTACTCGCGCGACACGCAGGACATCGGCGCACGCCTGGGACCCTTCGACCTCGCGCTCATTCCCATCGGCGCGTACGAGCCGCGCTGGTTCATGCAGGCGATGCACGTGAACGTGCCCGACGCGATGCGCGTGCGCGAGGACCTACGGGCCGCGCGCGCAATCGGGATGCATTGGGGCACCTTCGAGGGACTGACCGACGAGCCGATGGACGAGCCGCCGCGGGTGTTGGCGCGCCTTCGCACCGAAGCGGGACTTGCGGCGGACGTGTTCGACGTGATGAAGATCGGCGAGACGCGCGGCATTTCGCGCGCCACGCCGGTCGCCGCTACTCGACGGTGACCGACTTCGCCAGGTTGCGGGGCTTGTCCACGTCGGTGCCGCGCCGGAGCGCGGTGTGGTACGCCAGCAGCTGCACCGGGATCGAATGCACGATCGGCGAGAGCAGGCCCGCATGCCGCGGCGTGCGGATCACGTGCACGCCCTCGCTCTCCGTGAAGTGGCTGTCGAGATCGGCGAAGACATACAGCTCGCCGCCGCGCGCGCGCACTTCCTGCATGTTGGACTTCACCTTCTCCAGCAGGGAATCGTTCGGCGCGATCACGACCACGGGCATGGCGGCATCGACGAGCGCCAGCGGGCCGTGCTTGAGCTCCCCCGCCGGATACGCTTCGGCGTGGATGTAGGAGATTTCCTTGAGCTTGAGAGCCCCTTCGAGCGCGATCGGATAGTGGATGCCGCGGCCGAGGAAGAGCGCGTGCTCGCGCTCCGCGAAACGCTCCGCCCACGCCTGGATCTGCGGCTCGAGGTTCAATGCATGCTGGATATGGCCGGGCACGAAGCGCAGCTGCCCGACGGCCTCGGCTTCGCGTTGCGCATCGAGCCGCCCGCGCGACTTGGCGAGTGCCAGGGCCAGCGTGAAGAGCGATACGAGCTGCGTCGTGAAAGCCTTGGTCGAGGCCACCCCGATCTCGGCGCCGGCCCGCGTGTAGAAGACGAAGCGCGAGGCGCGCGGAATGGCGCTTTCGCGCACGTTGCAGATGGAAAGCGTCTGCGCGTGGCCGAGCTCCTTCGCGCGCTTGAGCGCCTCCATGGTGTCGAGCGTCTCGCCCGATTGCGAGATCGTCACCACCAGCTGCGACGCATTGGGGATCGAATCGCGGTAGCGGTACTCGTGGCCCAGCTCGACGTTGCACGGCAGATGGGCCAGCGTCTCGATCCAGGCGCGTGCGACGAGTCCCGCGTAGTAGCTGGTGCCGGAGGCGAGGATCAGCACGCCGCTCGCCTGGCGGAATGCTGCTTCCGCGCCGCTGCCGAAGAGCAGATCGATATCGACGCCGCCGTCGACCACGCCCTCGATCGTGTCGGAGACCGCGCGCGGCTGCTCGTGGATCTCCTTCTGCATGTAATGGCGGTACGGGCCCAGGTCGACCGCGTCGGCGCTCAGCTCCGAGAGGTGGACGGTGCGCTCGACGGGACGTCCGCCGCCGTCGACGATCCGCACGCCCGAGCGTGAGAGCGCCACGACATCGCCATCCTCGAGGTAGATCACCCGGCGCGTCTGCGCGATGAGCGCGGAGACGTCCGAGGCGAGGAAGTTCTCCGTATCCCCCAGGCCCACGACGAGCGGGCAGCCCATGCGCGCGCCGGTCATGGTCTCCGGATCGGAGAGCGCCACGACGCCGATGGCGTAGGCGCCGCGGAGGTCCGCCGCGGCGAGCCGCGTGGCCTCGAAGAGATCGCGCGTGGTCTTGTAGTGATGGTGGACGAGGTGGGCCACGACCTCGGTATCCGTCTGGGACTCGAAGGTGTAGCCGAGCGAGCGCAGGCGGGCGCGCTGCTCCTCGTGGTTCTCGATGATGCCGTTGTGGACCACCGCCACCTCGCCCATCGAGACATGGGGATGCGCATTGGGCTCGGTGACGCCGCCATGCGTGGCCCAGCGCGTGTG
>DATMJE010000206.1:0-16540 GCA_035553995.1 Usitatibacter sp. | reverse complement strand
GTGCGAAGCCGCGCTGCGCAAGTCCCTCTACCTGGGTTCGGCCGGGGTGCTATGGGCGATGTGGCGACTTGCGCAGCGCGGCTTCGCACGCCTGGCTCTGGATCCTGCCCACCTCATCGGGCGAACGTACGACGAGTACCTCGCCAGGCCGGACACGCACCAGGTCGTGCCCTCGTATTTCCTGGGAGAGGCGGGCGTGCTCGTCGTGGCGTTCCGGATGACCGGAGAGAGGCGCTTCGCCGATCGCCTGCATGCGGTCATCGAGGAAAACATCGGACATCCCACGAACGAGGCGCTCTGGGGAGCACCAGGCACGATGGTCGCTGCCCTGCACATGCTGGAGTGGACCGGGGATGGTGGATGGCGCAGTGTCCTCCTCGCAAATGTCGACGACATCTGGGGCGCGTGGCATCGAAGCCCCCATGTGCCCGCTTACCTGTGGACGCAGGACCTCTACGGCCACGTGGTGCAGCTGATCGGCGCGGGCCACGGCTTCGTGGGAAACGCCTATCCGCTCCTTCGCGCGGCGCCGCAGCTTGCACCGGACAGGCGCCAGGCGCTGTACGCAAGGTGCGTCGAAGCCCTGCGCGTCACTGGCCATTTCGAGCAGGGCGCGGCGAACTGGCCGCAGGGAGTCGGGACGCCTCGACCCGGCCGAACCGACCTGCTCGTGCAGTGGTGCCATGGCGCGCCGGGAATCGTCACTGCGTTTGCCCCATTTCCGCCAGATCAGTCGGCGGATCTCGAAGAAATGCTAGCCGCGGCCGGCAACACCATCTGGGAAGCGGGCCCGCTCGCGAAGGGGTTCGGCCTCTGCCATGGGACCGCCGGAAACGGTCTCGCTTTCCTTGCACTGTACGAGCGCACGGGTGTGGCCATTTGGCTCGAGCGCGCGCGCCGCTTCGCGATGCACGCCATCGGACAATACGAGGCGATGCGCGAGCGCCATGGCCGCGGCCGCTATACCCTCTGGACGGGCGACGCCGGCCTGGCGCTCTACCTCGCGCAATGCATCGAGGGAAAGGCCGGCGTGCCGAGCCTGGATTACCTCTAAGTACCGCTTGCACGCGGTGCGATAGCATTTGCCATGGCTGATCACTTCCAGCGTTACAGCGCACCAGACCCGGAGAGGCTCGCGCAAGACATCGAGCGCGTTCGTCAGGAACTGCTGGAGGCGCGGGCGAACGGGAATGCCTTGGCCATTATCGAGCATGCCGGCGACCTGGCCAGCATGCTTACGACAAATCGCGAGGAGGCAGAAGGGCGAGATCTGCTAAGGCCCCTGCAATCTACCGTGCTGGAGCACCTGTCATCGGAGCCGGCCGGCTGGTATTACCTCGCGTTTGGCACGGCCAGCCAATACCTGGGCTTTCGGGATGAGGCCAACGCCATGTTCGCGGAAGCCCTGCGCCTTGCGCGCGAGCATTCATGGGAAGTCCTGGAGCACTTCGCGTTGTCTCATTGGGGCCGCAGTCTCGTCGAGGAGGGGCATTTCTCGCGAGCCCGGGAGCTCTTTCTCCAGGCCTTGGCGATCCGGGAACGGCTGAACGAGCCACGTGCTGCCTCTTCCCGGCGCCACCTTGCGGCGCTCAGCGAGCTCGAAGCGGCCGCCAGGCTCGAGTAACGCGGACCCGGAGGCACGCCCGTGACGAGCATCCCGAAATATTCGGCCATGGAGATCGAACGTCGCTGGTTGGTCGATCGGGCGGCCACCGGAGATCTCAGCTCAGTGCCTTTCCGGAAAATCGAGGATCTCTACATCGAGGGCTCGCGGTTGCGCCTGAGAAAGACCACGGGACCGGATGGTCTCTGCATCTTCAAGTTCGGCAAGAAGTACGGGAAGTCCTCGACCGCATCCGAGCCGGTTACCAACCTCTACCTCACCGCGGCGGAATTCGAGCAGCTCTCCAGGCTTCCCGGCGTTGCCACGTTGAAACGGCGCTATTCGGTGGCCGGGGGCGCATTGGACATCTACGAGCGGCCCCGGGCAGGGCTCGCGATATTCGAAATGGAGTTCGAGGACGAAGCAGCGGCCCGGCGGTATCAAGCGCCGCATTTCGTTACGCGAGAGATAACTGGCGAGTCATCGTTCAGCGGCGTCTCGCTGTCGGAAGCTCACGCGGCGTAAGCACAACGCTGTCGAGGGTGCCGCGTGCGCGTTTGCTGGCGGCAGCACAAAATGAAAAGCCACCCCGAAGAGTGGCTTTCCGGCCTGCGCGATTCCTCTCAATCGTCGTTGTCGTCGTGCCTCGCCGCATTGGCTGCAGGACAGATCTTCCAGATGACGCCCGTGCCCGGGATCTGCACGAGCGGCGCGTCGGCGAGATCCTTGAATCGCGTCGCCGGATCGGACTGCCCGAAGTCGCGCACCGCGCCGTAGTCGACCAGGTACGCGCAGCCGTCGGGTCCGAACTTCACGTCGGTCGGGCGGTTGATGCCACGCACGCCCGGATCCGTGAAGGCCTGGTCGCCCGTCGTGTTGAACGCGAACTTCGTCTGCTGCAGCCGCAACGGTTGTCCCGACCCGCTGAAGTTCACCAGCTCGATGTCGTGCCCGGCTTCCGGACCCCCGTTCGCCCTCGAGAAGCCGAAATCACCTTCGCGCGAGACGAGCACCGCACCGCGCTTCACCGGGCCCACGGCGAACGAATTGGGCGCGAAGTCGAGGCCCACCACGGCGACGTCGGCGGGCTCGAGCGCGATCGGCGCGGTGATCGGCTGCGGCGGCTTGGCGAGCACGGGCTGGACCGGCTTGCCCACCACGGCCGCAGGGTTGTCGTCACCGGGGCCGCCGACCGGATTGAAGACCGCCTGCGTCGAGTCGAGGAAGCCGAAGCGATCGGGCCAGCCGTGATAGTCCGGGCTGCCATCCGGATTCTGCTGTGCGATGGCGAGGCGGTCGGGCGAATTGTTCGCCGGCCGCGCGCCGCGCTCGTCTTCGCCGTTCTCGCTCACCAGCAGTGCGCCCTTGAGCGCGTGGTCGTTGGGCGCGAAGCGCAGGCCGTAGGGATTGCGATAGCCCCACGATACGGGCTGGACGGTGCCCTTGGGATTCTTCGCGTCCAGCTTCGCGCGCAGGATGGCGCCATCGCAGATGCCCGGGCCGGTCGCGCTGGTGAACGCCTTCACCGTGCCGCCGGGGTTCGTGGTGCCGAACGGCGAATAGCCGCTCGTCGTGACGCCTCCGCCGGAATCGAACACGTTGTTGCTGAGCGTGATGTCCTGGCAGGGGATGTCCTGCTGGTTCGTGCCGCCGCCGTTGTCGCGTCCCACCACGCCCGAATTCGTGGTCGAGCCCTGCGACCAGTAGATCCACCCGTCCTTGAAGGCGATCTGCTCGGCAGGATGGTCACCGGTCGGAAGTCCTTCGATGAAAGGCGTCACCGCGCCCGTGGCGGGATCGACCATCGCGATGCGCGAGCTGTTGTTCTGCGCGCCCGGCGTGCGGATCGCCTGGTTGGAGTCGGTCACGAAGAGACGCCCGCCCTGGAAGCCGCGCTCGAAGCCGATGCCGATCGAGGGGCCGTGGGGCAGCAGGCCCGCGCCCGGCGTCGTCGGCTTGGCGAGCGGACCGGCGACCTGCATGCCGTTCTGGTCGAAGACCAGGATGTCGGGCGTGAACGGATTGGTGGGGGAGGTGAGCCCTCCGACCGCGGGACTCGTCTCGTCATTGCAGCGGCTCGGCAGCCCGTGACCCGACTCGAGCACGAACACCTGGAAGCTCTTCGCGTTGCCGCGGAATGCGACGCCGACGGGGAAGTTGAGGTCCTTGGCGAAAACGGAAACGGTGAAACCCGCCGGGGCGACCACATCCTCTCCGTTGCCGGGGCTGTAGAACGCGTCTTCGACGGGACAGACGGGGTTTGATTTCGTGACGCCGAGCGCGGAGGTTGGAATCACGGCGAAGCCTGCGCTGACGAGGGCCGCTGTCGCGGTCCAGGTGGGGGTCTTCATGGATGTTTCCTTTCACGTACCTTGCATGGTGGTTGCAAGCCGTGTGCGCCTGGGTCCGCGACGCCGTCTCCCGAGAGTCGCCGTGCGGCGACGAGCCGCGCGCCCTGAAGAAGCGTGCCGCCTCGATGGCGGCCGCATCGCGAGACCCGGCGAGTATGTTGTGCGGGCATTTCCCGCTCAAATATCAAAAACGCACGGCGTACCATGCCGCGAAGGCATGGAACACGCGAGCTCTCCCCCCATCTCGCTGCGCCAGCTGCGCTATCTCGTCGCCGTGAGCGACGCGGGATCCTTCAGCGCGGCATCCTTGCGCACGCACGTCGCGCAACCGGCGTTGAGCCGGCAGATCGCGATGCTCGAAGCTTCCGTCGGCGCGTGCCTGCTGCAACGCTCGCGCAAGGGCGTCATCCTCACCGAAAGCGGCCTGCGCCTTTATGGCATCGCGCGCGGCATGCTCGAGCGCCTGTCGCACGTGCACGCGGAGATAACGTCGGGGCAGGACGTTGCGTCGGGCGTCGTGACGATCGCGTTGCCGCCGAGCGTCGCCTCGATGCTGGTGCCGAAGGTGGTGCGCGAGCTGGAGCGCCACCATCCGCTTGTCGAGCTGCGTGTCGAGGACGGCTCGAGGCTGGAGAACGGCCGCAGCCTGCAGGCGGCATCGATCGACTTTGGCGTGGTGCCGATCGGGGCCGCGCTGGCGGACGTGGATTACGACTTGCTGTTGCGCGAATCACTGCTGCTCGTCGAGCGGCGCAATGGCGGCGCCGCGGGGCGCGCCACCGTTTCATTCGCGCAAGCCGCGCGCCTGCGGCTGGCGCTGCCGCCGCGCACGTTCCACACGCGCCGTGTGATCGACGAGGCGGCGCGGGCAACCGGGCTTTCGCTGGACGTCGCTTACGAGCAGCACTCGGTCACGACGATCGTGAGCCTGGTGCGCGAGGGGCTCGCCGCGACCATCACGAACTCTCCCGCCGTCGAGCAGCTGTTCAGGCCCGGCACGGTCCGCGCGCGGCGCATCGTGAATCCCGCGATCACGCGGCTGGTGGCGCTCGCACGGCCGTCAAACCGGCCGCTGGGGCTCGCCGCGCAGGTCACTTATGACATCGTGCGCCGGTTCGCGCTCGACGCGGTGAAGGATGGGCACTGGCAGGGCAAGGCGGCGAAATGATGAACGCCGACATGGCGATCCGGGTTGGTTTGGTCACTCGCACCACCCCCGAGTCGTGGATGGCGGCGCAGGTGAAGTGGGACTTTGGCAGGCGCCCCGGAAGGCGCGCCCGCGGATGACGCCTTTCAGGAAAGCGGCATAGGCGCCGATGCGCCGCGCACATCTCGAGAGAACGCCTCCTGGAGGCAGCTCCAGGAGGCGTCGTGGTTCGCGTTGCTGCAGCCCGGAAGGCTAATCCCTCAGTCCGCCAGTTCCACCACCCGCAGGTACGGCTTGAGCGTCTTGAATCCCTGCGGATACTTCTTGCGGGCCTCCTCGTCGCTCACCGAGGTCGGGATGATGACGTTCTGGCCCGGCTTCCAGTTCACCGGCGTCGCGACGGCGTACTTGGCGTTCATCTGCAGCGAGTCGAGGAGCCGCAGCACCTCGTCGAAGTTGCGGCCGGCGCTCATCGGATAGACCAGCATCGCCTTCACCTTCTTGTCCGGGCCGACGATGAACACGGAGCGGATGGTGGCATTGTCGGCAGCGCTGCGTGTGCCGCCGCTCGCGTTCGGGTGGATCATGTCGTAGAGCTTGGCGACGGTCAGGTCCGAGTCGCCGATGAGCGGGTAGTTGACCGCGCTGCCCTGCGTTTCCTCGATGTCCTTCAGCCACCGCTGGTGGTCGCTCACCGGGTCGATGCTGAGGCCGATGATCTTCGTGTTGCGCTTCTCCCACTCGGGCTTGAGCTTGGCCATGTAGCCCAGCTCCGTGGTGCACACGGGCGTGAAGTCCTTGGGGTGCGAGAAGAGGATCGCCCAGCCGTTCCCGATCCACTCGTGGAAGCGGATCTTGCCTTGGGTGGTTTCCGCGGTGAAGTCCGGGGCCTCGTCGCCGATGCGGATGGTCATGTCTTCCTCCTTGACTTGCGTTGTCTTGTCTCCCTGGGGAACGGAAATTGTAGGCCCGCCGGCGGACGAATGCGTACCCGCCGACCGGACCCTCGCCCGTGCCCGCGGTGGTTGAATTCCGCACGCGCAAGGCATAGTGTGCGCAATCGCGTTGCACGCGGAGCATCTCCATGAGCAATCCCGTCGGCTGGTTCGAGATCTACGTGCAGGACATGAAGCGTGCGAAGACGTTTTACGAGGCCGTGTTCGGCTTCACGCTCGCGCGCATGGAAATGCCCGGCATGGAGATGTGGGCGTTCCCGATGGAGCAGCAGGGCGCGAGCGGCATCTCCGGCGCCCTGATCCGCATGCAGGGGCTCGCCTCCGGCGGCAACAGCACCATCGTCTACTTCAGCTGCAAGGACTGCGGCGTGGAGGCTGTCAAGGCGGCCCGCGCAGGCGGCAGCATCCACAAGGACAAGACTTCCATCGGCGAGCACGGCTTCTTCGCGCTGGTGCTCGATACCGAGGGAAACATGATCGGGCTGCATTCGATGGCATGAGCGGCGCGCCCGACGCCGTCCCCCCAGGCAGCCCCCAACCCAGAGAGGAAATTCGATGGCCAAGCTGGTCGTGCTCTACAAGCACCCCGCCGACAAGGCGAAGTTCGACGCGCACTACACCAACGTGCACATCCCGCTCGGGAAGAAGATTCCCGGCGTGCGCAAGTTCGAGGTGAGCCAGGGGCCCGTCAACACGCCCGCGGGCCCGTCGCCGTATCACCTCGTCGCCGTGCTCGAGTTCGATTCCGCGGATGCGCTGGTGAAGGGGCTGGGCACGCCGGACGGCAAGGCCGCCGCGGGCGATCTCGCCAACTTCGCTCAAGCCGGCGTGGATCTTCTCATCTTCGACACTCGCACTGTCTAGGAACCGGCAGCGTCTGGAAGCAAGCAGGGGATTTCACCACGAGAGGACACAGAGGACACAGAGGGTGGCACAGAGGAAAAGCGTTGTGTGTATTTCGTGGCGTTGGTGAATGAAGCCCGGAATTCAAAACATCGGGTTTCCTCTGTGCCACCCTCTGTGTCCTCTGTGTCCTTTGTGGTGAGATCCCCAGTTCGAAGTTCGCGCGCTCCGTGCCACTAGAAATTCACGTTGCTGCCGCCTTTCAGTTTCAGGAGCGCCCGCGCCTCGTCCGAGGTCGCCACCTCCAGCCCCAGTCCCTCGATGACCTGCCGCGCGGCGCGCACCTGCTGCGCGTTGGTCTCCGCGAGCTTGCCGGGTCCGATCCAGAGCGAGTCCTCGAGGCCGACGCGCACGTTGCCGCCGAGCGCCACGGACTGCGCGGCGATCGGTAGCTGGTTGCGGCCGGCGCCCAGCACGCTCCAGACGTACTGGTCGCCGAAGAGGCGGTCGGCGGTGCGCTTCATGTGTGCCACGTCCTCGGGGTGCGGGCCGATGCCGCCGAGGATGCCGAAGACGGACTGGATGAAGAAGGGCGGCTTCACCAGGCCACGATCCGCGAAGTGCCGCAGCGTGTAGAGGTGGCCGATGTCGTAGCACTCGATCTCGAAGCGCGTGTCGTTCGCGCGGCACGTGTCGAGGATGAGCTTGATGTCGCGGAAGGTGTTCTTGAAGATGCGCTCGTCGGAGCCTTCCAGGTACGGGCGTTCCCAGTCGTACTTGAACTCGGGATAGCGCGCGAGCATCGGGAAAAGGCCGAAGTTCATCGATCCCATGTTGAGCGACGCGACTTCGGGCTTGAAGTGCGCGCAGGGCTTCAGGCGCTCCTCGACCATCATCGTGGGGGCACCTCCCGTGGTGATGTTCACGACCACGTTGCAGGCCTGCCTGATGCGCTTCAGGAACGGCTCGAAGGCCTCGGGACGCTGGTCGGGGCGGCCGTCCTTCGGGTCGCGCGCATGCAGGTGCACGATCGCGGCCCCCGCCTCGTGCGCGCCGATCGCCGCCTGCGCGATCTCGTCGGCCGTGATCGGCAGGTACGGCGACATGGTGGGCGTATGGATGGCGCCGGTGACCGCGCAGGTGATCACGACCTTGCGGGGCGATTTCGGGCTTTTGGCTTCGGCCATGGAGTTCTCCTTCGGGGTCAATCGGGGGAATGGGTCTTCTGCGCGCGCTTGTGCGCGACCAACGCGGCGAGGCGCTCATCCCGCCACAGGGATTTCGCGGCGATCTGCTCGCGCGAAGGCGCGCGCCCCCACGCCTCGCACGCGAGCTTCCAATGCTCGTCGTCCCACACGCGCGGGGAGGGCAGGTCCGCCATGTAGCGCCGGAACCACGAGACATAACGCTCGCAATAATCGGGCACGCCGCCGGGCGCGTTGAGCTCGATGGTCTCGAAGGGACCCATGAACGCCCATCGCAAGCCGAGTCCGTCGGCGATCGTGTGGTCGAGGTCCTCCGGGCTTACGTAGCCTTCCTGCACCAGCCGGAACGCTTCGGTGAGGAGGGCCACCTGCAGGCGGTTCAGGATGAAGCCGTCGATCTCGCGCTTCACGTCGATCGGCACCTGTCCCACCTCGCGCAGGACCGCGAGCGCGCGCTGCTTGGTTGCCGCGCTCGTCCACGGAGCGCCGCAGAGCTCCACGACGGGGACGAGGTGCGGCGGGTTCACCGGGTGCGCGACGATGCAGCGCGCGCGTCCCGCCAGCTTCCCGGTGAATTTCGAGGCGACGATCGCGGACGTGGACGAGGCGAGGATCGCATCGGGCGAGGCCGCTGCATCCATCGCCGCGAAGGTCGCGAGCTTCGCCTCGACGGTCTCGGGGCCGCTTTCCTGCACGTAGTCCGCGCCCGCAACGGCTTCCTCGAGCGTGGCCACGCCGAGCACGCGCGCGGCGGCGCCGGCCGCATCCTTCACCAGCCCATGGTGCGCGAGCTCGTGCAGCGATTGCCCGACGAGGCGCGCCGCGTTCTCGCGCTGCCGGGGGTCGGGGTCCCAGAGGCGGACGTTCCATCCGGCGCGTGCGAACACGTGCGCCCACGCACGCCCGATGAGCCCCGCGCCGACGATGCCTGCATTGCCCATGCTTTTCCTTTCGTGTCAGAGCCAGAGGACGCGCCGGCGCAGCTCCATGTCGCTCGCCAGCGCCTGCGAGGGCCCGATATGGATGACCGATCCACGCTCCAGCGCCACGGTGCGGTCCGAGAGTGCCAGGGCGAGATCGAGATGATGGTCCACGATGAGGATCGAGACCTCGCGCCGCAGCTTGTCGATCGCGATGCACAGCTCCTCGACTACCGCAGGCGCCAGTCCCTCGAACGGCTCGTCGAGGAGGAGCAGGCGCGTGTCGCCGGTGAGGGCGCGGGCCACGGCCAGCATCTGCTGCTCGCCGCCCGAAAGATAATCCGCCGGTGAGCTCAACCGCTCGCGCAGCCGCGGGAAGAACTCGAAGATTCGCTCCTCCTCCCAGTGCGTGCCGTGGCCGGTGCGGCGCCTCAGGCGGCCGAGCTCGAGGTTGTGGGCGACCGACATCCCGGCGAAGAGCCCGCGGCCCTGGGGCACGTACGCCACGCCCGCGCGCGCCACTTCCGCCGCGGGCCTGCGTGCCAGCTCGTGTCCCGCCAGCACGATCGAGCCGGTGGCTGCCGCGGCGATGCCGATGATGCTTTTCAGCAGCGTGGATTTTCCCGCGCCATTGCGGCCGAGGAGCGCCACGATCTCGTTCTCGCGCACGTCGAACCCCACATCGCGCAGGATGTGGCTCTTGCCGTAGAACGTGTTCACGCTGTCAAGCTCGAGCAGCTTGCCCTCGCGCGCCGCACTTTGGCCGACGCGCTCCGCGAGCGCATGGGAGCCCGAGCCGATGTACACCTCCTGCACCTTCGGGGACTCGCGTGCATCGGCGACCGTGCCGTCGACCAGCACTTCGCCGTTGTTCATCACGGTGACGGCGTCCGCCAGCGCGAACACGCGGTCGATGTCGTGCTCGACCAGCAGCACCGGCACTTGCGTCGAGATGCTCTTGATGAGCCGGCCCACGCGATCGCGCTCCTGCGCGGCGAGCCCCGCGAGCGGCTCGTCGAGCAGCAGCACGCGCGGGCGCGTGGCGAGTGCCAGCGCCATGTCGAGGAGGCGCTGGCCACCGTAGGAGAGCGAGCCCGCCTGCGCGCCTCCGATGCCATCCAGCCCCATGGTGCGCATGATGGCGGCGCTCTCGGCATTCACCTCCTCCAATGCAACGGTATCGATCCAGAACCAGAAGCGGCGGCGGTCGCGTGCCTGCGTGGCGAGCCGCACGTTCTCGGCCACGGTGAGGCTGGCGAAGAGATTGGTCACCTGGAAAGAGCGGCCGATGCCCGCGCGCGTGATGCGCTCCGGCGTCATCCCGGCGATGGATTGGCCGGCGAGCGTCACCGTGCCCGCGTCCGGGCGGAACATGCCGGAGACCACGTTGAAGGCTGTCGTCTTGCCCGCGCCGTTGGGGCCGATGAGCGCGTGCAGCGTGCGATCGCGCATGCGTAGCGAGATGCCTTGCACGGCGCGGATGCCGCCGAAGCTCTTCTCCAGCCCCACTACCTCGACGATGGGCCCGTCGGCGACATGCGTGGGCGGCCTCAGGAAGGCGGGCAACTCGGCTTCACCGGCCTTGCGCGCCGACATCGCGGCATCGCTTTCCGGCTGCGGGCGCCAGCGCCGCGTGAGGCGCTCATAGAGTCCCACCAGCCCTTCGGGCGAGAACACCACGAAGGCCACGAAGAGCAGGCCGAAGTAGAGCAGCCAGTCTTCGGTCACGCGGGAGAGGCTGTCGCGGAAGATCACGAAGAAGAGCGCGCCCACCGCCGGCCCGAGGAAGGAGCGCATGCCGCCGATGATCACCATCGCGAGCAATTCGCCCGAGAACGCGACCGAGATGGGCTCGGCCGAGGTCATGCGGTTGTTGTACAGCAACAGCACGCCCGCGAGGCCCGTGAGCCCGGCGGAGGCCACGAATGCCACGAGCTTGTAGCGGTTGGTGGGGTAGCCCACGAAGCGCGCGCGCTGCTCGTTCTCGCGGATGGCGACCAGCACGCTTCCCAGCGGCGAGCGATGGAAGCGCCACAGGAGTGCCACCGCGACGAACGCGATGCCGGCCACGAGACCGTAATACGCGAGCGTGTTCTCGAACGAGAACGAGCCGATCGACGGCCGCGCGATGCCGCCGAGGCCGTTCTCGCCGCCGGTGAGCTCGGTCCATCGGAACGCCACGGCATAGAGCATTGCGGACAGCGCCAGCGTGAGCAGCGAGAAGTAGACGCCGCGGCGGCGCAGGATGAGGAAGCCGAACAGCCACGCGAGCACCACCACGATCGCCACTCCCAGCACGACCGGGGCCACGAACGCGTCCTTGAAGTGCTCGCGCTGCAGGATCGCCGCCGCATACGCCGCGAGCCCGAACCACGCCCCGTGGCCGAAGGAAACCAGCCCCGTGTAACCGACGAGGATGTTGAGCGCCATGCACGCCAGCGCGAAGATGACGACCTCCGTCGCGGACGTCACGCCCAGCCCCGCGAGCGGCAGCACGAAGGGCAATGCCGCGAGGCCGATCGCGGCGAGGAGGAGGTCGCGCGGCCCCGGCATGGGCTATTCGAAGCGCACGATGCGCTCGCCCAGGAGCCCGCGCGGCCGCACCAGCAGCACGAGCAGCATGAGGAGATAGATTGCGGCTTCCGAGTACTGCGGATAGCCCAGCGCGGTGACCATTCCCTTCGTGACGCCGACGATGAGCGCGGCGATCACCACGCCCCAGAAGGAGCCCAGGCCGCCGATCACCACCACCACGAATGCGGAGGTGATGATCTCGGCGCCCATCGCCGGGTGGATGGTGAAGATGGGCGCCAGCATCACGCCCGCGAGCCCGGCGAGCCCGATGCCGAGGAAGGCGATCGCGGCCATGTACGGCTCGAGCGAGATGCCGAGAGCGCCCACCATGTCCGGGTTTTGCACGCCCGCGCGCACCACGCGGCCGAAGGGCGTGCGGCGCAGCAGGAACCACAATCCGGCCACGCACGCCGCCGCCACCGCAAGGAGCAGCGTGCGGTACTTGGGATAGAAGAAATCGCCCAGCACGACCTGCCCGCGCAGTTGCAGCGGGATTTGCCACGATAACGGTGGAGCGCCGTAGATCATGCGCAGCGCCTGCTCGATCACCATGGCGAGTCCGAACGTGAGCAGCAGCGACAGGCTCGGGTCCGCCTTGTAGAAGCGCCTGAGGAGGATCCGCTCGACCGCCACGCCGAGGAGCCCCACCGCGACGGGCGAGATGAACGCGGCCCCGGTGAAACCGAGGCGCTGTCCGATGGTGACCGCGAGGTACGCCCCGATCGCATAGAACGCACCGTGCGCGAGGTTCACGATGCCGCCCAGCGAGAAGATGAGCGACAGCCCCAGCGCGATCAGCAGGTAGTAGGAGCCCGCAAGGAGCCCGTTGAGGATGTGCTGGAGGAAGAGCATGGCCACGCAGCGGCGGCCGGCAAGGGCCGCCCTCGGCGATGTCGGGCCGCAGCCGCTAGGCCATGCGGCACTCGTTCTCTTCGGCGGTGGCGGCAATGATCTCGAGCGGCTCGTTGGCCCCCGGGATCGGCCCCGACGACGTGAAGAGGTCGTAGTCGTTCTTCTGCGCCTGCGGCGCGAGCGCCTTCACCGTGTACATCTCGTGCATCATCTGGTGGTCCGCCTTGCGGAAGTAGCCGTCGCGCGTCTTCATCAGCGGGAACCTGGCGCCCTTCTCGAAGTGCTCCACGAGCTTCGTGGAATCCGTGGACTTGGTTTCCACCATCGCCTGCGCGATGAGCTTCATGGCGTTGTAATCGCCCCACGCCTGGTTTTCCGGCGGGCGATTGTAGCGCTTGCGGAAATCGGCCACGAACTTCTGCGACGCCGGCGTCTGGATCATGTGGTGCCACACCAGCGGCCACGTGCCGAGGAAATTGCCCTTGCCGGCCGCCCATGCGAGCGCGGTATCGAAGCCGAAGCCCGCGACGGGGTAGTCGAGCCCGAACTCCACGTACTGCTTGATGAAGTTGGTGATCTGGTTGCCCGCGAGGTTGGAGATGACCAGGTCCGGCTTCGCGGAACGGATCTCCAGCAGCAGGGGCGAGAAATCCGTGGCATCGGTCGGCACGAGCTTGTCGGCCGCGAATTGGCCGCCGTTCGCCTCCATGAAGCGCTTGGCGACGCGCAGCAGGTCGTGCCCGAAGGCGTAGTCGGCCGTGAGGGAAAACCACTTGCGGCCCTTGACCATGCCATCCTGCAGCAGGGAGCGGCCGCAGGTCTTCACGTACATCGAGTTCTGGCTCTCGATGTGGAACATGTACTTCTTGCAGCCCTTGCCGCGCAGCTCGTCCGAGTTGCAGCCGGTGTTGATGAAGAGGGTCTTCGTGCGCTCGGCGACCTGGCTGATGGCAAGGCCCGAGGCCGACGAGATCTCGCCCACGAGGCACGCGACCTTGTCGCGCTCGACCATGCGCTCGGCCTTGGTGGTGGCGGTCTGCGGGTTGACCGAGTCTTCCTTCAGCAGCTCGATCTTGCGCCCGAGCACGCCGCCGGCCGCGTTGATCTCGGCCACCGCCATGTCCATCGCCTGCACCGCGAATTCCCCGAGCGGGCCGAGGAAGCCGGTGCGCGGCGTGAGGTGCCCCACGCGGATCACATCCGACTGGCCGTAGCTGATGAAGGGAAAGCCCGCGATGCCGGTGGCGGCGCCGGCGAGTGCGCCCTTGATCACGGTGCGGCGGGAAATGCCTTTGGTTGCGGTCATGCGCTCCTCCCTCGTTCTTGGATTGGATCCCCGGCCTTGCGCGCCGGGCTGCCGCGTATTGACGGCAAACTGTGATCACAGTTACGGTAGGGCAGCGCGTAGCCGTTGTCAACGAGCGCCACGCCGCCACCCATGACCACCCGCAAAGCCCCCCGGAGCCCGAGCGCGGGCGCCACCCTCGGACGCCAGGTGCACGGGCGGCTGCGCGAGCTGCTGGTCGAGGGCTCGTTGTCGCCGGGCGAGAAAGTATCGCTGCGAACCATGGCGGGAAGGCTGGGGGTGTCGATGCAACCGGTGCGCGAGGCAGTAGCCCGGCTGGTGGCGGATCGTGCGCTCGAGGTGATGCCGAACCGGGCCGTGCGCGTGCCGATCCTCACGCTCGAGCAGTTCCGCGAGCTCACCGCCATCCGGCTCGCCATCGAGGGATTCGCCGCCGAGCGCGCCGCCGCTTTCCATACCCGGGCGGACCTCGCGGAGATGCGCCGGCAGGAAACCGCCTTTCGCCGCGAAGGCGGCAGCCGTGCGCCGGACCTGCCCGCCGCCGTGGCCGCCAACCACGCCTTCCACTTCGCGGTGTACCGCGCCGCGGCGCTGCCCGAGCTGCTGCCGATCATCGAGGGCCTGTGGCTTCGGATCGGGCCGGTGCTGAACCTGGACCTGCGCTCGAACGTTGCGCGCGTGCGCGTGGGGCGCGCGGCGGGCCATCACGGCGCGCTCCTGTCCGCCATCGCCCGCCGCGACGCGCGCGCCGCCCGCAAGGCGCTCGCGGCCGACATCGAAGGCGCCGCGCGGCATATCGAATCGTGCGGCGTGCTGCCGGACAACGCCGTTGCGGACGCCGCGACCGCAGCCAGGGCCAACGTCGTTCCGGGCGCTGCGACCGCAGCGATGGCCCGGAACCCAATCTCGAGAAGGAGAAAGCAACATGGATCTTGAAATCGCCGGGCTGCGCGTGATGATCTCGGCCGGTGCCGCCGGGATCGGCCTCGAGGTCGCGCGAGCGTTCGTGCGCGAAGGCGCGCGGGTGCACGTGTGCGATGTCGATGGCGAGGCGCTTGCAAGGGTCGCCACGAGCGATCCCGCCATCACCACATCGACCTGCGATGTCGCGGACCGCGCGCAGGTCGCGCGCTTCTTCGACGACGGCATTGCGAAGCTGGGCGGGCTCGACTGCTTCGTGAACAACGCGGGCATCGCCGGGCCCACCGGCCGCGTCGAGGAGATCGATCCCGCGGAATGGGACCGCTGCATCGCGATCGACCTCACCGGCCAGTTCAACTGCGTGCGCCTCGCCGTGCCGCACCTGCGCAAGTCGGGCAATGCCAGCATCATGAACGTGTCGTCGCTCGCCGGAAGGCTGGGTTTCGCGCTGCGCACGCCGTACGCGTCGGCCAAGTGGGGCGTCGTGGGGCTCACCAAGTCGCTCGCGATCGAGCTGGGACCCGACAACATCCGCGTGAATGCGCTGCTGCCGGGCGTGGTCTCCGGTGAGCGCCAGAAGCGCGTGCTCTCCGCCAAGGCGCAGGCGCGCGGCATCGGCTACGAGGAGATGGAGAAGCTGGCACTTTCGTACACCTCGCTCAAGGAGTACGTGACGCCGCAGCAGCTCGCGGACCTCGTGGTGTTCGTCGCGAGCCCGCGGGGACGGACGATCTCCGGCCAGGCGCTGTCCGTATGCGGGGACACCAACATGCTCGGATAGGCCGTGGGAACCCCGGCGTGACGCGCGGCTCCAAGAGCTTTTTGCGCCGAAGCACGCCCATGACCCAACCCCGCAAAGGCCAGGCCCCGCCGCAGTTGAGCCGCGAAGAGTTCGGCGAGCGCTTCCGGCGCAACTTCTACGATCCCGCGTTCGAGGGCGAGCGCGAGGCGATCGCACGGCTCGAGGCCATCGCCTGGGACGGCTACGACAAGGACCGCAAGGCGCCGCGCACCGCGAAGGCGGGCGCGGGCTTCGCCGACCCCGATTACGACCTTTCGATCGAGTGGCGCGCGACGCGCGACAAGCTCATCGCCGCGGAGAAGCGGCAGAAGGACCCGGCGACCCGATCGCGCGTGCTCGTGATCTGCGGCTCCTCGCGCAACGACGGCTCATGCCCGGGCGAGATGTCGAAGACCTGGCGCCTGTCGCGCATCGTGCGCGAGACGCTCGAGGCCGCGGGCGTGGAGGTGGACCTCCTCGATCTCAGCCGCCTCACGTCCGATTACGCGCTGCGCATCTATCCGTGCAAGGGCTGCGTCTCCACCGCGGAGCCGCTTTGCCACTGGCCATGCTCGTGCTATCCCAACCACGCGTTCAACCAGGTGAACGACTGGATGGCCGAGATCTACGAGCGCTGGGTGCTCGCCCACGGCGTGATCCTGCTCACGCCGGTGAACTGGTACCACACCTCCAGCAGCATGAAGCTCATGATCGACCGGCTCGTGTGCGCGGACGGCGGCAATCCCGATCCCACGCTCACGCACGGCAAGGACGTGGAGAAGGCGAAGGAGGTCGAGCTCGCGGGCTGGCCTTATCCCAAGCATCTCGCCGGGCGCGTGTACGGCGTGGTCACGCACGGCGACGTGGCCGGCATCGAGGAGACGCGTTACGCGCTCACCGACTGGCTCGACTGGATGGGCCTCGTCGATGCGGGCTCCATGTCGCGCCTCGACCGCTTCATCGGCTACTACCGGCCGTATGCCACGAGCTACGAGGAGCTCGATCGCGATACCACGGTGCAGGAGGAAGTGCGCAATGTCGCGCGTGCGGTGGCCACGGCAGTGGCCGACCTTCGCGCCGG
>DATMJE010000205.1:0-18412 GCA_035553995.1 Usitatibacter sp. | reverse complement strand
AGCGCGCTGCCGGGACTTCTCTGCTACGAGGAGCTCGTCGCCGCGCAGGATGACGACTACGAATGGCCGCAGGTCGACGAGAACACCGCCTGCGGCCTCTGCTACACCTCCGGCACCACCGGCAATCCCAAGGGCGCGCTCTTCAGCCACCGCTCGAACGTGCTGCATGCGTACGGCGTGGCGTTGCCGGACACGATGTGCTTATCGGCCACGGACTCGGTGCTGCCCGTGGTGCCCATGTTCCATGCGAACGCCTGGGGCATCTGTCACGCCGCACCGCTCGTGGGCGCGAAGCTGGTCTTCCCCGGCGCGGCCCTGGACGGCAAGTCGCTGCACGAGCTCTTCGAGGCCGAGCGCGTCACGTACTCCGCAGGCGTGCCGACGGTGTGGCTGGGCCTGCTGCAGTACCTGCGCCAGAGCGGCGCGCGTTTCACCACCCTCAAGCGCACGGTGGTGGGTGGCTCGGCGTGCCCGCCGGCGATCATGCGGGCCTTCCGCGATGAGTACGGCGTGGAGGTGCTGCACGCGTGGGGCATGACGGAGCTCTCGCCGCTGGGTTCCCTCTGCCGCCTCAAGAACAAGCACCTCGACCTGCCGCACGAGGCTCGCGAGCGCATCCGCGAGAAGCAGGGCCGCGTCCCCTTCGGCGTCGATTGGAAGATCGTCGATGCGGCGGGCTCGGAGCTTCCGTGGGACGGCGTGGCCTTCGGCGACCTGCACGTGCGCGGGCCCTGGGTCGTGCGCGGGTATTACAAGGGCACGAAGAGTCCGCTCGTGGACGGCTGGTTCCCGACGGGGGACGTCGCGACGATCGACGCCGACGGCTACATGCAGATCACCGATCGCAGCAAGGACGTGATCAAGTCCGGTGGCGAGTGGATCTCCTCGATCGACCTCGAGAACGTGGCCATGGCGCATTCCGCCGTGCTCGAGGCCGCGGTGATCGCCTGCCACCATCCGAAGTGGGGCGAGCGGCCGCTGCTCATCGTGGTGCGCAAGCCCGGTGCCGCCCTCGAGCGCGACGAGCTGCTGCGCTACTACGACGGCAAGGTGGCGAAGTGGTGGATTCCCGACGACGTGGTGTTCGTCGCGGAGCTGCCGCACACCGCGACGGGGAAGCTGCTCAAGACGAAGCTGCGCGAGCAGTACGGCGCACACGTGCTGCCCACGGCGGCCGAGACCGCCACACGCTAGGAGTCCCGCTGCAATCGGGAATAGTCGGGTAGCTCCGCCCCGCGCTCGATCAGCACCTTTCCGGGTCCCACGACGGTGATGCTGATCGGATCGCCGGGCTTGATGCCCGCCTCGGCCGGAAGACGCGCCGCGTTCGGGCACGAAGCGCACCTCCACCTCCGTGCCCAGCCCCGCCACGTATTTCCACTCGGGATCGAGGTCCCAGGAGAGCAACACCCGCGCGGGCGGATCCCACTCGAGCACGCTGCCCCACGAGCACTCGCTGCCGTCGTCGCCGCGCTCGAACCAGCGCCCGCCGGGCCGCGGCTCGAGAATGGCCTCGAACTGCGCTGCCTTGCCGATGTGGTGCGAGCGCGGCCACCACGTATCGATGCGCTCGGTGAAGGTGCGGAACACGTGCTCCTGCGGCGCTTCGACGACGATGCTCTTGCGGACGAAGATGTCCTGCGCGGTGGTGGCGCTCATTTGCGGTCCTTTCGCGGGCGTGGGTACGAGGACTCCGCCGCTGCCTTGAGATCCGGCAGCGCGCGGCTCCAGAGGTTGTCGAGATAGCGGCGCAGGGCCGCGATGCCTTCGGGATCGACGCGGTAGATGTTCTGCGTGCCCGATTTCTGGTGCTCCACGAGGCGCGCCGCCTTCAACGCCTTGAGGTGCTGCGACACCGCCGGGCGCGAGACCGTGAACCCCGCCGCGAGCTCGCCCACGGACATCGGGCGGCGCCCGAGGCGTTCGAAGATGGCGCGGCGCGTGGGATCGGCGAGGGCGGCGAGCTGGCTGTCGGCTTCGGGCATGGCGCCAAGCGTAAGCAATGACTTACGGTAAGGTTGCGCTTACGGACGGTGGCTGTCAAGTGCCGGCGGCGCTATGCTCCGCAAGACAGCCATCCCCCGAGGCCCGCGCTCCATGAATGCGACCGTGTTCCGGCGTTGCCTGCTGTGCATCGTGGTTTTCCTCGGTACGGTTGCGGCGGCGGCGGAGCCGGACGCCGGTCGCGTGGAGGAGCTGCTGCGCAAGTCCGGCATCTGGGCACACGCCGGCATGCTGCAGGCGCAGGTCAAGGCGGGCGCGGAGCAGGCGCGCCGGCAGGGCGCGTCGGAAGGACGCCGTCCACGGCTGAGCGACGCGGAGTTCGAGCGCCTCATCGCCGCGATGTCGACCGCGTTCGCGCCGGAGCGCGTGCGTACGGGCATCGCGCACCAGATGGCGCATGCGCTTTCCGCGGACGACGTGGACGAGGTGCTCGCCTGGCTTTCGGGCGATCTCGGCGTGCGCGTGGCGGCGCTCGAGGAGCGCTGCGACAGGATCGAGCACATCCAGCTCATGCGCGAGGGCCGCGAGCTGCTCGATGCGATGCCGGCTTCGCGCCTTGCGCTGGTGAACCGGCTGCTGGAGCTGCTGCATGCCGAGGACGCCGCATTCGACACCGCCAGCAACATGATGAACGCCGTCGTCTACGGATTCACCGCGATGACCCCCGAGGCGGACCTCGACGGTGCCGTGGAGGCCATGCGGCGCAGCACCGAGGCGCAGCGTCCGCTGCTGGTCGCGTACTTCCACGAGCTGTTGCGCGCGCGCCTGGCCGTCGCGTACAAGGACCTGTCCGAGGACGAGCTCGCGCGCTACGTGGCCTTCAACGAGACGACCGCCGCGCGCCACTACAACGCGGCCTCTCTCAAGGTCGTGGGCGACGTGGTCGTGCAGGCATCGCTCGACCTCGGCCGGCAGCTCGGTCGCGAGCTGGCACGCAAGCCGCGAACGCTGTAAGCCGTCGTCGTTCCCGGCAACACCGTAGTACGCTCGACGTTTCCGCTGGAAACGGGCGTGCCGTGACGGGTAACGATTACCTGCATATCCTCCGCAGCGCTCCGGCGCTGCTGCTGTTCCTGCGCCCCGACGACGACTTCACCATCGTCGATGCGAGCGATGCCTACCTGCGCCAGACGTACACGGTGCGCGAGGAGGTCATCGGCCAGGGCATCTTCAGCGTGTTTCCCGACGACCCTGCGGATCCCGAGGCATCGGGCGTGCGCAACCTGCGCTCGTCCCTGGAGCGGGTGCGCGCGCTCAAGCGCGAAGACGCGATGCCGATCCAGAAGTACGCCGTGCGCCGTCCGGAATCGGAGGGCGGCGGCTTCGAGGAGCGCTGGTGGCATCCGCAGAACGCACCCGTCCTCGACGCGAACGGCGAGGTCGAATTCATCATCCACCGCGTCGACGATGCGACCGAGATCGTGCGGCTCAAGCGCGCGGAGGAACGCGCGCGGGCGCGTGCCGAGCGCGGGTTTCGCGCGACCGAGATCCTGGACAGCATCACCGAGGGCTTCTTCGCGCTCGACCGCGAGTGGCGCTTCACGTACCTCAATCGCGAAGGCCGCCTGCTGCTGGGCAGGCAGGCCGATCGCGCGCTCGGCCGTTCGGTCTGGGAGGCGCTCCCGGGCCTGGAAGGCACCGGCTTCGAGGACGCGTTCCGCCACGCCATGGACGATCGCGACGCCGCCGCGATCACCGCGCATTATCCGGGCCACGATCGCTGGTATGACGCGCATGTGTATCCCTCGCCCGACGGCATCTCCATCTACCTGCGCGACGTGACCGCGCAGCGCGAGGGCGAGACCGAGCGCCAGCGCATCCGGGCGCAGGCGGAGCAGCAGCGGCGCGTCTTCGAGACCGCGCTCGCGAACATTCCCGATCTCGTCTACATCTTCGGCCTCGACCACCGCTTCGTCTTCGCGAACGAGCCGCTGCTGAACGTGTGGGGTGTGACGCGCGAGCAGGCGATCGGCAAGACCTGCCTCGAGCTGGGCTATCCCGCGTGGGAGGCCCGGATGCACGACCGCGAGATCGACGAGGTCATTGCGAGCCGCAAGCCGATCCAGGGCGAGGTGCCCTTCGAGGGCGCCACCGGACGGCGCTACTGGGATTACATCTTCGCGCCGGTCTTCGGGCCCGAGGGCGACGTGATCGCCGTGGCCGGCACCGCGCGCGACACCACCGACCGGCGCATCTGGGAGGAGTCGATCGCATCCCAGTCCGCGCTCCTTCATGAGGCGGACCGCGCGAAGGACGAGTTCCTCGCGACGCTCGCCCACGAGCTGCGCAACCCGCTGGCGCCGCTGCGCAACTCGGTCCACCTGCTGCGCATGCGGCCGGCGGCCGACGAGACCACTGTGCGCATCCACGAGATGATGGCGCGGCAGGTGGACCACCTCGTGCGCCTCGTGGACGACCTGCTCGAGATCTCGCGCGTGACGCGCGGGGACTTTGCACTCCGCACCGAGCGCGTCGACCTCGCCACCGTGATCCGCAATGCGCTCGAGACGTGCGAGCCCATCGTGCGCGTCCGCAGGCACCAGCTCCGCATGACGCTGCCGGCCGAGCCGCTGTGGGTGGACGCGGACCCGGTGCGCCTCGCGCAGGTGGTGGCGAACCTGCTCGACAACGCCGCCAAGTACACACCCCCGGGCGGCAACATCGAGCTCGCGGCGGGTGTCGAGGATGGCAGTGCCGTGGTCCGCGTGCGCGACGACGGCATGGGCATCGCCCCCGACGCCGTGCATCGCGTCTTCGAGATGTTCAACCGCGGCGGCCGCGCGGAGCTGCAGGGCGATGGCGGCCTCGGCATCGGGCTGGCACTCGCCCGCCGCCTCGCGCAGATGCACGGCGCCACGCTCGACGTGGCGAGCGACGGCGTGGGCCGTGGAAGCGTCTTCACGCTGCGGCACCCGTTGGCCGGCGCAGCCGCGGTCGCGAGCGCTGTCCAGCCCACGCGGCCCGCGCCCGACCTCAAGGCCCTGCGCGTGCTGGTGGTGGATGACAACCGCGATGCGGCCGACAGCCTCGGCATGCTGCTGGAGCAGCTCGGCGCGCACGTGCGCATCGTGCACAACGGCATCGAGGCGATCGAGGCCTACTCGACCTTCCAGCCCTCCGCAGTGCTGCTCGACATCGGCATGCCCGGCATGGACGGCTACGAGGTCGCGCGCAAGATCACGACGCTCGATCGCGGGCGCCGCGCGCCGCTCATCGCCGTCACCGGCTGGGGCCAGCAGCAGGACCGCGAGCGCGCCGCCGCGGCCGGCTTCGACCACCATATCGTGAAGCCCGCGGACATCGACGTGCTCAAGGACCTGCTCGCGGCGATCGGCTGACGACGAGCCGGGCGCGTTGCGGTTCTCGCGGCGCCGCGCGAACCGGTGCTCAGACGCCGGCTTTCGCAAGCACCACGACCGACACCCCCAGCGCGCGGCCATCCTTGCCCGTGTTGCGATAGGAATGCGGCACGTTGCCGGGGAAGGCGAGCACATCGCCGGCATCGAGCTCGTAGCGCTCGCCCGCCACGAAGATCGTGACGGAGCCCTCGAGGCAGGAGAAGAACTCGCGCGTGCCGGGCAGGTGCGGCGTCCCGGCCATGACGCCCCCCGGCGCGAATTCCATGATCTCCATGACCTCCTCCGGCACCGGCTCCGGCACCAGGTCGCGCGTGGTCACGCCGCGCCCGCGGCTCATGGAGGCGACGTCCTTCGCAGCCCAGCGCCGGACCTTGGCACGCGGAGAGGCGAGCAGCTCGTCGATGGACGTGGCGAGTGCGGCCGCCACCTTGACCAGCACCGCGAGCGAGGGATTGCCGTCGCCCGATTCCAGGTTCGCGATGGTGGAGCGCGGCACACCCGCGGACTTCGCGAGCGCCTGCTGCGTGAGCGAGCGCACCTGGCGCAGCGCGGCGAGGTTGCGCGCGAGATGGCGCGAGACGAGCGGGGGCTTGTCCATCGTGTCGACCTTTCGGCAAGGAAGCGGACGCGCCGCTGGGCGCGAAGCTGCTCGCTGCCTATTCTCCCAAACATCGAACACGGGAGAACGATCATGGCAACTGCACGCAACGCAACACTCGACGGGCTTCGCATCGCGATTACCGGTGGCACGTCGGGACTGGGCCTGGCATTGGTGCGCGCGGCGCATCGTGACGGCGCGCGTGTCGCATTCGTGGCGCGCACTGCGCATGCCGTGCAGGCCGTGGCACGCAAGCACGCGGGCAGCATCGGCATCGTGGGTGACATCGCGCTCAAGGAGGACATCCATCCGATCGCGCTCCAGGTGCTGGGCGGCCTGGGCGGCCTCGACATCCTGGTGAACAACGCGTCCAGCCTCGGTCGCGTTCCGCTCGCACCGCTCGCCGACACCGAATGCGAGGAGCTGGAGGCCGCGCTCGCCGCGAACGTCCTGGGGCCCTTTCGCCTGACGAAGGCACTACTCGGTGCCTTGCGCGCGAGTGCGGGCGAAGGCCGTGGCGGCGTCGTGCTGAACATCTCCAGCGACGCGGCGGTGACGCCTTATGCGGGATGGGGCGCCTATGGCGCCTCGAAGGCGGCATTGCGCCATCTTTCGGCGATCTGGAATGCGGAGCTCGCGGGCGAGCGCATCCCCGTGCTCTCGGTCGATCCGGGCGACATGGATACGCCGTTGCATGCGGCCGCGGTGCCCGATGCCGACCGCTCGCAGCTGAAGGACCCCGCAGTCGCTGCCGCCGAGATCCTCGATTTACTGCGCGCGCACCTGGCGCTCCAGTCGCGCATCGGCGTCGCCGCGTGATCGCCGCCCGCCATGCGGTGCAGCGGCCGCCCGACGCGAAGCTGCTCGCGATCGATGCGGCCGGCGCGCTGCACCACCACGCACGCCGCGAATGGGTGGACCTGCTCGAAGCGGGCGACGTGGTGGTCGCGAACGACGCGGCCACCCTCCCCGCGAGCCTGCACGGCGAGCATCTGCGCACGGGCCGCGAGATCGAAGTACGCCTCGTGCAGCGGCGCACGCTCCATCCGCGCGACGTGCACGACTTCACCGCAGTGGTGTTCGGGCGCGGCGACTTTCGCACGCGCACGGAGGACCGCGAGCTGCCGCCGCCGCTGCAAGCCGGTGACGCGCTGGCGCTGGGACCGCTGCGGGCCCGCGTGGAGCGCATCGTCCGGGCACCGCGGCTGGTCGGCATCCGTTTCGACGGCAGCGCGGCCGGGATCTGGGCAGGGCTCGCGCGCCATGGGCGGCCGATCCAGTACGCGCACCTCGAGGACACGCTGGCCCTTTGGGACGTGTGGACACCCATCGCCGCGGCACCGGCCGCGTTCGAGCCGCCGTCCGCGGGATTCGCGCTCGACTGGCGGTCGCTCGAAAAACTAAGGGCGCGCGGTGTTTCGTTTGCGACCCTTACGCACGCGGCAGGCATATCTTCCACGGGCGATGCCGCGATCGACGCGCGGCTGCCGTTCGACGAGCCCTATCGCATTCCGGCGTCCACCGCGGAGGCCATCGAGACCGCGCGCATGAGCGGTGGCCGCGTCATCGCCATCGGGACGACCGTGGTGCGCGCGCTCGAAAGCGCTTCGCTCGGCGACGGACGCGTGCGCTCGGGCGAGGGCCTCGCCACGCAGCGCATCGGTCCCGGCACGCGTCTATGCGTGGTCGATGCCGTCCTTACGGGGACACACGAGCCGGGCACGAGCCATTTCGAGCTGCTGCGCGCGTTCGCCACCGATGCCACGCTGCGGCGCGCCACGCGGGAGCTGGACCTACGCAGTTACCGCACGCACGAATTCGGCGACTTCGTTTTCCTCCAAAAGCAATGTGCGCTTGCGCACTCTCGCGCGGAGGGATTTCCCCGGGCCGCGCGACCCTCGAAACAGGTTTAGGATGGACGGGCGAATTCCCCCGTTCCCCCCCCTCCCGCCCCGGGGAGTAAATATGGAAAAGCTCCGGATCTTGTTGGCGGACGACCACGCAGTCTTGCGCGATGGTCTCGCGATGCTCATCAATGGCGAATCGGACATGTCGGTCACGGCCCAGGCCGAAAATGGCCGCGACGCGGTGCGCCTGGCGAAGGAGGATCCACCCGACGTTGCCGTGGTGGATGTCTCGATGCCCCTCATGAACGGCGCGGAGGTGGCGGAGGCGCTGCGGGAACAGTGTCCGGGCGTTCGCGTCCTCGCCCTTACGCGTCATGCGGATCCGGCTTATGTCCGGCGGCTGCTGCAGGCCGGTGCCGCGGGCTACGTGCTCAAGAAGGCCGCGGCGGATGCGCTCATCGGCGCCATTCGCATCGTCGCCGATGGCGGCATGTACGTGGAGCCGCAGCTTGCGGGAGCCTTGCTGCAGCGCACGCTGGGCGCGGCGCGTCCCGAGTCGGCGGAAGTCGAGGAGCCGCTCAGCGCCCGCGAGGAGGAAGTGCTGCGTTCCATCGCCTGGGGCCGCAGCAACAAGGAGATCGCGGCGGAGCTGGGGCTTAGCATCAAGACGGTCGAGTCTTACAAGGCCGGCGCGGTCGAGAAGCTGCGCCTGCGCAATCGCTCGGAGATCGTGCGCTACGCCGTCACGCGCGGCTGGCTTTCGGAGGACAGCGCGCCGGAGTAAAGGCGCCTGCCCTGGGCTCCCGCACGTGCGCATCCTCATCGCCGACGACAACGTGGACGCCGCGGAGGCGCTCGGCACGCTGCTGGAGACCGATGGCTACGAGGTGCTGCTCGCGCACGATGGTGCGCAGGCCGTCGACATGGCGCTTACGTCGCGGCCGGCGATCGTCATCCTCGATATCGGCATGCCGGTGATGGATGGGCTCGAGGCCGCACGCCGCCTGCGAGCCACCCCCGAAGGCCGGTCCATGGTCCTGGTCGCGCTGACCGGCTGGGATCGCCAGAAGGATCGCGAGCTCACCCGGGCGGCCGGCTTCGATGCGCATGTGGTCAAGCCGCTCAGCATCGAATCGCTGCGCGAGGTGCTGGAGAACCTGCCGGCCTGAGGGTTGCTCTCGCTGCGCGAGGTGCTGGGGAACTGACGTTGCGTTTGCTACGCTGCGCTAAGGCCCGATCTCGATGGGCGCGCCGTGGCTAAGCGCGAGATCGAGAAACCGTCGCGTTCCACCTGCAGTGCGGATCGCCAGCGCGCACGGGCCTTCGCCGCGGCGCTCGAGGCGCTGGGCCAGCTCGTTCGCGAACGGCGGCGCCTGCATCGCCGGCACGCCCGAGGGCGATGCGAGCACGATAGCCGCGCTTGTGCCGAGCTCGATGATCGCCACACGCACGCCGAGCGCGGGCAGCACGACGGGGTCGGCCACGCGCGCGCCTTCGCCGAGCAAGGCTCGATAGCGCCGGACGGAGGCGTCGATATCGAAGACGGCGCTCGTCACGGTCGCGATGCCCTGCGCGCCATTGGCGTGGCGGCGCACGTCGCCTTCCGGCACGCGCAATTCCCGCGGCGTCACGTCGCCGCACAGGAAGGGCAGGTCGAAGGTCGTTTGGCGTCCGGTGCGCCATTCGAGCCGTGCCCCGTCGGGACGCACGCGGCCGCCTTCGATCGGTCCATTGAGCGCGAGTCCCCGGGCCTTGGCCTCGTCGATCGCGCGCGGGACGTCGGACGGAATGAGCGCGAAGTCCATGAAGCCTTCGCCATGCTTCGCGAGCACGTTGTACCAGCGCTCCGCCGGCCCCGGCTGCGGCCACGCGATGAGCTCCAGGTACGCGCCATCGTCGAACACGACCAGGGCGTTCTCGGACGTGCGCCCCGGGTGCCGCCCGCCTGGCAGCACCGTGAATCCCATCGCCCCATAGTCGGCGATCGCGACCGCCAGGTCCGCCACCGCGATGACCACATGATCCAGCCGAAACTTCACGAATAAATGGGGACGTACCCCATTTCCCTCATTGCAGAACAGCGTTCCGCTATGCAAGAAATCGGGACGGACCCGATTTCCTGTACTGCGGAACATCGTTCCGCCATACGGGAAATGGGGTACGTCCCGATTTTCGGGGGGGTCATTCTTCGAGCTTCACGCCGGTGGCCTTGACGAAGGCGTCCCAGCGGGCGAATTGCTCGTGCGCGTAACGGTCGAGGGCGGGACCGTCGGTGGCCATCACCTCGAAGCCCGCGTCGATGAGCTTGCCGCTCACGTCGGGACTCTTCAATGCGGCCTGGAAATCGGCGGTGAGCTTCCGGACCGTCGCGGGCGGTGTGGCCGCGGGCGCGAAGATGCCGATCCACGAGTAAGCCTCGAAGCCGGGAAAGCCGGATTCTGCGACCGTCGGCACGTCGGGAAGATCGGGCAGGCGCGTCGTGCCGGTGACGGCGAGGGCCTTGATCTTCCCCGCGGCGATGTTGCCCTTGAGCGCCGCATACGACAGCAGCGTGAGGCTCACCGTGCCGGCAAGCACCGCCTGCACCGCCGGACCGCCGCCGCCGAAGGGCACGTGCAGGATGTCCGTGCCGGACCGGCGCTTCAAATCCTCGGCCACGAGCTGGTTGAGCGAGCCCAGGCCCGTCGATGCGTAGCTGAACTTGCCCGGCGCCTCCTTCGCGGCCGCGAGGAATTCGCGCAGGTCCTTGCCGGGCACGTGCGGCGAGGCCGCGATCACGAGCGGGAAGCGCACCGCAAGCGACACGCCGACGAAGTCCCTGAACGTGTCGTAGGGCAGGTTCTTCTTCGCGATGGGATTGATCGCGTGCGTGTCGAAGCACACGAGCAGCGTGTTGCCGTCCGGTGCGGCGCGCGCCACGAAGAGCGTGCCGATCTGGCTCGCCGCGCCGGGTTTGTTCTCGACGATCACGGGGCGCCCGATGCGTTTCTGCAATTCCGGCTGCAGGATGCGCGCGGTGATGTCGGTGCTGCCGCCGGGCGGGAACGTGACCACCAGCGTGAGCGGCCGATCCGATTGCGCGAGCACATCGGGAGCAAGCGTGGCGCCGAGCGCCGCGGCGAGGGCCTTTAGGAGGTGGCGTCGATCCATGTCATCCCATCCATTGGCTTACGGGAACGGCGGTGTCCTGCAGTTGCTGCGAGATCACGTCGACGAGCGCGGGACCCTCGTGCGCGAGCGCCGCCTTCAACGTGGTTTCCACTTCGCGGGGATCCTCGACGCGCCAGGACTTCACGCCGAACGCCTCGGCCACGCGCGCATGGTCGGTGCGATCGAAGTCGACCGAGAAGTAGCGCTCTCCATAGCCCGTCTTCTGGCTTGCCTTGATCCAGCCGAAGACCGTGTTCGAGAACACGACCATCTTGAGCGGCACGCCGCGGCGCACGATCGTCTCCAGCTCGCCGCAGGTGAAGTTGAAGCTGCCGTCGCCCATGCACGCCACGACCATCGCCTCGGGACGGCCGAAGGCGGCACCCACGCCCGCGGACATCGCGAAGCCGAGCGCGCCATGCGCGCGATTGGTGATGAAGTGGCGGCCGGCCTGCGGCGCCTGGAAGTACGCCGAGAAATAAGGGCAGGGCGTCCCGGGATCGGCCACCAGGATGGCATTGGCGGGCATGAGCCGGTTCAGCGCATCGACCACGCGCTCGGGCTTGATCGGCGCCTCCGTGGAAGCTGCGAGCCGCGCGAAGGCGTCCATCTTCGTCGCGCGTGCCCTCGCGGCGATGGCGCGCCCATCGGCGGCATTCGCAGGGCGGTGTGCAAGCCGGGCTTGCACGCAAGCCGCGAGATCCTCGAGCGCCAGCAGCGCATCGCCCACCATCGCGACATCGGTGCGGTAGTTGGTGCCGATGGTCATCGCGTCCACGTCGATGTGCAGGATCGGCACGCCGCGAGCCGGATATTTCCAGTGCTCGGTTGTAGTCGACCCGGCACGCGCGCCGGCGAAGAGCACGAGGTCCGCCCGCATGACCACCTCGCGCGTGGCGAGCACGCCGCCATTGGTGCCGACGACGCCGGCATTGAGCGGATGCGTGTCCGCGAGCGCGCCCTTGCCGCTCACGGTGGTGCACACCGGCGCGTTGAGCATCGTCGCAAGACGCTCCAGCGCCGCGCAAGCACCGGCGATCACGACGCCGCCACCGCAAATGATCACCGGCGCACGCGCGGCGACGAGCATGCCGGCGGCCCTTTCGATATCGCCTGGATCGGGCCGCGCGCGCAGCGAGGGATAGCGATCGTGGCCCTCCTGCGCCCAGACTTCGCTCGCGTCGATGTCCTGCTTCTGCAGGTCGTACGGCAGGCAGATGTGCGCGGCACCCGGCCGTCCGGTCGTCATCGCGCGGAAGGCGCCACGCACCGCGCCGGGAATCTGGTCCACGCGATCGACCGTGGTATTCCACTTCGTGAGCGGACGGTACAGCGACTGCTGGTCGAGCTCGGTCAGCGGAAACTTGCCGCGCGCGCCCACGGAAACGTCCGACGTGATGCCGAGCACGGCGATCGACGACTCGTTCGCCTCGACGATGCCCGGCAGGAGATACGTCGCACCGCCGCCGCTCGGCCCCTCGCATACCCCGGCCCTGCCCGTCACGCGCGCGTAGCCATCGGCCATGTACGCGGCGCTGCGCTCGTCGCGCGTGAGGATGTGGTCGATGCCGTGGTCGAGGCGCGCGAGCGCGTCGTAGAAGGGAAGGCTCGTGTCGCCGCAAAGCCCGAAGATGTGCTTCACGCCGTTCATCTGCAGCATGCGCACGAGCGCCTCGGCACCGTTCATCGTCATATTGTACAAAACGCGGGGGGACACACCCCCGCGGCAGGGCCGATGACGCGCCTCAGCGCGCGAGCACCACGGCCTCTTCGCACACCCCTTTCACCGTACGCGAACCGCCGACGGCCTGGAAAATGTAGGGCCTTGGATCGATCGCGAGCTTCGCCTGCGGCGAACGGGCGCGTTGGTCGATCATGAACTGGGCGAGCTTGCGCGCGTCCCCCTCCGGGAACGTGAAGCGCACCTGGCCGTTATCCTGGATGAGACCCGCGGCGAGGCCGAACGCGGCTGTGCCATCGGGCTGCAGGGTTCTCGGCGGCCGGATCACCCCGACCACGCGCTTGCCGTCGAACTGCAGGCCCTGGGCATCGAGCCAGCGCTTGTCGCGATCGGCCGCGGCGACCTGGGCGTCCTTCGCCTTCGCGTCGTCGGCGCGGTAGATGTACGAGCGCACCTCCGCGATGTGACGCCACTCCCTCCGGGGCGTGATGTACGAGGCGCTCCACGAAAGCTGCCCGTCGCCGAATGACGCCTTGCGGGGCGCGACGTCGCGGAGCGCCACATACGTGAGGTTTGCGGTGCGCTCGGCGCCTTTCCCGCCAGCGGGCAGGCGCGGGCGCAGCGTGACGGTGATCGCATCGCAACCCCCTCGAGCCCCTTCGAAGTCGAGCGTTTGCAGCGCGAAGCGGTGGACGAACCGCTCGGGTTCGCTCGCAACGGGCCGCAGGTCCGGCGGAAGGCCGTCCTCGTAGACGGGCACTCCGTTGACCCGGATGTCGACTTCGACCGCGCGCGGCTTGATCTCGCGAAAAGCGTCGGTGTCGATGGAAAATATCGTGTAGCCGACGCCTTCCACGTTGCGTTCGACGAGCGCGGGCAGCGAAGGCACCGCCCAATGCAGGCCCGGGGTGGCGCTCGTCTCGGCCGCGACCGGCATGAGCCCCGCAACGCGCACCCTCGGAGAGTGCGCGGCCGCGCCGCCCGGCTCGTTCGCGCACGCCGTGAGCCATCCTGTCGCCTGCGCAGAAGGTCGACAGCTGCCGCCTTCGGCGCAATCGAACATCTCGTGCCGGATGCTGGAGAGCGACGGCAACACACGGGGCTGCTCGATGCAGACCCTGGTGATCGCGGGCCGGTCCCGCGTGAGCCGCGAATCGTCGCCCCTTTCCGCCACGATCGTTCCCCGCATCGGCTGTCCCTGCTCCGGATAGGGCAGCCGATCGGCGAAGTAGGCGAGCCCGTTCGGGTCCTGCAGCGCGAGGCGGTCGGAGATCGCTTGCTCGGCCACGTCCAGCCGCAGCATCCCCGAATAGATCCGGGATGCATCGCGCCCGCGCGTGTAGCTGAACCGGAACTGGATCGGGTTGGGCCATCGCGCGGCGGGCGAAAACTGCCGGTATTCCTGGAGCGCGAGGGAGTAGATCTGGTCGACCTTGCCGCTGATGCAATTGCGTATCTTGTCGTTCTCGACGCTCTGGACCAGGGCGGGGAGCTGGCCCACCGCGCCGCGCAGCTGGCTCGTCTGCGTCTCCAGGTTCACGGCGGCGCTCACCCCCTTCAGCAGCTGGTCGAACTTCACGCGCAGCGTCTGCGTTTGCACGTTCGTGCTCCCGGCCACGCATGCACGCTCGGCGGCAGCGACCGCCGCTGAGAGCTGGCTTACGAGCTCCGTGAGTGTCCGCGCCTGGACGGGCGGTGCGGGTGAAGGTTGCGCCTGCGCCCCGAGCGCCACCGCTGCGGCGAAGGCTCCCGCGATGAGCCTGCCGCCGTGCGCTAACCGGCTTTCGAAGCCACTTCCCTGATCTGTTCCGCGAAAGGTGTCATGCATTTCCGGATCTCCCCATCCTCGAGTTGCTTCACGGCATCCTGGAGCCCGTCCGCGGCTCCCCGCGCGGCGCTGCGCCTCGCCTCGATACCGGCGTTGGCGTCGAGGCCCTTCACGGCGGTGAGCCTGATCTTCACGTCGGCCGATTTCGTGTCGGTCGTATTCGAGAGGCATACGCGCTCGGCGAGGTCCACGAGCTCCGACATCTTGCGCATCGCGGGGTCGGCCGGATGCTTGTCGGGCCACAGGAAGATCGCCAATGCCGCGACGAGCACCACGGCGGCGGCTGCAAGCATGTATTTCATCGGTATCCTCACGTGGGCTGTTTCAGTCCCGGAAGCTTGAACAGCAGCAACAGTGCGTCATAGGGCGTCGCGACCAGCTCCTTGAGCCAGTACGAGAGCCACTTCCACGTGCCGATGTGCCGCCGGTCGGCCGGCATCGACGGCCACCGCACGCGATACCCGAGGAGCACGAAGAGAAGCGCGCAACGCGCAACGTGGTAGCGGCTGGTGCAGGGAACGACGACGTCGACGTCTTCGCGTGAGCGCAGGATGGCATCGCAGTTGAGGATCGACTCGAGCGTGTCCGTGGCGCGATCCTCGACCAGGATGTCTTCGTCGCGAATGCCGCGAGCCCTGAGCAGGTCCCGGATCACGAGCGCCTCGGCCGGGCCATAGCGTCCCACGCCGCCGGTCGCCAGGAACTTCGCGCTCCCGACCGAGCGCGCGAAGGCGAGCGCCCCTTCGACGCGACGCGACAGGCTGCCGCTGGGCGTGCCGTCCTGCCGCACCGCCGCGCCAAGGATGACCAGGTAATGTGCCAAGCCAATGTCCGCCGAAGCAAGTGCGGACGAGTCTGCGCCGCGCCGCTGACCAGCGTCAATGTGAAGAGTCCGCGATAAAGTTCGGTACTGTGCAGGGCATGGCGTGAATGACAGGAGGGATGAATGGAAGGACCGCTCGCAGGCGTGCGCGTCGCGGAGTTCTGCTCCACGGCGGCAGGGCCGTATTGCGCGATGCTGCTCGCCGACATGGGTGCGGAGGTGGTGAAGGTCGAGCCCCCGGAAGGCGATGCATTGCGCCAGTGGCCGCCCATCAGCAACGGCTTCTCGGAGAACTTCGCCTCGATCAACCGCAACAAGAAGTCGGTGGTGCTGGACCTCAAGGATCCCGAGTGCGCGCGCATCGCCCGGGCCCTCGTGCTCGACTGCGATGTCGTGGTCGAGAACAATCGCCCCGGCGTCATGGAGCGCCTGGGACTGGGTTATGCGGCGCTTGCGAAGGAGAAGCCCGCGCTGGTGTACTGCTCCATCTCCGCGTACGGGCAGGAGGGCCCGCGCTCGCGGGAAGGCGGCTTCGACCTCACGATCCAGGCCTCGGCCGGCGTCATGAGCGTGACCGGCGAGGAAGGCGGCGCGCCGGTCAAGTGTGGCGTGCCCCTTTCGGATTTCGCGTCGGGGCTTTACGGGGCTTATGCGATCGCGGCCGCGCTGGCGGCCGTGCGCCAGGGCGGCCACGGTGTGCACATCGACGTGCCGATGTTCGGCTGCACCCTCGCCATCGCGGCACTGCAGACCAGCGAGTACTTCGGCACCGGCCGCAATCCCCGCAAGCTGGGCTCGGCACATCCGCGCAACGCGCCCTACCAGGCGTTCCGCGCGCAGGATGGGTACTTCGCCATCGCCGCCGGCAACCAGAACCTGTGGCTCAAGGTGGTCGAGGTGGTCGCGATGCCGGAGCTCGCGGGCGACGCACGCTTCGGCAGCACGCGCGATCGCGCGTCCAACCAGGTGGCCCTGCGCGAAATCCTCGAAACGCGCTTCACGACGCAGCCGGCAGCGCATTGGCTGCGCGCCTTCGAGGCGGCCGGCGTGCCGCATGCGCCGATCAACGATTATTCTTCCGCGCTCGCCGATCCGCAGGTCGCGCACATGGGATGGGTCCAGCCGCTCGAGCTGCCCGGGGGCACGCGCACGAAGACCTTCGCGTCGCCATTGCGATTCAACGGCCAGGGCGCGGCCATTGGCCGTCCACCGCCCGCGCTGGGCGAGCACACCGGGGAAATTCGCGCGCGGTACGGGACGAAGGCGCGATCGTGACCCTCGCCATCGAGCGCGAGGGCGAGCGCGTCACTTTCGTCCTCGACCGTCCCGAGAAGGCGAACGCGCTGTCGGCGGAGCTGGTCGAGGCGCTGATCGAAGGCGTGGCGCAGGCGCATGCAAGCGGCGCCTCGCTGCTCGTCTTTCGCGGCAATGGCCGCAACCTGAGCGCGGGCTTCGACTTCTCCGGCTACGAATCGCAAACGGAGGGCGACCTCCTGCGTCGTTTCGTGCGCATCGAGACGCTGCTGCAGGCAGTTGCCAATTCCCCGTGCCTCACGGTGGCCTTCGCGCACGGCCATAGTTTCGGCGCGGGCGTGGACCTCTTCGCCGCATGCCGCTGGCGCATCGCCACGCCGGACGCGACCTTCCGCATGCCGGGGCTGGGGTTCGGCCTCGTGCTCGGCACGCGGCGCTTCGCGGCGATCGCCGGGGCCGAGCCGGCGCGCGAAGTCCTCGAGGGACTCGCGACCTTCGATGCGGCGCGTGCGGCGCAGATGGGCTTCGTGCGGCGCGTTGCGGAGGCTTCGTCGTGGGATGCCATCGTCGAGGAAGCGGCCGCCACTGCACGGAAGATCGCGCCGGAGAGCCGCGCCGCCTTGTACCGCGTGCTCGCGCGAGCGAACGACGATGCCGACATGGCCGACCTCGTGCGCTCGGCGAGCGCCCCCGGCTTGAAGGAGCGCATCCGCGAGTACCTCGCCGCATCGCGGGGCTGACACTTCATCTCCGGCGTCGTACTGCGCCGACGGGCCCGGTACCGCGAGCGCTACATGGCGACGTGCAATGGCAGCCGCACGTGTGGGAGGTACGCCTACGATGGGTCGACCACGCCGATAGGCTTACGCGCGCCGGAAAACCCGCACGCGTTCGTGCGGTCGCTCCTATTCGGGTAACCCACAGGAGGACTCCATGAAACAGTCGATTCGTTGTCTCGCAGTGGCCATGGCGCTCGCGAGCGCGGGTGCTTTCGCGGCAGCAGGAGCGGGTGGCGCCGGCGGCACCGCGGGCGCGGGCGGTGCGACGGCCGGTGCGGGCGGGACGGGCATGGCCGGCTCGAGCAGCGTCGGCACGGGCACCGGCATGAACGCGGGCACGAGCACCCTGGGCTCCGGCAGCCTCAACGCGGGGACCAGCAACAGCCTCAATTCCGGCAGCACGCCGGGCGCGGGAACCAGCAGCCTGAATTCCGGCAGCACCCTCAATTCCGGCACCGGCCTCGGCGCGAATTCGAGCACGCTCAATTCGAACACCACGCTCAACTCGAACACGACGCTCAACCCGGGCATGAGCAGCAGCCTGAATTCGAACACGACGCTCAACCCCGGCACGACGAGCAGCCTCAACCCGAACCTCGCCCCGGGCACGCCGTTCAACGGTGTGGTCGGCTCGACGGTGACCACCGACTGCGCGGGTGGCGGGTCGAACGCGAACTCCCCGACCTCCGGCCTCAACGGCGGCCACAACGCTGCGGCGACCGCGGCCGCCACGCCAGGCACGCTGCGTGATTGTGGCGCGCCTACCGCGACCGAAGAGGCGCTCGACAACAGCGAGCGCGCGCTGTCGGGCACGACGAGGTAAGAAAGGCGCAGGGCGCAAGATAGGCGCAAGGCACAGGGCGCAAGACGCAAGAACCGCGAAGCGCAACGTATTACAAAATAGATGGACATCCCTGCGGGGCGCCCCTATTGGCCCCGCTCTTATTTTCTTGTGCACTGCTGTTTGCTCACGCGCCTTTCTTGCGCCTTGCGCCCTGCGCCTTTAGTTCCCGCTTATTCCGCGAACGCGTCCGCCAATGAGCGCACCCCCTTTGCGAAACCCGCCTTTCGCCGCCGCGGTCCCTCCTG
>DATMJE010000204.1:0-12197 GCA_035553995.1 Usitatibacter sp. | reverse complement strand
TCGCCTCGCTCGACCGCATCAAGAAGATCGCCGGCAACACGAAGGCCACGGTGATCATCCAGCACGACGCACGCGACATCTCCAAGCTGCCGGCTTATCCCGAGGCCGCGCGCTAAGCAATAAAAAAAAACGGCGCACACTGCCGTGTTCGCCGTGAAGATAACGGGCCTACAGGAGGAAGGCCCGTTCAGGGGGAGCTTCTGTTCTTAGTGCTGTGTCGGGGTGCCTTGGGCATCCTGGGCATCGGCCGCGGGCGCTTCATGCTCGGTGGCCCATTCGTCGGCGATGTACGCGGTTGCCATTCCGGCGGCGAGGATTGCGGCTTCGAGCTGGTGCATCGGTTCCATCCTGGTTCTCCTTGTCGCGCTGCGTCCTGCCGGCGCCGAATGTTGTAGCGAATCCTTGGGTTGCACTGTAGGCAGCGCTCACTAAATGAGTGGTCGCCTCACGACGGTGCGACATAGTCCATCTGGCGTAGGTTCCGGGGATGACCCACGCGGCGCAGCGGTTTTATTGAGCGAAGGCGCCGGGACGCGGTCCACCTTATATGGAACCCCAAATCACCTATCGCGGCATGGAGCATTCCGCGGCCCTCGACACGAGGATCCGGGAGCTCGTCACCAAGCTCGAGAACTTCCACCCCAAGATCACCAGCTGCCACGTGATCGTGGACGAACGCGACCGCCACAAGAACAAGGGCAACCTGTTCGAGGTGAGGGTCGACGTCCACGTTCCGGGCCGCGAGATCGTGGCCAGCAAGCAGCAGCACGAGGACGCGTACGCGGCGCTCACCGAGGCCTTCCACGTGATGTACCGGCAGCTCGAGGAAGACATCCGCAAGGTCCGAGGTGAGGTGAAGCGTCACGTGGACATCCCACGAGACATACCGAGCCAGCCATGAAAGCCCAACGTGAAGGCGCGATGTTCCGGCGTACGAACGGAACTACGCGATCGACCGACGACCCGTATTACCAGGCCGCCAAGCCGTCGGAACCCAGCCAATGCCCGATGTGCCACGCCATCTTCCACGAGGGCCGGTGGCAGTGGGGCGATGCGCCCGAGGATGTGCACTCGGAGACCTGCCCCGCGTGCCGCCGCGTGGAAGACCGTTTCCCCGCGGGCTACGTGACCATCAAGGGCGCGTTCTTCAAGGAGCATCGCGACGAGATCATCTCGCTCATCAAGGCGAAGGAGAAGCGCGAGAAGGCCGAGCGGCCGCTGCAGCGGATCATGGACATCGAGGAGAAGCGCGACGGCGCGCTCGAGGTCACGACCACCGATTCGCACATCGCGCGCGGCATCGCCGAGGCGCTGCACGACGCCTACAAGGGCGACCTCAAGGTTCGCTACAGCCGCGACGAGAACCTCGTAAGGGCGGTGTGGCAGCGGAATAACTAGGCCGCTGCGAAGCTCGTCGCCCCGGCCGCGGTGAGCTTTGGTTCGTCGCCCCGGCCGCGGCTGTTGCCGCGATGGGCCGGGGCCCAATTCCTTGGATTCCGGCCCATCGCCGCAGATGCGGCGGCCGGAATCACGGGTCAAAGACCGCTGCAGGAGCAGCGGCCGGGATGACACTTAACGCCGGTTCTGCTGCCCGAGCATCTCCGGCGTGACCAGCACGCGGCCCTTGTCGGTCACGTGGAAGCGCGCGCGGTCTTGCTCGGCATCGATACCGATGCGCATGCCCTCGGGGATGCGGCAGTGCTTGTCGACGACCGCGTTGCGGATGACCGCATCGGGGCCGATCTCGCAGTTGCTGAGGATGACGGCGTCCTCGATGCGGCAGTGGTTGTGCGCGCGGACGTTGGTGAAGAGCACCGAGCGCTTCACCGTCGAGCCGCTCACGATGCAGCCGCCGGAGACGATCGAATCGACCGCGGCACCGCGCCGGTCCGGGTCGTCGAACACGAACTTGGCGGGCGGGCTCTGCTCCTGGTAGGTCCAGATCGGCCAGTCGCGGTCGTAGAGGTTCAGCTCCGGCACGACCTTGGTGAGGTCGATGTTGGCCTCGAAATAAGCATCCACGGTGCCGACGTCGCGCCAGTAAGGCACGCCGTTGGTCATGTTCACGCACGAGCCGTAGAAATCGTGCGCGTACACGTCCTCGCCCATCGCGATGAGGCGCGGAATCACGTCCTTGCCGAAATCATGGGAGGAATCCTGCATCCCCGCATCTTCGTTCAGCACGCTGTACAGGAACTGCGCATCGAAGACATAGACGCCCATCGAGGCCAGGACCTTGTCCGGCTTCTCCGGCACGGTGAACGGATTCGACTTCGGCTTCTCCTGGAATGCGGTGATGCGGCCGCGCCAGTCGGTGCGCATCACGCCGAGCTGCGAAGAGTCGGCCACCGGCGCCTCGATGCACGCGACCGTCATCTTCGCGTTGCGCGCCAGGTGCTCCTCGATCATGCGGCGATAGTCCATCTTGTAGACGTGGTCGCCGGCGAGCACGAGGACCAGCTGCGGATCCTGCTGCCGCAGGATGTCCATGTTCTGGAAGACCGCGTCCGCGGTGCCCGAATACCAGTCGCCATTGGTGCGCTGCTGCGCGGGAAGCACCTCGCAGTACTCGTCGAAGCGCCCGTCGAGGAAGCTCCAGCCGCGCTGGATGTGGCGGATGAGGCTGTGCGACTTGTACTGGGTGGCCACGTCGATGCGGCGCACGCCCGAGTTGATGCAGTTCGACAGCGTGAAATCGATGATGCGGAACTTGCCGCCGAAGGCGACCGCCGGCTTGGCCCGCCAGTCGGTGAGTTGCTTCAACCGTGTCCCCCGGCCGCCAGCCAGGACGAGAGCCACCGTGTTCTTGACCGCGGTCTCCGCGTTGCGGAGCTCCCGTCCGCGCGGATGCAACCGCGGTGCCTGGATTCGCTCGCTTACTGCTGCCATGACCATCCCCTTGTACGTTCGCTTTTGGTGCGCAGTGCGCGTTCTCCGGCAACCTTAGCTCCGCTTTCGGGACACCTTCTAGCTCCGTTGTCTGACGTTGCTGAAGGATTCCTCCTACACGCCCCGGGATATATGCCGCTACAGCTCCGAAGCGATGCGCGCCGCACCGACAACGGGCAGGCGCTCGCTAAGTACCGCGTGGACCGGAATTCGCATCAAATGCCCCGAAAATGCACCTTTTGCGCAGAAAGCCTGGCGAAAGCGCGGTATGTGCAGCGAGCCGGCGATCTTCGCGACGACACCGCCAGCAAGGAACACGCCACCGCGCGCCATGACATTAAGCGCGTAATTTCCGGCGACGTTGCCGAGGCATTCTGCGAAGAGATCGAGTGTGGCGGCGCACACCGGGTCGGCGCTTTCTTGCGCGGACCTTGTGACCCATGCAGGGTCGGCACGCTCGTGGGCCCCCAGCGGTCGGCCGGCCTGGCGTGCCATGAATTCGTACACGTTCGCGAGCCCGTTGCCGGACACGACGTCCTCTACTTCCACGCGGCCTTTAGCCGCGAACAGCTCTCGCCACAATTCCGCCTGTTGGGGCGTTTCCGGTGCGAAACCGACGTGCCCGCCCTCGCCCGGCACCACCTTGATGCGTCCACCGTGAGGAACAACATACGCCACTCCGAGCCCGGTTCCCACCCCTACGATGACGCTCGGCTCATTTATTTCCGCATGACCCGGCTGCAAGCTTACGAGCTCGTCAGGATCGAGCGCGCTGATGCCCGCCGCCGCCGCCGCGAGGTCGTTCACGACGCGGAATTGTGCGATGCCGCAACGGCTGGCAATGGCATCGCCATCCACCGCCCAGGGCCGGTTCGTCATCGCGATGCGGTTGCCGTCGGCCGGGCCCGCCACGCCCAGCGCGCCCGAGGTGATCTGCGCGCGCGCCGGGCGCTCGCCCTCCCATTCGCCGAGGAAGCGCTTCATCACATCGACGAAGTTCACCACCTCTTCCGCGGAATAGCGCCGCGCGAAGAGGCTCTTCCACTTGCCGCTGCGCATTTCGCCGACTTCCAGCAGAATCTTGGTCCCGCCGACATCGCCCGCCAGGATCACCGCAGACCTCCGCCATGAATGTGCTCTTCGCGACCCCCGAATGCGCGCCGCTCGTGAAGACGGGTGGCCTTGGCGACGTGAGCGCGGCGCTGCCGCCGGCGTTGCGCGCCATCGGCATCGATGCGCGCGTGCTCATGCCGGGCTATCCGGCGGTGCTCGCGGGGACGAACGGCGCGGCGGAGCTCGGCCGCTTCGACGTGTTCGGTCATGAGATTCGCCTCCTGGATGCGCGGCTGCCGGGGGATGTGCCGCTCATCGTCGTGGACTCCGCCTCGCTCTACCAGCGGCGCGGCGGCCCGTACCAGTCGGACGACGGCAACGACTGGGAAGACAACGCGCTGCGCTTCGGCGTTCTCTCCAAGGTGGCGGCGGTGCTCGGTGCGATGAATTGCCCGCTCGCCTGGCGCCCCGATATCGTGCATTGCAACGATTGGCCCACCGCGCTCGCACCCGCCTTCCTGCGCTACGCGCCGGGCCGGCACGCGGCTTCCGTCACGACGATCCACAACCTCGCCTTCCAGGGCATCTTCGAGCATGCGCAGACCCGGCGGCTCGAGCTGCCGCCCGAGAGCTTCGGCCTCGCCGGCCTCGAATTCTACGGCCGCGTGTCGTTCCTCAAGGGCGGGCTCGTCTATGCCGATGCCATCAACACGGTGAGCCCCACGTATGCGCGCGAGATCCAGACCGAGGAGCTGGGCTTCGGCCTCGAGGGCGTGCTGCAGATGCGCCGCGACGTGCTCTTCGGCGTGCTGAACGGCATCGATACCGCGATGTGGGACCCGCGCACGGACGCGCACATCCCCGCGAGGTACGACGAGGATTCGCTCGATCGCAAGGCCGACAACAAGCGCGCGCTCAAGGAGCGCGTGGGCCTGGGCGGCGAGATCGACCGGCCGTTGCTCGCGATGGTCACGCGCCTCACGCACCAGAAGGGCATCGACCTCGTGGTCGAAGCCGCCGAGGCGATCTTCGCCATGGGCGCGCAGCTCATGGTCATCGGCACCGGCGATCGCGACCTCGTGGGGCGGCTGCACGCCATGCAGGCGCACCATCCGCACGACGTGGGCCTCTTCATCGGCTTCGACGAGTCGCTCGCGCACCTCGTGGAGGCGGGCGCGGATCTCTTCCTCATGCCGTCGCGCTTCGAGCCGTGCGGCATGAACCAGATGTACAGCCAGCGCTATGGCACGCCGCCGATCGCCAATGCCACGGGCGGCCTCGTGGATACGGTGACGGATCCGGATTGGACGCCGGCGGGTGCGCAGGTGCGGCAACCGCCGACGGGCTTCCTCATGCGGCGGGCGACCGCGCAGGCGCTGCTGGAAACGATCCGGCGCGCGATCGCCACGTATCGCGATGCCGCGCGCTGGCGCGAGATGCAGCGCGCCGGCATGGTGCGCGAGTTCGGCTGGGGCCCGGCCGCCCAGGCTTATCGCGGCATCTACGAGCGCATCAGCAAGACGCGGTGAAGCGTCCCGCCCATGCGGGCGGGCTTATACCCACTTCATCAGCCCCATCTCGAACCGGTGCGAAAGGTTCGGGTGGTACGGATACGCGCGGATGCGGTACTCGAGCTTGCCGCAGAGCTCGGGCGACAGATCGAGCGTGAAGATGTATTCGCCGGATTCGCCGCGCTCGCCGCTGTATCGAAACTGATGGCCGCGGGGCTTGCGCGCCGCCGGAAGCTCGCGCGTGGCGCTCGCCATCAGCAGCTCGACCACGATGTCGTCGGGCTTGAGGCCCTCCACCGCGACACCCACCGTGAAGCGCACGTTCTCGCCGAACTGCGTGTGGCGTTGCGGCATGCCGCGCGTGCGCAGCTGCACCGAATGCCAGCCGCCGCGCACGCGCCGCTTCCACGTGGCGACTTCGCGCGCGCGGGCGTAGCTGTCGTTGGCGAACTCGTGCCCGCGTTGCGCGCCGGGAATGTAGAAGCGCGCGAGATATTCGCCCACCATGCGCTCGCTGTTGTATTGCGGCAGCAGCGTCATGATCGAGCGCTTCGCCATCTGGATCCACTCGTGCGGGAAGCCGGCCTCGCCGCGCTGGTAATAGAGCGGGATCACCTTGTCCTGCAGCAGCTCGTACATGGAGCGCGCTTCCTCGAGGTTGCGCCGCTCGTCCGAGAGCCGCTCCGAGGCGGGCTTGATCGCCCAGCCGTTGTTGCCCGTGTACCCCTCGCCCCACCAGCCGTCGAGCACGGAAAGGTTGATGACGCCGTTGAAGCCGGCCTTCATGCCGGAGGTGCCCGAGGCTTCCAGCGGGAAGATCGGGTTGTTCAGCCACACGTCCACGCCCGCCACGAGGCGGCGCGCGAGCCGCAGGTCGTAGCCCTCGACCAGCAGGAAGCGTCCCTCGAACTGCGGCCGCTGCGAGAACTGCACGATGCGGCGCATGAAGTCCTTGCCCGGCTCGTCGGCCGGGTGCGCCTTGCCCGCGAAGAGGAACAGCACCGGACGGTCGGCATCGGTCACGATCTCCTCGAGCCACTCGAGGTTCTCGAAGAGCAGTGTCGCGCGCTTGTACGTGGCGAAGCGGCGCGCGAAGCCGAACGTGAGCACGTTCGGGTTGTCGGGATCCGCGTACTTGAGCAGGCGATCGATGTGCGCTTCGCTGCCCTGGTTGCGCACGTTCTGCGCGCGCACCCGCTGGCGCACGAGGTGCAGCATGCGCGACTTGAGATGCTGCCGCACGCTCCAGAAGACGTGGTCGGGAATGCGCATCACGTCCGTGAGGCTCGCGGGATCGTCGAGGTGCTGGTTCCAGCCGCTGCCGATGAAGCGGTCGAAGATGTCCGCCATCTCGGGCGCGAGGAAGCTCGGCGCATGCACGCCGTTGGTCACGTACGTGATCGGGTTTTCCTGCTCGGGCACCTCGGGCCAGAGGTCGCCGAGGATGAGCGCGGAGACATCGCCGTGGATGCGCGAGACGCCGTTCATGAAGCGCGAGCCGCGCGCGGCCAGCGCCGTCATGTTGAAGTCGTGATGGCGCGGCGTGCGGCCGAGTGCCAGGAGCTGCTCGCGCGGCATGCCCAGCTCCGTGCAGTAGCGATGGAAGTAGCGGTCCATCTTCTCGGGCTGGAAATGGTCGTGCCCCGCCGCCACCGCCGTGTGCGTGGTGAAGATCATGTTCGAGGACACGGCCTCGATCGCGGAATCGAGGTCCAGTCCCGTGCGCATCAGCGCGCGCATGCGCTCGAGCACGAGGAACGCCGCATGTCCCTCGTTCATGTGCCACACGGTTGGCTTGATGCCGAGCGCTTCGAGCGCGCGGAAGCCGCCCATGCCGAGCACGATCTCCTGCTGGATGCGCGTGTCCCGGTCGCCGCCGTAGAGCCGGTAGGCCGTTGCGCGATCCTCCGGCCGGTTGCGCTCGTGGTCGGTATCGAGGAGATACAGGTTGATGCGGCCGACCTTCGCCTTCCATACCTTGCAGTAGACGTCGTGCTCGCCGAACTCGACCGTCACCTCGAGCGGCTGGCCCTCGCTCATCACCGGCGTGATCGGCAGGTCGCCGAAGTCGTTGTCGGTGTAGTGCGCGTGCTGCGTGCCTTCCGCGTCGATCGTCTGCTGGAAGTAGCCCTGCCGATAGAGCAGGCCCACGGCGACGAAGGGCAGCGCCATGTCGCTCGCGGTCTTGCAGTGGTCGCCGGCAAGGATGCCCAGGCCGCCCGAGTAGATCGGCAGGCTCTCGTGGAAGCCGAACTCCGCGCAGAAGTACGCGATGAGCTCGCCGGGCCCCAGCTGGGCGCGCCCGTTCCGCACGAAAGGACGGCCGTGGTACGCGTCGTAGGTGGCGAGCGTGCGATCGAGATCGTGCAGGAACACCGGATCCTGCGCGGCTTCGTCGAGCCTGCGCTGGTCCACGCCTTTCAGCAGCGCTTTCGGGCTTTGTCCCACCGCCTCCCAAAGCTGCGGATCCAGGCGCGAGAAGAGGGTCCGCGTGGGACGATCCCAGCTGAACCAGAGGTTGCTGGCGAGCTCCTCGAGGCGCGCAAGCTGCGCCGGGAGCCGCGGGGTCACTTCGAGTGAGAATGCAGTGCCGGGGCGCGGATCCATGACCTTGTTGTCGAATCGCGAAAGGCTGTGACGTTCCGCGGACGCGGAAAGTTCGTGATTATAGGGCCGCGGCCGTCAGCGGGCCGCCGTCACGCGCCAGATCGTGTTGCCGACGTCGTCGGCGACGAGCAGCCCGCCGTGCTTGTCGAAGGCCACGCCCACGGGGCGGCCATAGGCATCGCCGGCCTCGTTCACGAATCCCGTGAGCACGTCCATGGGCGGCCCCGCCGGGCGTCCCTGGTCGAACGGGACGAACACCACGGCGTAACCGCTGCGCGGCTCGCGATTCCACGAGCCATGCTCGCCGATGAATGCACCGTGCGCGAATGGCGCCGGCAGCGCATTGCCTTCGGCGAACGCGAGGCCGAGCGCGGCAACGTGCGTACCGAGCGCGTAATCGGGCTTGATCGCCTTGGCCACCAGGTCCGGCCGCTGCGGCTCGACGCGAGGATCGACGTGCGCGCCGTAGTAGCTGTAGGGCCAGCCGTAGAAGGCGCCGGGCTGGACCGCGGTGAGGTAATCGGGGACGAGGTCGCTGCCCAGCTCGTCGCGCTCGTTCACGACGGTCCAGAGCGCGCCGCTCGTGGGCTCCCACGCCATGCCGTTCGCGTTGCGCATGCCGCTCGCGTAGAGGCGCTTCTCGCCGCTCTTCAGGTCGACTTCGTAGATCGCGGCGCGCCCTTCCTCGGCGCCCATGCCGTTCTCGGCGGCGTTGCTGTTCGAGCCCACCGTCGCGTACAGCTTCGTGCCGTCGCGGCTGGCGATGATGTTCTTGGTCCAGTGATGATTGCGCGGTCCCGCCGGCAGCGAGGTCACGGTCGTGCCGGTGCCCTGCAGTTTCGTGGCGCCCGGTGAATACGTGAAGCGCACGATCGCGTCGGTGTTCGCGACGTAGAGGTCGTTGCCGACGAGCGCCATGCCGAAGGGCGCATTCAGCTTGTCGATGAAGACGGAGCGCGTTTCGGCCACGCCGTCGCCGTCCGCATCGCGCAGCAGCGTGATGCGATCGGGGCTGGGCACGCCCGCGCCGGCGCGCTTCATGATGAATTCCATCGCCTTGCCGCGGAAACCGGAGGTCTCCTCGGGACGCTCTGGCGCGTTGGTCTCGGCGACCAGCACGTCGCCATTGGGCAGCACGTAGACCCAGCGCGGATGCTCGAGCCCGGTCGCGAACGCGGCGACGCGCAAGCCCTGTGCGGCACGCGGCACGGCGCCCTGCGGCCAGCCGCGCGCGGGCGCAATCGCGACGGTGGGGACGAGCTCCTTGCTCGCGGGCGGAAGCTGCGGATCGGGCCCGACGCCCGCGGAAAACGGCAGCGTGGCTACGTGGCTACACGCGGCGATCGTTGCCGCGGTGAGTAGCAGTGCAAGGAGGGAACGCGCGCCCATGGCGCTTGGAAACGCCCGGGCGCGCGAAGTTGCAACCTTGCCTAGACGGTCTCGAGCGCGAGCGCGATACCCTGGCCGCCGCCGATGCAGAGCGTGACGATGCCGCGCTTGAGCCCATCGCGCTTCATCGAATGGAGCAGGCGCGTGGTGAGCACCGCACCCGAGGCACCGATCGGATGGCCGTGCGCGATGGCGCCGCCTTCGACGTTCACGATGTCCTCGGAGAAGCCCAGCTCGCGCAGGCACGCGAGCGCGATCGCGGCGAACGCCTCGTTGATCTCGACACGCTGCACGTCCTTCGCCGTCCAGCCTGCGCGCTCGAGGGCCTGGCGCACCGCGGGCACGGGACCGATCCCGAACATGCCGGGCTCGACCGCGGCGACACCGTACGCCACGACGCGCCCCATGGGCTTCACGCCGTTCTTCTCCGCCCACGCACGGTCGGCCACGATCATCGCGGCGGCACCGGTGTTGAGTCCGGGTGCGTTGCCCGCGGTGATGCTGCCCTCCTTGCGGAACGCGGGCTTCAATTTCGTGAGCGACTCGAGCGTGGTTTCCGGACGGTTGTGCTCGTCCTTGTCGAACGTGACCGGGCCCTTGCGGCTGGGCAGGTCGAGCCCGACGATCTCTTCCTTGAACTTGCCCGCCGCCTGCGCGGCGCTGAAGCGTTGCTGCGAGCGCGCGGCCCATGCGTCCTGGTCGGCACGCGAGACGTTGTATTTGAGCGCGAGGTCCTCGGTATGCCAGCCCGAGTGCTGGCCGGTGAAGGCATCGTTGAGGCCGTCGTAGAGCATCGCGTCCATCATCTCGGCGTTGCCCATGCGGTATCCCCAGCGCCCGCGCAGCATGAGGTAGGGGGCGAGGTCCATGTTCTCCATGCCGCCCGCGACGGCGGCCTTGATCAGGCCCGCGCCGACTTCGAGCGCGGCGGTCGCGATGGCCTGCGCGCCGGAGCCGCACACGCGGTTCACGGAAAGCGCGGGCACGCTGATGGGCAGGCCCGCGGCGATCGACGCCTGGCGCGCGGGATTCATCTTCACGCCCGCCTGGATCACGTTGCCCATCACGACCGTGTCGACCTTGTCCGGGGCGAGGCCCGAACGCTTCACCGTCTCGCGAATGGCGGCGGCGCCGAGATCGGGGGCGGGGGTGTCCTTGAGGGTGCCGCCATAGGTGCCGATCGCGGTGCGGACAGGACTGCAGAGGACGACTTCGGGTGCGGCCATGTGGATCCTTTCAGGGAAAGGGCGAATCGTAGGGAATGTGGGCCGCGCCCGGTTGAGCGGCATCAAGCGGTGCGCGATCGTCTTCGAACGCGCGCAATGCGGGAAATCAGGTGGACGGTGCGAAGGCGCTCATGATCGTTGCGGGATCGACATCGCCACGCGGGAGCGGTGCGGCTGTCGTGGTGCCGGCCGCGATCCAGCCGACGAGGGTCTCGCCCGGACCGCAATAGGCGGCGGCAACGGCGGGATCGCGCGCCCGCGAGCCCGATACCATCTTCGCACCATATCCCATCACGTGCAGGGCGAGCACCGCATTTGCGATGGCGCCTCCCACGCAGACCCATTGCTCGTGGACCGGCACGCGTTCGTCGTCCGGATCGATGCGTGCGATGACGGCCACGAGCAGTGGCGCATGCAGCGCGCGCTGGCGTTCGTCCTCCAGCGCGGCATCGGTCTTGCCGCGGCGGCGGCCGTAGTCGAGAAAGAGCTCCGCGAGGCGCTCGAGGCCTTCCGCGCGTGCCACCACGAAGCGGAAGGGAACCAGCTTGCGGTGGTCGGGGGCACGCAGCGCGGCGAGCGTCATCACCTCGAGCTCGTCGTCGCTCGGCGCAGGGTACGCGAGATGGCCCGGGCTGGACGAGTAGCGCCCCAGCATCTGGGCAAGCATCCGGCAGCGAATCTCGTTCACGTGCGAGGGATGCAGGTCGCTGTCCGTGACATCGAGTACCGCGTTCGCGGACAACATATCCATGCAGCGCTCCGGGGATGAGCGCCCATTGCACGCCCGAAGGGGAATGGGCAGCTTGATTCAGATCAAGGCCCTGCGGGAGTTCCGGATCGAGCGACGGACAACCCCTGGCTGCGAAGCAGGCGCGCCATTGACCGACCACGAGCTAGCCGGGCTGCGGGCGCGGCCCGAGTCATTTGCGTAACACCCCGCGTGAACAAATAAAAAAGCCGCCCGAAGGCGGCTCGAGGGGGCACAACATTCACTGCTTTTTCTTCTATCGAATCGCCGCCATTGTGGAGTGAAACTCTCCGTGTTTCTGTGAAGGACGTCACAACGCCGCTGCAACAAAAAGCCGCCCGGAGGCGGCTTGCAAAGGGACGACTACCCATTGGGTTCTTCTTCTTGGTGTCCTTACTGGCAGGCCTCGCAATCCGGGTTGTCGATCGAGCAGAACTTGCCGGCTGCTTCCGCCGCGCCTTCGCCCGCACCGCCCGGTGACATCGCGGCCATGCCGCCCGAGGCGGGAACGGCATTGAGCTCGCCGCCCTTGCCCGTGGACTTCTCCGCCGACGTTGCCGCGAGCGTGCGCAGGTAGTACGTGGTCTTGAGGCCGCGCACCCATGCGAGCTTGTAGCACTCGTCCAGCTTCTTGCCCGACGCGCCGCCCATGTAGATGTTGAGCGACTGCGCCTGGTCGATCCACTTCTGCCGCCGCGCGCCCGCTTCCACCAGCCACTTGGCATCCACCTCGAATGCAGTGGCGTAGAGGCTGCGCAGCTCCGGCGGCACGCG
>DATMJE010000203.1:0-8191 GCA_035553995.1 Usitatibacter sp. | reverse complement strand
CTCGATCGCGAAAGGCGAATAGATCGCAGCGCTCGAACGCAAGCGAAGGAGGGAGGGCACCATGAATCGCCGGCAGTTCGTTTCCGCTTTGACGGTCCTTGCAGCGGCGCCGCGGGTGCGCGCGCAGCCGGTCGACCATCCGGTCGTGAACGACGACCGCGCACATCACGACATGCGCCCCGCCGGCGTGAATGCAGCCACCGAGAACGTGGCAGCGGCGCGCGTCGTTGCGCCGCCGTCGGCCGGCGTGCAACTGATCGCCACGCGCTCGGGCTCCAACCTGCGCTACGGCGCCTACCACGAGACTCGCTTGACGCCGGCCGTGGTGCGCGGCGGCCTGCGCAAGCTCGCCGAGCTGAAGATGGCGGGCGACGCGCACGGCATGGACGCCCAGCCGCTGTTCGCTCCGGGCGTGACGATCAACGGCAAGCGCAAGGACCTTGTCGTCTGCGCGACCATGGCCAACCGCATCTACGCGTTCGACTGCGCCACCTACGCGCAGGTCTGGATGACCAATGCGGGCACGCCCGTTCTCGGCACGAAGAGCATCGACTTCTGGGGGACGAACCAGAACTTCGGCATCATGAGCACGCCCGAGATCGTCGACGGCCTCCTGTACGCCGTGGCGTGGATCAGTCCGAATGCGACCCGCGAAAAGGCGGCGCACTTCCTCCTCGAAGTGCGCCTCACCGACGGCAGGATCCTGCGCCGCCTGCAGTTGCCCGGCGCGAATCCCACGTTGCAGCGCAAGCAACGCGCCTCGCTCGCGTCGTCAAAGGCGAACGGCAAGCGCACGCTCTTCGTTCCCTTCGGCACGGTCCAGGAGACCGCCGACGGTGCGCACGGATTCATCACCGCGGTCGACATCGACGCCTGGCGGGTGAGCGACGAATTGAACCTCACGAAGAACGGCTCGGGCGCCGGCGTGTGGATGGCGGGCCAGGGGCCGACGGTGCTGGTCGAGCCGGACGGCAATGGCCGCGAGAGCACGTACCTGATGCTCATGAGCGGCAATGGCTCGTTCGACCCGGCCAACGGCAACTTCGCGGAATGCTTCGTCAAGGCGCGCTTCGACGGTTCATTCAGCGTCGTCGATTGGTGGTCGCCGTGGCGCGACCAGGACCGCGGCGCCGGCTGGAACGACATGGATCTCGCCTCGGGTGGCCCGATCGTCATCCCGGAGCTCGGGCTGGTGCTGGGCGCCGGCAAGGATTCGATCCTCTACAGCCTCGACTGGCGCAACTTCGGCAAGACCAGCGTCGCGGACCTGCAAACCCCGCAGGCGAACTACGCGAAGCTCAAGACGCCGCCGATCTGGTTCGGCTTCTTCGCCGGTTTCGGCGTCACCGCCGCGCCGGACGATCCGAAGGATCTCGACAAGCTCATCTTCAACAAGACGCATCACCAGCATGGCAGCCCCACGTACTGGCCCGAGAAGAAGCTTCTCTACACGTGGTGCGAGAACGGCAACCTGCGCGCGGGACAGGTCGACGGCTCCGGCCAGTGGAAATTCCTCGCGCGGTCCGAGGAAGTCGCGAGCCCGTTCAGTCCCGTGCCGCCCGGCGGCATGCCCGGCGGCATGATGTGCCTGTCGAGCAACGGCGCGAACGATGGCGTCGTATGGGGCTGCATGCCCGACAAGGATGCGAACCGCGCGCAGACGACCGGCCGCGTGTTCGCCTTCGACGCGGCCGACTTCGGCCAGCACCTGCCGGATGGCGACGCCCAGATCCAGCGCTTATGGATGAGCGATCCGCATCATGCGTTCGCGAAGTTCAACCCGCCCGTGGTCAACGATGGCCGGCTTTGGGTGCCATGCTATGACGGCACGGTGTGGGTGTGGGGTGTGTGAGCGCCGTCCGCGGCTCAAGCGAGCGATTGCACCCATTTCACGACGCCGGCCGCGCTGCGAAACTCGTCGCAGGAACGCGCCGGGACGTCCGGATACGCTTCATTCCACATCCGCGTCAACGCCTGGCCGGGTCCGATCTCCAGCACGCACGCCACGTTGCGGGCGCGAATGTTCTCCATGCACTCGTCCCAGCGCACGGTGTCCGCGATCTGCGCTGCCAGCGCCTGCCTGGCAGCCGCAGCGTCGTGAACGCGGTCCGCGGCATTGCTGAATAGCGCAACGCGCGGCTTGCCGAGCTCCACCTTCGAAAGTGTTTGCAGGAAGTCCGCGGCGGCGTCGCGCATGCCGGGCGCGTGCGAGGCGACAGCGACGCGCAGCCGGGTGCAGCGCGCGTTCTGCATGGCCAGCGCGCGCTCGGCGAGATCGAGTGCCGCATGCGGCCCGGCGAGGACGACGCCCTGCGGGCCGTTGCGAATCGCGATGGTGAGGCCGCACTCGTCACATACGCGCTCGATCGCCTGGGCGCCGAGTCCGGTGACCGCCAGCATTCCGCCGGGCGTGCGCTCGGCACACCGGTCCATCGCCTCCGCACGCCGGCGAGCCAGCTCGAGGGCCGTCCCGGCGTCGAACACACCGGCGGCGCTGAACGCCGGCAGCTCACCAACGCTGTAGCCCGCGATCGCCGCGGGAGGCGGCAGCAACGGAGCGACCTGGTGCCAGGCGGAGAGCGCCACGCCCGTCAGCAGCATCTGTGCATTGGCATTGCACTGGGCCCACGCTGCATCGGCCAGCGCCGCTCGCCAGTCCTGCACACCGAGACGTTCGCCCATCGAGCGAATGATCGCGTCCTCGCCGAGCCAGGGCAGCATCGCGGGATGCTGCGTTCCCTGCCCGGAAAAGAGCAGCGCGAAGCCCATCACTCCGGGGAAGTGGGTGCCAGCACCGCGAGTCTGCGCATCCAGCATGCAGCGGCCAGCGTGTCTGCCGCCCCGCCTGGAGATAAGCGCCGGCTCACGAAGTCGTCGGCGATGATGCGCGCGGCGGCGACGCCATCCGGTCGCGAGGCGCCGCCGGCGGCGAGAAACGCGCGTGCGGAACGCTGGGCGTGGCGCAGCCCTTCGATGCCGCCCCGATGCGCAAGATTGCTGTCGTCGAGCACCGCCATGATGCTGAACAAGGTATCGAGGAGCTCGTCCTCACGGCTGATGCCCCGTGCCTGGGCCGCCTGCATCGCGGGCACGGCGACCTCGAACAACACCGGGAAGCCGGCCGCGGCTTCCGCAGCAGCGCCGCGCAGCCCGTAGCGGCGGGCGGCGATGCCACCGGAAAGCGTCGGCGCGCGACGGGCGCGCTCTGCGAGGGCATCGCCCCAGCGAGTGGACAGCGTCTCGCGCAGCGATGAGGGATCGACGCGTTGCCCGCCGGCGGCCGCGGCACCGGCCGCCGCGCACAGCAAGCCCAGCATGAAGACGGCGCCGCGGTGCGTGTTGATGCCTCCGGTCGCCGTGAGCATGCGTGCTTCGGCCTCGATGCCGCAGCGTTGCAGCGCTTCGAACGGTGCGCCCTGGGCGCCCAGCGTTGCGATGCGCACGAAGTAGCCGCGCAGCGCCAGGAGGCTGCACATGAACGTGCGCGCATCCATGTCGGTGTGGCTGCCGCTGTCGGTCGGCGTGACCAGCCCGGGTTTCGGGGACAGCGCGAGCTCGTCGTACAGCGCCAGCGTCGCGGCCCGGCCAATCGCCTGCGGCGCAAGACGCGTCGCATCCTGGCGCATCGAAGCGCGCGGAACGGCCGCTGCGGGGCTCAAAGCGCCGCTCCCATCCGTGGCAGTGCGTCGCGCAGATCCGGCGCACGCCAGAGCGAGCTGCCTTCGAGGCGCTTCACCAGCAGCGCATGCGCACCTCCCGCGCGCCAGCGCAGCCACTCGCGCCATGCGACGGCGATTCCACCCTCGAATACCAGCTCGCCGTCGAGTCGCGGATGCACACACTCGAAGCCCTGCATTTGCCGGGCCACCGCGTCGGCCTGATGGACATCGCGCACGTCGATCCACACGTCGATGTCCGAGCTCGGGCGCACGTGATCGAGCCCGGTCAGGTAAAGCCAGCCATAGCTGCCATGCACTCGCGCAACCACGCCGCACGCCGCCAGGGCCGCGCAGAGCATTCGCCACTGGGTGCGCGCCGCGTCGGGCAACAGCGGCGCCACTTGCCCGGCGCGAGGGAATTCGTCGAAGTACAGCACGTCGGCGCGGGGGATGCCGAGAGCAATGCGCCGTCGCTCCCAGCGGTCCGGCGCCGGCAGGCCCATCGCGAGGGTGTCGGCCCCTGCGACGCACACCGATTGCCGCGTCACGACGAGCGGCAGGGAATGTGCGGCCCAGTGCTCCAGGCAGTCGGCCCCGACCGCGTCCCACTCGCGACGCAGGACACGCGACCAGCCGGCCGGCGTGAGCCATGCGAGCTGATGTCGATGCAACGGCGTGATGGGTGTGAGCGTCATCGTCAGGCCGCGTCGAGCACCCGTTGCATCACGTCGGCGGCGAGACGGCGCCCTCCGCGCGCGGCACCGTCGCGCGCCCGCCCGTCTTCCACCGATGCGTTGGCGAGCGCCTCGCGCAAGCAGCCGCGCAGGTCGCCTTGCCAAAGCTTGCGGACTCCGCCCATCGCCACGTAGTTGTCCACGCCCGGAGCGAACACCGGGTTGGATTGCGAGAGCTCGGTCAGCATCGCCTCGGGCAGCTTGGTGACGCGCGCCATCGCGGGAATGCGCATCACGCGGATCTCGGCTTCGGGCAGCGCATCGCAGGCATCGGCAATCAGGCCCGAGGTGATGAAGCCGCCGGAGAGCGCCTGGTCGTACACCAGCCCCAGGACGCGATGCCCGCGGCGCCGCGCGTGGTCGATCGCCATGCCGAGGTGGGCCATGGCGCGGTTGATCCCGAGCAGCTCGTCGCGCCGGCGCAATTGCTGGCCCTGCGTGTCGATCAGCAGCAGGATCGGGCGCCCCGGGTGATCGCTCACCGTGTCGAGCACGGCCCGCGCCTGGGCGAGGGCAAGCCGCACGCCGATCGGCGCGTGTCCGGTGGTGCCGATCACCATGACGGCCTGCCCGTCGAAGGTCACAGTCCCGTGAAGCAAATCGCCCTCTTGCCGGATGCCGTGGTCGGGGCCGAACAAGGCCGTGGCGAGCGTGTTCCATTCCATCGCAAGATCCTTTCAGGCAGGACGAAGCGCACGCACTTCGTCGACATTCATCTCGGTCACCCGCGAAGCGCCGGGAATGCCGAGCCGGGACCACAAGGTCACCGCGTCGTCTCCGTCGGCGGCATCGGTCAACAGGTCCAGCCGTGCCGTGAGCAAGGCGTGCTCGGTCTCGAGCCGCTCCAGCGTCACTTCCGCTGCGGGCCTGCCGAGGCTTTCGATGGCCGCGGCGCGGAAAGCGGCGATGTCATCCTCGAGGAGCGCGTCGCAGTCGCCGGTGAGCCAGCGGTGCTTGCCGCCCGTGGTTCGCCACACCAGCGCGCGATCCCGCGAGTCGAATTCGTCGACGCCATGCGAGGCCTCGATCACCTCGGGACCGGACATCGCCAGCCGCCCGATGTCGCTCATCACGATGCGGTCGGCGCAGCGCGCCACGATCCCCATGCCGCCGAAGCAGCCGTTGGCGCCGCCGATCAGCACGATCACGCGGATGCCCGCGGCGCGCACGTCGAGCATCGCGCGCATCACCTCGGACACCGCGATGAGGCCCGCATTGGCCTCGTGCAGTCGAACGCCACCGGACTCCGCCAGGAGCAGCACCGCGTCAGGCCGGTCGCGGAGTGCACGCTGCATCAGCCCGACGAGCTTGGCGCCGTGGACCTCGCCGACTCCGCCGCCCATGAACTCGCCTTCCTGCGCGGCGACGAAGACGGGGCGCCCGGCGAGCGTTGCGCGGCCGATCGCGACGCCATCGTCGAACGACGAGGGCACGCCGAGTTGCGCCAGGTGCGGGCTGCTCAGGCGTTCGGCGGGCGGCAGCCATTCATGGAAACTGCCGGCGTCGACGAGGTGCAGCAGGCGTTCGCGCGCGGAGCATTCTGCGTAGGAAAGCGTCGTCATGCCGGCAGCTCCGAGACGGCCTGGTCCAGGCGCAGGCTGACCACCGCCGGCGTGGCACCCATGTCGTTCATGGAGACGCGCACGCCGCCGAGCGGATGACGCTGGTGGAAATCGCGCACCACCGCTTCCCAGATGGGCCCGAAGCCGCGCGCCGAGGTCTCGATGTGGATCGTGCATTCGGTGCCGGACGCGGGCTCGAGCATCACTTCGAGGTTGCCGGAGCCCACGACACCGACGAGCACCGGCTCGAAAGGGGCGGCGTGGCGCTGTCCGGTGAAGATGAAATCCAGGCTTTCCAGCCCGGGCGTGAGGTTGCTCATGTCGTTGTCTTCCTGTTCACCAGTTGCGGAAGCGCTTCGGGGGCGCGTAGAGCCCGTGCGAGGCGCGCACGAGGTCGCGCATGCTGCGCGCGGCGAGCAGGTTGCGCGTGGCGTCGCGGGGGTCGATGCCGAGGTCCTCGGGCCGGCGGATGACGCCGCGGTCGCGCAGGTTCTCGACCATGCGCCGGTCGCGCCCGAGGCCCACTGCGGTGTAGCCCGCGACGCCGCGGATCGCCTGCTCGCGCTCCGCATCGCTGCGGCACAGCAGCAGGTTCGCGATGCCTTCCTCCGTGAGGATGTGCGTCACGTCCTCGCCGTAGATCATGATCGGCGGCAGCTCCATCCCGGCCTGCTCCTGCAGCGTCCACGCGTCGAGGCGCTCGACGAAGGCGGGCTGCATGTGCTCGCGGAAGGTCTCGACCGTCTGCACGACGAGCTTCTGTCCGCGCGGTGTACCCGACGCACCGCCGCGGCCGGCACGGGCTTCGCGCCCCGCCTTGAGCCACGCCGGGCTCGCATGCCGGCGGCCGCGAGCGTCGGCGCCCATGTTCGGCGCGCCGCCGAAGCCCGCGATGCGCCCGAGCGTCGCGGTGGAGCTGTTGCCGTCGAGGTCGATCTGCAGCGTCGAGCCGATGAAGAGATCGCACGCATAGTGCCCGGCGGCCTGGCAGAACGCGCGATTGCTGCGCAGCGAGCCGTCGGCGCCGGTGAAGAACACGTCGGCGCGCGCGCGGATGTAGTCCTCCATGCCCAGCTCGGATCCGAACGAATGGATCGACTCGACCCACCCTGCCTCGATCGCGGGGATCAGCGCCGGATGCGGGTTCAACGCCCAGTGGCGGCAGATCTTGCCCTTGAGGCCCAGCGATTCGCCGTAGGTCGGCAGCAGCAGCTCGATCGCGGCAGTGTCGAAGCCGATGCCGTGGTTCAGGCGCTGCACGCCGTACTCGGCATAGATGCCCTTGATGGCCATCATCGCCATCAGCACCTGGATCTCGCTGATCTGCGCGGGATCGCGGGTGAAGAGCGGCTCGATGAAGTTGGGACGCGGCGCCTGGACCACGAAGTCGACCCAGTCGCCGGGGATGTCGATGCGCGGCAGCGTCGTGGCGTTGCCGTCGACGATCTCGTTCACCTGCGCGATGACGATCCCGCCGGAAAACGCGGTGGCCTCGACGATCGCCGGCGTGTCCTCGGTGTTCGGGCCGGTATACAGGTTGCCCGCCGCATCGGCCGCGTGTGCCGTGATCAGCGCCACCTTGGGCGTGAGGTCGACGAAATAGCGCGCGAAGAGCTCGAGGTACGTGTGGATCGCGCCGATCTCGATCGCGCCCGCCGATACGAGCTTCGCCAGCCGGGCACCCTGCGGGCCGGAGAAGCTGAAGTCCAGCCGCCGCGCGATGCCGTTCTCGAAGATGTCGAGGTGCTCCGGCAGGGCGAGCACCGACTGCACCATGTGCAGGCCGTGCACCCGCTGCGGATCGACCTGCACCAGCGCCGCGGCGAGGAAGTCGGCCTGCTTCTGGTTGTTTCCCTCGAGGCAGACGCGGTCGTTGGGCTCCAGCACCGCTTCCAACAGCGTGCCGATCGCCTCGGTGGCTACCCGCTTGCCGACGAGCTGGCCGCCCAGTGCGTGGCGGGAGCGGGCGAGCCGGTCGGCGCGGTTGAGCGCCTTGGTGTTCCAGTGCATGCGGTCCATGGATTTGGCCTCAGCCGACGAGTGACTTGACGGCGAAGAAGAGGAGCGACGGCCCGAGCAGGCAGCCGAGTCCGGTGTGGAAGGTGGCGACGAGCGCGCCGTAGGGAACCAGCTTGCGGTCCGTCGCGGCGAGCCCCGCGGACACGCCGCTCACGGTGCCCGCGAGGCCGCCGAACACCATCGCCGATCGCGGCGTCGCGAGGCCGAGGAACCGCGC
>DATMJE010000202.1:0-2644 GCA_035553995.1 Usitatibacter sp. | reverse complement strand
GGACGCGTACGAAACCATCTCGCGCATGCTCCTCGAGGACATCGAACGCGCATTGCCGCTGGATGGGCTTTGCCTCAGCCTTCACGGCGCGATGGTGGCCGAGCATGTGGACGATGGGGATGGCGAGCTGCTTCGGCGCATCCGTGCAGTGGCCGGGCCGCACGCGCTCATCGTGGCGAGCCTCGACATGCATGCCAACGTGTCGCGCGCCGCATTCGAAAGCGCCGACGGCCTCGTCGCGTACCAGACATATCCGCACGTCGACATGGGCGAGACCGGCGCCAGGGCAGCGGCGCTGCTGACGCGCATGCTTGCCGCCGGCCGGCCGTTCGCGAAGGCATATCGCCAACTGCCGTTCCTGATTCCGCTGCCGTGGCAGTGCACGACGATCGAGCCTGCGCGCTCGATCTGCGCGAACGCCAGGGCGTTGGGCGAGGCTCACGATGCGGAGCTGTCGTTCATCTCCGGCTTTCCGGCCGCCGACGTCTTCCACTGCGGACCGGCAATCGTGGGATACGGCCCGGATAAGCCGCGCGTCGACCAGGCTGTGGACACGCTTCATGACCGTGCGTGCGCCGCCGAAGCGCTTTTCACCGGCAAGCTCTGGAGCCCCGATGCGGCGATCACGGAGGCGATGCACCTCTCGCAGCGCGACCCCAGGCCGGTGTTCCTCGCCGACGTCCAGGACAACCCGGGCGCGGGTGGCGCGGGCGACACCGCAGGCGTGCTCAACGCGCTGCTTCGCGCGAAGCCTCGTCGCGCGGCACTCGGCATCCTGCGAGACCAGGCCGCTGCAGCCGAAGCGCATGCCGCCGGCGTGGGCGCCACGATCACGCGCGCGCTGGGCGCCTCCCGACCGGACGACGAACCGCCCGTTCCGGCTTCCTGGACCGTGGAGGCGCTGGGCGACGGGAAGATCCAGTGCACGGGACCGCTCATGCGCGGCACGAGCATCGCGCTGGGCCCCATGGCGTGCCTTCGACACGACGGCGTCTTCGTGGCCGTCTCGACGAACGTCGTGCAAGCCATGGATGCGGCCCCGTTCGCGCACGTGGGCCTCGACCTCGCCGCATTTCCCATCGTCGCCGTGAAAAGCGCTGTCCACTTCCGCGCGCAATTCGAGCCCATGTCCCAGGCGATCCTTTGCGTCGAGGCGCCGGGGGACGTCGTCATCGATCCCTCGAAGCTGCCGTTCAGGCGGTTGCGCGGCGACGTGCGACGGTCTGCCATTTGGCGTACGATGACCTGATATTCGTCCGACGGACACGACCATGCGCGAACTCGGCGAAATCCTTGGCGGGCCAGGCGTGATCGCGCGGGAGCCTGCCACGCCGTACGAATGGGTGCGGCACGTCGAGGCCGGCCTGCCCGCAGCATCTGCCGTCGCCTTCAAGGACGCGCTCGGGCTCACGAACGAGGAATTGGCTGCCCTGCTCGGCGTCAGCAGCCGCACACTTGCCCGCTGGCAGCCCGGCAAGTCGCGGCTGGATGCGGTGAGCGGCGACCGGCTGCTGCGATCGGCACGGCTTTTCTCGATTGCGATCGAAGTCCTCGAGGATTCGGATGCCGCGGCGCGTTGGCTTAAATCTCCGCAAAGGGCGCTCGCCGGCGCAATTCCCCTCCAGCTCGCGCGGACCGACGTGGGTGCACGCGCAGTCGAGGTGCTCCTGGGAAGGATGGAGCATGGTGTCTATAGCTGATGCGGGCCTACCGCATCGTCAAGAAAAGGCACGTCCTCAGCGCGTTTTCCGGCGAGGGGGCCAAGGCCTTTGGCGGACGCTGGAATCGCCCCGGCATTCCCATGCTGTACGCGGCCGTGAGCCGGGCACTTGCCGCGCTGGAAGCGCTGGCCCACTTCCAGGGGGCGGAGCGTCATATCGAGCTCATGGTCTTCGAAATCGAGATCCCGGATCCCATCCTGCAGCGCGTGGATGAGTCATCCCTGCCGCCAGGTTGGAGAACGCCGGATCCGCAGGCCGCCACGCAGGACCTGGGTTCCGAGTGGCAACTGGAAATGCACTCTGTCGCCTTGCTCGTTCCGTCCGTGCTGATCCCGGCAGAGCACTGTGTCCTGCTCAATCCGGAACATCCCGACGCTTCGCGGGTGATGATCGCCTATCCGGCGGCTTTCGCGTTCGATGGCAGGCTGTGAAGGACCGGCAGCGCCAAGCCGTGCGTTCTATGGCACCGCGATCTGCGTCCCTCGCACCGCCGCCGCATCTCCCGTGACCTCGATGCCGGTGATTCGCCCGTCCGCGAACGCAAGGCGGATCAGCAGCATGACCTGCCCGGGCTTCGGCGAGACCACGATGCCGGGCCGGCCATCCAGGAGCGCCAGCCCTGCCCCCTGCGCACGTCCCGAATAAAGCTTCGCGACTGCATCGGCGCCGCGAACCTCACGTGCAGGCGCGCCGCGCATGGCGGCGGAATCGGCGCGGAACACGACATCGGGATCGAGCATGGCGACCAGCTTCTCCAGCTCGCCGTTGCGTGAAGCGGCCAGGAACGCCTCGACCAGCTCGCATTGCGCGGCGATATCGGGAGCGGGTGGCGATTCGGCGCCACGGACGCGACGGCGGGCGCGGCTCGCGAGCTGACGCGTGGCCTCCTCGCTCCTGCCGATGATCGCGCCGATCTCGGCAAA
>DATMJE010000201.1:0-24591 GCA_035553995.1 Usitatibacter sp. | reverse complement strand
GAACGGCCTTAAGCACATCGACGTGCTGAAGATGTTCAACGACGATCCCGGCACCGAAGCCGTCATCATGATCGGCGAGATCGGCGGCACCGACGAGGAAAATGCCGCGAACTGGGTGAAGGCGAACATGAAGAAGCCCGTGGTCGGTTTCATCGCCGGCGTCACCGCTCCCCCGGGCAAGCGCATGGGGCACGCCGGCGCGATCATCTCGGGCGGCAAGGGCACCGCGCAGGAGAAGCTCTCCGTGATGGAGGAATGCGGCATCAAGGTGACGCGCAACCCGGCCGAGATGGGCAAGCTGCTGAAGAGCGTGCTGTGATTTGAGCCGTCGCAAGGTGCGGCCCCGCGGCGGGCGCACCATGCGACGATGGCCGCGGATGTCGACAGCAGGATCGAAGGCTCGCCTCGCACGCGGTTCCTCCTCGAGCTGTTCGGCAACTCGGCGGTCTTCCCCATCGCCAATGCGCTCCTCGAGCTGCTCCTCGACGGCGCGGGTTATTTCCTCAGCCCGGATTTCTATGCGCTGGTGCTGGCCGCGCTGGTGCAGGCGGCCGTGATGTCGTCGCCCCGGGGCCGGGGGCCCATCGCGGGCAACCTCGTGGGCCCGGCCGTCTACACCGCCATCGAGGCGTCGATCGAGGGCCTGCGCTTCTTCTCGGCGCCGCACCATGCCGCGTACTGGGCGTTCGGCTGCGCGATCGGCGTGCTGCAGCGTGCGCGGGCGGACGCGCCGCCGCGCGTGGGCAACGTGCTGCTCGTGCTGGAGAGCGTCGTGCGCTCTTCGGTCCTTTTCGCCATGTACGCCCTGTTCGAGATCGCCTCGGCGCCCGCGGGCGAGGCGAGGCCCTTCTTCGACGATCCGAGCCACGTGTTCATCGCCTGGGCCGTGGCGCTCCTGGGCCTCGTGGCGGGGCTTTCGGCGCTCGCGGGCGAGCGCTACCTCGCGCTGCTGCGCACCGTGTCGCGCCGATTGCGCGTCTATTCGGAATGGTTCTTCGGCCGTGCGCTGCTCGAGCAGGCGCTCGACGACCCGGAGCGGCTCGCGCTCTCGCGCCGCGACCGCGCAATCGTGTTCATGGACGTGCGCGGCTTCACGCGCTGGAGCGAATCGCAGGCGCCGGAGACGGTGGTCGACGCGCTCAACGCCTACTACCTGGAGGCGGAGAGCGCGTTCGACCGCCATGCGCCCGTGCGCTTCAAGCTCAGTGCCGACGAGGTCATGGCGGTGTTCGCCGACGCCGCGGAAGCGGTCGCCGCGGCGCAGGACCTGGCGGCGGGCGCCTCGCGGGTCCTGGGCCCCCTGGGCCTGGGCGCGGGCGTGGGCGTGCACTTCGGGCCCGTGGTCGAGGGCATCGTCGGCGCACGCGGCGTGAAGGCCTACGACGTGCTGGGCGATACGGTGAACACGGCGAAGCGCATCGAGGGTGCGGCGGCGGCGGGCGAGATCCTGCTGTCCGATGCCGTGGCGGCGCTGGTCCCGCCGCCGGTACGGATCACGCGCGACATCGACGCAAAGGGAAAATCCCTGCCGCTGCGCGTCTTCGCGTTGCCCGCCCTGCCTTCAGCCTGATCGGCGTTTCTTCGCCAGGCGCGCGGGCCTCCACGCCGCGAAATCCGGGAACGCCGCGTCGAGCTCGAGGATCGCGCCGCACTCGCCCGCATCGAGGCCCTGCAGCCGCACGATCTGCGCCTTGAACTCGCGGCTGCGCATCGCCTCGAGCAGCCGCTCGACCGGTGGCGAGCTGAGCGCCTCGTGGCGGAAGGCGAGGAAGTAGCGCTCCTGCACGAGCGGCACGAAACCCAGGTGGAACTGGCGGGCCGCCGTCTCCACGCCCATGCCGGCATCCGCCATGCCGCTCGCGATGTAGGCGGCGACGGCGGCATGCGTGTACTCCACGCGATCGAAGCCGCCGATGCGCGAGGGCTTCACCCTGGCACGTGCGAGCAGCTCCTCGAGGATGAGGCGCGTGCCCGAGCCCGGTTGCCGGTTCACGAAGCGCACGCTCGGGCGCGAGAGGTCCGCGACGGAAGTGATGTCCCGCGGATTGCCGGCCGCGACCATGATCCCCTGCCGGCGCGTGACCACGTGCACGAGGCGGTGGATGCGCGGATCGAGCCAGCGCGCGCAGAGAGGCAGCACGGCCGACTCGAGCTCACCCAGCGGCACGTGGAAGCCGGCCGCATCGCATCCTGCGTGGCTCAGCGAGGCGAGGGCGTCCGTGCCCGCTTCGTAGGTGATCTCGATCGGCAGGTGATGGCGGGTGGCGAAATCGCGCAATGCCGTGAGCGCATAGGCATGGCTCGCGCGGATGCGCAGCGCCGCCTGGGAGCCGGGCGTGGCCCGCGCAAGCTCCGCCTCGATCTCGGAGGCGAGGCTCTCCAGCATCGGGGCGAGCCGCGCGGCGATGCGCCGATCGGCCCACACCAGCTTTTCACCGAGGCTGGTGAGCCGCGCCCCGCGCCCGCGCACCGATTCGATCAGCGGCGCGCCGAAGACCTGCCGGCCCTCGCGCACCAGGCCCCACCCGTGCCGGTAGGAATCCCCGGTGCGCGCACATGCGAGGGCCAGGCTGCCGGTCTCCCGGATGGCCGCGAGCAGCGCCAGGAGGCTCGCGAGCATGCGCTCGTCCCCGGGGTGCTCGCGCAGCACCCACGCCGCGCGGATGGCAAGTTTATGCATGGCCTTGCATATGATTCCGGATCGCCCTTGCCAATGGTATTGGAAGAATCCTGCTTATTGAAGCGCATGCGTCACGCCTGTAGCGTGTTCGCGCAGGCGCGTTTTCCAATATGCAGGCCACAACATAAGCAAGGAGGAGGTTATTCCATGAACCAGGCTGTCGGTACCCTGGGCGACGACGTCATCGGCACGTCGTGGCTCGCGAAGGAGCGCACCATCGCGCGCCCCGGATTCAATCGGTGGCTCGTGCCGCCCGCGGCGCTCGCTATCCACCTGTGCATCGGCATGGCGTACGGCTTCAGCGTCTTCTGGCTGCCGCTGTCGCGCGCCGTGGGCATCACGAAGTCGGTGGCGTGCCCCGCGGACATGTCGTTCGTGGCCACCCTCTTCGCCACCTCCTGCGACTGGAAGATCAGCACGCTGGGCTGGATGTACACGATGTTCTTCGTGTTCCTCGGCTCGGCGGCGGCGCTTTGGGGCGGGTGGCTCGAGCACGCCGGGCCCCGCAAGGCGGGCTTCGTCGCGGCGGTCTGCTGGTGCGGCGGCCTGCTCATCTCCGCGCTCGGCGTCTACATGCACCAGATCTGGATGCTGTGGCTGGGCTCCGGGGTGATCGGCGGCATCGGGCTGGGGCTGGGCTACATCTCGCCCGTGTCCACGCTGATCAAGTGGTTCCCCGACCGCCGCGGCATGGCGACAGGGATGGCGATCATGGGATTCGGCGGCGGCGCCATGATCGGCGCGCCGCTCGCGGACATCCTGATGAAGCATTTCGCCAACGCCACGTCGGTCGGCGTCTGGGAAACGTTCGTGGTGCTGGCCGTCGTCTACTTCATCTCGATGATGTGCGGCGCGTTCGGCTATCGCGTGCCGCCCGCCGGGTGGAAGCCCGCCGGGTGGACGCCGCCGGCCGGGACCGGCAAGGCGATGGTCACGACGCGCCACGTGCACCTTTCCACCGCCACGCGCACGCCGCAGTTCTGGCTCGTCTGGTGGGTGCTGTGCCTCAACGTGACGGCCGGCATCGGCATCATCGGCATGGCTTCCCCGATGCTGCAGGAAGTCTTCGCGGGCGACCTCATCGGCGTGCACGTGAAGTTCAACGACCTCACCGCCGTGCAGAAGGGGCAGATCGCCGCGATCGCCGCGGGCTTCACGGGGCTGCTCAGCCTGTTCAACATCGGCGGGCGCTTCTGCTGGGCGTCGCTCTCGGATTACATCGGCCGCAAGAACACCTACTACACGTTCCTGCTGCTGGGGATCCTGCTCTACGCCTCGGCTCCGTGGTCGGGGCACCTCGGGCACATCGGGCTCTTCGTGGCGGCCTTCTGCATCATCCTGTCGATGTACGGCGGCGGCTTCTCGACGGTGCCGGCCTACCTCGCCGACCTCTTCGGGACGCAGATGGTGGGTGCCATCCACGGCAGGCTCCTCACGGCGTGGTCGGCCGCGGGCATCTTCGGCCCGGTGATCGTGAACTACCTGCGCGAGTACCAGCTCGATCATGGCGTGCCGCGTGCGCAGGTCTACGACATCACGGCGTACATCCTGTGCGGGCTGCTCGCGATCGGCGTGGTCCTCAACTGGATGATCAAGCCGGTGGCGGAGCAGAACTACATGACCGACGCGGAGCTCGAGGCCGAGCGCCGTGCGGGTCATGAAGGCGGTGTCCGGCAGGCGGCGCGCGCGGAGGCCGCGGCGGATACGCCCACGCCGCTCGCGATCGCCGCGTGGCTGGCGGTGGGCATTCCCCTCGCATGGGGCGTCTGGATCACCCTCGGGAAGGCGCTCGTCCTTTTCAGGTAGTCCACACGGGTCTGGCGGGCTTGACTCGCGTCAAGCCCGCCGGGCTTCGCGCTCCGGTAAGCTAATGGTCTGATTCGTGAGCCCTTCGCACCTCCCGCGGAGGCCTCTGGCCAGCGACCGCAGCTACGCGGGTCCCCGCCGCAGAATGAGCGCCTGTCCCGGGCGTGAAACTGCCAAATCTCCGACTTCACGCCATGGCCGAAATCGTCTCGATCCCCATTTCCAAGATCCGCCGTCCCCGTCCCACCCCCAAGGGCCGCTCCGTCGACCCCGCCGCCCGCGCCGAGATCGCCCGCCTCATCGAAGGCGTGCCGGCCGAGCGCGAATACCTCATCGAGAACCTCCACCGCATCCAGGACCGCTTCGGCCACCTCTCGGCCGCGCACCTGAACGCGCTCGCCGAGGCGATGAAGCTCGCGCAGGCGGAGGTGTACGAGGTCGCCACCTTCTACCATCACTTCGACGTGGTGAAGGAAGGCGAGAACGCGCCCCCGGCCGTGACGGTGCGGGTGTGCGAGACGCTCTCCTGCCAGATGGCGGGCGCGCAGCAGCTCCTGGACAAGCTACCGGGCCTTCTCGGCCCCAACGTGCGCGTGCTCGCGGCACCGTGCATCGGCCGCTGCGCGGAGGCGCCCGCGGTGGCAGTCGGCCAGAACGCCTTCGGTCATGCGAAGGCCGACGAGATCGTGAAGTGCGTGAAGGAAGGGCATACCCGCCCCGTGCCTCACGAGCCGCACGCCTTCGCGGACTACAAGAGCCAGGGCGGCTACAGGACCTTCGCGGAGTGCGTGAACGGCAAGCGCGATGTCGAGAGCGTCATCAAGGTCATGGAGGATGCGGGCCTGCGCGGCCTCGGCGGAGCGGGCTTCCCCGCGGGCCGCAAGTGGCGCATCGTGCGTGCGGAGCCGGCTCCCCGCCTCATGGCGGTGAACATCGACGAAGGCGAGCCGGGCACCTTCAAGGATCGCCACTACCTCGAGCGCGATCCGCATCGTTTCCTCGAAGGCATGCTCATCGCCGCATGGGTGTGCGACATCAAGGACATCTTCGTCTACCTGCGCGACGAGTACCACGCCTGCCGCGAGATGCTGGAGCGCGAGGTCGCGGCGCTCGTCGCGAATCCGCCGGCACCGCTGCCGCGCATCCACATGCGCCGTGGCGCGGGCGCATACATCTGCGGCGAAGAATCCGCGATGATCGAATCGATCGAGGGCCGCCGCGGCATGCCGCGCCTGCGTCCCCCGTACGTGGCGCAAGTGGGCCTCTTCGGCCGTCCCACGCTCGAGCACAACATGGAGACGCTCTTCTGGGTGCGCGACCTCCTCGAGCAGGGCCCCGAGTGGTTCTCGAAGCACGGCCGCAACGGCCGCAAGGGACTGCGCTCGTTCTCGGTCTCCGGCCGCGTGAAGAAGCCCGGCGTGCACCTGGCACCCGCGGGCATCACGGTGAAGGAGCTCATCGCCGAATATTGCGGCGGCATGTGCGACGGCCACGAGTTCTACGCGTACCTTCCCGGCGGCGCCTCGGGCGGCATCCTGCCCGCTTCCATGGGCGACATCCCGCTCGATTTCGACACGCTGCAGCCCTACGGCTGCTTCATCGGCTCCGCGGCCGTGATCATCCTGTCCAGGCACGACAAGGCACGCGATGCGGCGCAGAACCTGATGGAGTTCTTCGAGCACGAGTCCTGCGGCCAGTGCACGCCGTGCCGCTCCGGCACCGCGAAGGCCGCGAAGCTCATGCGCGCGCCCAAGTGGGACCGCGAGCTGCTCGAGGAGCTGTCGGTGGCGATGGCCGATGCGTCGATCTGCGGGCTGGGGCAGGCCGCGCCGAATCCCATTCGCACGGTGATCAAGCACTTCTCCGACGAGGTCTGAGACGCCGGGAAAAGCAAAGCGAAACACGGAGAGCGCGGAGAAGGCACGGAGGACACGGAGAAAAGCGAAAAATTTTGGATGTGCGTCGTGATGCAGGTATTGCCGGGAACGACACACACCGGTTTTCTCCGTGCTCTCCGTGCCTTCTCCGTGCTCTCCGTGTTGGGCTTCAAAGGTTTCTAAGGGGTAATTGAAATGAAGATGAACGACCTCCTCGGCAAGACCGAGACGATCGAATTCAAGCTGAACGGCGAAAGCGTCACGGCCTACGAGGGCGAGGCGATCATCGACGCGGCCAAGCGCCACGGCGTCGACATCCCGCACCTCTGCTACAAGGAAGGCTACCGGCCGGATGGCAACTGCCGCGCGTGCATGGTCGAGATCAAGGGCGAGCGTGTGCTCGCCCCCTCGTGCTGCCGCGTGCCCGCCGCGGGCATGGAAGTGCAGAGCAACAATGCGCGTGCGCTCGCGTCGCAGAAGATGGTGGTCGAGCTGCTGGTGAACGACGTCACCGTCGAGGAAGACCTCAAGCCCGGCGCTAACGAGCTCTACTACTGGGCCGACAAGCTGGGCGTGAAGCGCGGCCGGCTGCCGGCGCGCGAAGGCTGGAAGGCGGATGTCTCGCATCCCGCCATGGACGTGAACCTCGATGCGTGCATCCAATGCACGCGCTGCGTGCGCGCCTGCCGTGAAGAGCAGGTGAACGACGTGATCGGCTATGCGTTCCGCGGCCTCGATTCGAAGATCGTCTTCGACCAGGACGATCCGATGGGTGCATCCACGTGCGTCGCGTGCGGCGAATGCGTGCAGGCATGCCCCACGGGCGCGCTCGCTCCCGCGAAGAATGCCTACCAGGTCCTGGACACGAAGAAGATTCACTCGGTCTGCCCGTATTGCGGCGTCGGCTGCCAGCTCACCTACCACGTGAAGGACAACGAGATCGTGCGCGTCGACGGCCGCGACGGCCCCGCGAACCACGAGCGCCTGTGCGTGAAGGGCCGCTTCGGCTTCGACTACGTGCATCACCCGCATCGCCTGGGCAAGCCGCTCATCCGCAAGGCGGGCGTGCCCAAGACCGCCGATTTCAAGGTCGATCCGACCAATTGGAGCGAGGTCTTCCGCGAAGCCACGTGGGAAGAGGCGCTCGATTTCGCCGCCGGCGGGCTGGCGAAGATCCGCGATCGCGACGGCCCCAACGCGCTCGCCGGCTTCGGCAGCGCCAAGGGCTCGAACGAGGAGGCGTATCTCTTCCAGAAGCTCGTCCGCACGGGCTTCCACACCAACAACGTCGACCACTGCACGCGCCTGTGCCACGCATCGTCCGTTGCCGCGCTGCTGGAAGGCGTGGGCTCCGGCGCCGTGTCGAACCAGGTCTCCGATGTGGTCGAGAAGGCCGACGTGATCTTCGTGATCGGCTCGAATCCGACCTCGAACCATCCGGTCGCCGCCACGTGGATGAAGAACGCCGTCAAGCGCGGCGCCAAGCTCATCGTGGCCGATCCGCGCCGCAACGAGCTGTCGCGCTACACGTGGAAGTTCCTGCAGTTCAAGGCCGACATGGACGTGGCGATGCTGAACGCCATGCTCTTCACCATCATCGACGAGGAGCTCTACGACAAGGAGTTCGTGCGCACCCGCACGAGCAACTTCGAGGCGCTGCGCGAGAACGTGCAGGGCTATAGCCCCGAGGCGATGGCGTCGGTGTGCGGCATCCCGGCGGAAACGCTGCGCGAGGTCGCGCGCACCTTCGCGACGTCGAAGGGCTCGATGATCCTCTGGGGCATGGGCATCTCGCAGCACGTGCACGGCACGGACAACGCGCGCTGCCTCATCGCGCTGTCGCTCATCACCGGCCAGATCGGCCGTCCGGGCACGGGCCTGCATCCGCTGCGCGGCCAGAACAACGTCCAGGGCGCGTCCGACGCGGGCCTCATCCCGATGATGTACCCGGATTACCAGCGCGTGGACAACCCCGAGGCGATCGCGCGCTTCGAGAAGTTCTGGGGCATGGAGCTCGACCATAACCCGGGCCTCACCGTGGTCGAGATCATGGACGCGGCTTGCGACGGCAAGATCAAGGGCATGTACGTCGAGGGCGAGAACCCCGCGATGTCGGACCCGAATGCGAACCATGCGCGCGAAGGCCTCGCGGCCCTCGAGCACCTCGTCGTGCAGGATATCTTCCTCACCGAAACCGCGTACCTCGCCGATGTCGTCCTGCCCGCTTCCGCGTGGCCGGAGAAGACCGGCACCGTGACCAACACGGACCGCATCGTGCAGCTCGGGCGCCGCGCGCTGGACCTTCCGGGCGACGCGCGCCAGGACCTCTGGATCATCCAGGAGATCGGCAAGCGCCTCGGCTGCGACTGGAACTACACCGGTCCCGAGAGCGGTGTCGCGCAGGTGTACGAGGAGATGCGCGAAGCGATGAACTCCATCGGCGGCATCTCGTGGAAGCGGCTGGAAGAGCAGTCCGCGGTCACGTATCCCTGCCGCACCGAGGACGACCCGGGCCAGTCGGTCGTGTTCACGGATTCCTTCCCGACGGCGGACGGGCGCGGCAAGCTCGTCCCGGCGGACCTCATCCCTGCGAACGAGCGCCCGGATGCGGACTACCCGTTCGTGCTCATCACCGGACGCCAGCTCGAGCATTGGCACACCGGGTCCATGACGCGGCGCGCCTCGGTTCTCGATGCCATCGAGCCGCTCGCGGTGGGATCGATGCATCCGCTCGACCTCGATGCCATCGGCGCGCTGCCGGGCGATACGGTCACGGTCGCCTCGCGGCGCGGCAAGATCTCGCTCGCGGCACGCGCGGACGAAGGCACGCCTCGGGGTGCCATCTTCATCCCGTTCGCGTTCTACGAGGCCGCGGCCAACGAGCTCACCAACGCGGCACTCGACCCGTTCGGCAAGATCGCGGAGCTCAAGTACTGCGCGGTGAAGGTGTCGAAGGGCGGCGAGACCACGCCGCTGGGCACCTACGGCGGCGGCCAGTCGTACGACCAGGCGGAGAAGGAAGCGCTCGGCACCGCGGACTGACGCCGCAATTCCGGCCGCCGCAGGAGCGACGTAGCCGTCATCCCGACCGCCGCGACGCAAAGGCCGTCATCCCGGCCGTCGCAGTTGCGGCAATGGGCCGGGATCCAATGAACAAAGGGAGCAGGAAGCGATTCCTCCTCCCTTTTTCATCTCCGCGCTTTGCAGGGAGAAGCCGGTGTCTACTTCGGCCAGAGCCCCATCACCACGCCGAAGATCACGAACTGCACGGTGTGATAGCCGCCATCGATCAGCCACAGCGTGAAGCTGCGCTGCGCGAACTGGTAGTTGATGCCGAAGCTCGCCGCCGCCACGCCGAATCCCGCGACCACGCCGAGCAGCATGCCGGCTCGCAACGAGGGCGAGGGCCCGAGCAACCACGCGAATGCCGCAGCGGCGATGAGCGAGAAGACGAAGCTCACGCCGAACACTTTCGCCGGATGCCCCGGCTTCGGGGTCGAGCCGTTCTCGCGGTTCCACGCCCGGCCGAAAAGCGGCGGAGAATACCAGAGGCCGCCGAGGAGGAAGCTCGAAACCGCCGCTACCAGGATCGCCCAGGGGTTCATTCGTGGTCCCTTCGCGCAGCATTGGCGCGGCGCCATTGAACTTCGAAATCGCGGTCCGCGTCTACCTTCACCGGAGTGCGAGGAGGTTGCCATGGGCCTGATGGACGTCCTGATGCAGTACGCGAATCCCAACGATCATCCGCCGCCCAACGTGACGGGCGACTTCCACCATGTCTCGCGCGAGGCGTCGCCGGAAGCGGTCGGCGAGGGGCTGGAGGCGGCGTTCCGTTCCGAGGCCACGCCGCCCTTCGAGCAGATGGTGGGCCACCTGTTCGAGAAATCGGATCCCCGGCAGCGGGCCGGCCTCCTGAACGAGATCCTCGGCGCATTCGGCGGCATGGGGGGCGGCCTCGCGGGCAACGTCCTGGGTGGCGCGCTGCGCAACGCGGTGCGCGGCGACCACGTGACGGCGGATGACGCGTGGCAGGTTCCGGCCTCCGATGTGGAAGCGGCGGCCGCCGAAGCCGCACGCCGCGACCCCAGCATCATCGAGCGCGTGAGCCGCTTCTACGCGCAGCATCCGCAGCTCGTGCAGACGCTTGGGACCGCGGCGCTCTCGATCGCGATGTCGCGCATGGCGCAGCGGCGGACGATGTAGCACAGCGTCATCCCGGGCGCCGCAGTTGAGGCGATGGCCCGGGATCCAATTTCTCTCGTTGCCTTGGGCCCCGGACCATCGGCGCACCAGCGCCGTCCGGGGCGACGAGCTCTTCCGCCGTCCGGGGCGACCAGCTCTCCGGCCTATCGCGGGCGCTTGAGCTCCGTCATCGCGCCGTACACCATGTCCGCCATCTGCTCGCGGTAGTACTTGCGGATCTCGCCGGGCGCCGCCGTGCCGTACACCACCACCAGCTTTTCCACCGGATCCACCCAGAAGGCGGTGCCGTTGGCGCCGTTCCAGAAGAAATCGCCGGGCGAGCCGGGCACCGCCGAGACGCCGTCGCCCAAGCGCACCGCCACGCCCAGCCCGAAGCCGTAGCCGTCGCGCTGCGGCTCGGTGCCCGCGACCTGGTTCTTGATGTTCGGGCCGAGCTGGTCGCTCGTCATGAAGGCCACCGTCTTGGGACCCAGCACGCGATGGCCGTCGATGGTGCCGCCGTTGAGCAGCATCTGGCCGAAGCGCAGGTAGTCGGCGACGGTGCTGAAGGCGCACGAGCCCGCGCAGTCGAACTTCACCGCCTTGTCGAGGATCGCGATGCGCTGGTCGCGGCCGGTGAGCGGATCCTTCGGCAGCGGACGCGCGAGGCGCCGCCGCTTTTCCTGCGGCACGGTGAAGGTGGTGTCGGGCATGCCGACCTTGTCCCACACCGCGGTCTTCAGGTAATCGTTCAGGCGCTGGTTGGTGACCTTCTCGATCACGAGTCCCAGCACATCGATGGAGAAGCCGTAATCCCACACCGTGCCCGGCTGGTAGAGCAGCGGCAGCGAGGACAGCTTCGTGAGGAATTCCTGGCCGTCGTACTGCTCGGCGGCGGGCGCGGAGCCGCCCGGATAGAGCTTGTGCACCGGCGTGTCGCCGCGCGCGCCGTAGGTGAGCCCTGAGGTGTGCCGGAAGAGGTCGTGCAGGAAGATCGGCTTCGCCATCTCGGGCTTCGCATCGGCCGTGGGTGCCAGCACGCCCACCTGCATCTTCGCGAACTGCGGAAAGTACTCGTCGAGGCGCGACTTGAGCGGCAGCCGGCCCTCTTCGGTGAGCGCAAGCCCGCCCACGACGGCCATCGGCTTCGTCATGGAGGCCAGGTTGAAGATCGCATCGAGCGGCATGCGCTCGCCGGTCGCCTTGTTGAGGAAGCCGTACGACTTGTAGTAGACGAGCTTGCCGTCGCGCGCGATCGCCACCACCGCGCCCGGGACGCGATCGGCGGCGATCTCGCGCTCGAAGAAGCGATCGATGCGCGCGAGGCCCCCGGGCGAGAACCCTTCGGACTGCGGCGAGGCCTCGGGAAGCGGCTGGGCCTGCAGGGCAAGCGGCATCAGGAAGCTTAGCAACAGGAGAATGCGCCGGATCATGGGACTCCTCAGGGTTGGATGGCAACCGCGGCGACGGGCACTTCGGCCATGAGCGCGAGCGGGTTGCCGTCGGGATCGCGGAATTCGGCGAGCCACAGCTCGCTTGCGGCGGTTCGATGCACCGCATGCGGGTTCGCGCGGAAGGCTACGCCACGCGCGGCGAGGGTGGCATGGACGTCGTGGATGTCGGCCACGCGGAAGTAGATGGCGGAGCCGCGCTGGGCGGGCTCGCCCGGCGGCAGCACGCCCACCAGCAGGCGTATGTCGCCGCACTGGAAGAAGGCCATCTGCGGCGGCGCGGTGAAGATGAGCGGCAGGCCGAGGACGTCGCGATAGAAAGCCACGCCGCGCTCGAAGTCGGAAACGGGCAGCATGAGCTGCGCCACCCTTGCGTTCGCCAGGTCCATGGTGACCTCCCTGAGCGGTGGGACGATTACTCTATCAGCCGCGGCGTGCGGGACGCTGCACCACGTCGGACGCGAAGCGGGCGCCCGGAAGCGCTTCCTCGATGCGCAGCGCCTCGTTCCATTTCGCCATGCGCTCGGAACGCGCGAACGAGCCCACCTTGAGCTGGCCCGCGTCCCAGCCCACGGCCAGGTGCACGATGGTCACGTCCTCGGTCTCGCCGGAGCGCGCCGAGACGATCGTGTTCCAGCCCGCGGCGCGCGCGGCCTCGAACGCGTCGCGCGCGCCGGTGATGGTGCCCGCCTGGTTGGGCTTCACCAGCAGCGCGTTGCACGCGCCCGCGGCGACGGCTTCGCGGACGAGCGTCGCGTTGGTGACGAGGTAATCGTCGCCGATCACCTGGATGCGCGCGCCCACCGCTTGCGTGAAGCGCACCATGCCCGCCACGTCGTCCTCCGCGACCGGATCCTCGATCGAGGCGATGGGATAGCGCTCGATCCAGCGCAGCCACAGCTCGCAGAGCCCGTCGCTGTCGAGCTCGCGGTCCTCGAGCGCGAGCCGATAGCGCCCCGCGCGCCCGAATTCGGAAGCGGCGATGTCGAGGGAGATCGCGACGTCGTCGCCGGGCACGAGGCGCGCGCGTTCGATCGCGCGCACCAGCATGTCCAGCCCCTGCTCGTTGCTCGCGAATGCGGGCCAGTAGCCGCCCTCGTCGGCCACGCCCTGCAGGAGGTTCGCCTCGCGCATGAGCTCGCCCGCGCAGCGATAGACCTCCGCGGTCATCTCGAGCGCATGCCCGAAGCTCGTCGCCCCGAGCGGCATCACCATGAAGTCCTGCACGTCCACCCGCCGCATCGCGTGCGCGCCGCCGCCGAAGATCTGGATTTCCGGCAGGGGCAGCCGCACGACCGCGCCGCGAGAAAGGTATTCGTGCAGCCAGATCCCGTGCGCGTCGGCCGCCGCGTGGAGCACCGCCATCGAGGCGGCGATGGTCGCGTTGCCGCCGATGCGGCCGAACTGCGCGGTGCCGTCGAGCGTGGCGAGCGCCGCATCGATGCCGAGCTGGTCCACGGCGCTGCGTCCCTCGAGCGCACGTGCGATCTCGCCGTTCACGTTGGCGACCGCGCGATCCACGCCCTGGCCGCCGAGCCTGTTGCCGCCGTCGCGCAGGTCGATCGCCTCGCGAGAGCCGCGCGAAGCGCCCGCGGGCGCGATGGCGCGGCCCATGCCACCACCCGCGAGGCGCACGATCGCTTCCACCGTGGGCCGCCCGCGCGAGTCCCAGACGCGCCGCCCGTGCACCGAGGCGATCGTGGTATCGGTCATGAGGTGAGCTCCGAGCGCCACGCGTCGCGCACTTCCGCGAGGTCGCGAGGTGGCGTCGCGAGCAGCGCGCGGGCCACGCGGCGCACGCGGTCGCGATCCTCGTCCCGCGTGATGTATTCCACCGGCGACTTGCCGTCGACGCGGCCGAGGAAAAGGCCCGGCAGCAGATGTGCCGCACGCCGCCCGATCGCCGGGCCGCGCAGCTCCATGCGGTGGACATACGCGCGCGCGAGCGCATCGAAGCAGCCGAGGTACTCGTCGCGCCATTGCGGACGCCAGGCGCACTTGAGCAGCATGTGGTTGAGGCAGAAGGCGAGGTCGAAGGCCGGATCGCCGTACCACGCGCATTCGGCATCGAGCAGGATCGGGCCGCGCGGACCCACGAGGATGTTCTTGGGGCTCACGTCGCCGTGCACCAGCGCGCACCGGGTCGTGGCGGTGGTCTCGAGGAGCGCCTCGAGCGCGGCGGCACGATCGGGATGCGCGCGAGCGGTGGCCAGCAGGTAGGGCTCGAGGCGGATCGCGTGGAAGATCGCATCGGTCGGAAACATCGCCGCGATGCGCGCGTCATCGAACGTCGCCGCGTGGATGGAAGCGATGCCGCGTCCGACCTCGGCGGCGGTGTGCGGATCGATCACGCCGTCGCGCAGCTCGGCCTTCCACACGGGATGCTGCTCGGGATCGAGCCACTCCATGGCGAAGGCGCCGCTCGCCTCGTCCTGGCCCAGCACGGCCGGGACGAAATCCGGCGCGATCTCGCGGGCGATACGCAGCCACGCGACTTCGTAGCGGTTGCGCTCCACGGGCGCGGTCCATTCCGCGCTCACCTTGAGCCGCGCGAGCGCCCGCTTCACGCAGAAGGCCCCCCGCGCGGCATCGACGCGGTGGATGTCGGAGGAAACGCCGCCCGCGAGCGGCGTGAAGACCGGCCGCTCGCCCGCGGCCACCAGCTCCATGCGTCGCAGCGCAGCGGTCAAGCCTTCCTCCGTGGCAACGGTCACAGCGTCGCGAAGAAGCGGATCCACAGCGAGGCCAGCACCACGTTGCTCAGTGCGAACAGCATGCCGCGATGGGCCAGCCTGTTGTACGTGAGGTGCACGACGCTGTGCGCGATGCGCAGTGCCACGTACAGCCACGCCATTGCGAGCGCGGTGTTGTCCGCATGGGATGTCACGTAGAGCGTGAGGCACGCGACGTAGAACAGGACCGGCGCCTCGAACAGGTTGATGTAGTTGCGGTTGGGAATGCTGACTTCCCCGGGCACGTTCGCCGACTCGCCGTAGCGGAAATCCGCCTCCGTCACGCGCTTAGCGGCACCCGCACGGAAGCGGCGGACCGGGATCTGCAGTTGCACCACGAATACGAGTGCCACGAGCACGCCCATCGGCCACAGGATCGCCGTGTTCGGGTTCAACGGGCCGCCGCTTCCGCCGGCGCGCGCCAGGCCTTGTCCACGTAGATGCGGCCTTCGACCCGGCTTGCCTGCAGCACGGCGCGGTAAGGCCCGTTTTCGACCTCGAAGCTGCGCATCTCGACCGGCACCTGCTCCTCGTCCGGCCCTCCCACCAGCGCCTCCCGCAGCACGCGCCCCTGCATCGCGTTCGCCGCCTCGTCGCGGCCCAGCAGGTGGAGGATCGTGGGTGCCACGTCCACGTTCGACGCCGGCGCGCGCACCACCGCGCCGCGCTTGAAGTCGGGACCCCACGCGAGCATCGTGTTGTGCACCGTCCACGGGCCGATGCCGCCGTGGTTCGCGGTCTCGACCTGCACGGGGCCGGTCGGGCCGCTCGCCACGATGTCGCCCTCGCTGCCGGCCACGCCGAAGCGGTTGCGCGCCGACGACCACGGGAACGTGAACACGATGTCGGGGCTGCGCGGGTGTCCACCGAGATGCACGAACTCGAGCGAGAACGTGCCACGCACCTTGCCTTCCGCCGTGCCCGGCCCGCCCGCGGTGAATACCACGCCGCACCAGGGCTGCGCCTGCAGGAATGCCACGATCGCGGCGATGCGCTTCGGGTCGCGGCCCTTCACGTGCACGGCCATCGCCTGGCCGCTGCTGGCGAGGACCACGTCGTCCGATTCCTCCGCGGAAAGCAGCTTCGCGTCGCGCAGCGCCTGCTCCACGTTCGCGTGGAGCACGGTCTGTGCGAAGCCGTGGTCGGAGACGACCATGATGTCCGTGCGCTCCGCGAGCCCGAGCTCGCCGAGGCGTTTCAGCAGCGCGCCGACCTGGGCATCGTCCCGCCGGATCGTCTCCACCGCCTGCGGGCTGCCCGCGCCGTGTGCGTGCTGGGTGTGGTCCGGTTCCGTGAGCCAGGAGATCACCACGCGCGGCTTGAGCTCCGGGATCACGTATTCCGAAAGCACCCGCATCGCCCACGCGACGGACTCGTCGTGGGCTTCCGTGGCGCCGCCTTTCTTCGGTGCGGGACCGAAGCGCGCAAGGATGGCGGCGCTGTCCTCCTTCGGAAACGCCACCTGCTCCCCGGGGGTGAAGCCACCGTTGATCACCACGCCGATGCCGCCCGGTGCACGCGGTGCCAGCAGCAGCGCACTGCCCGTCGAGCCCGAGCTCACCGCGACGAATTTGTCCGCGGAGCCCTGCAGGATCTCCGCGAGGCTTGGCGCGGTGGTGATGTGCTCGCCCAGCCGCAGGAGCAGCTTCGCATCGTCGTTGTTGAAGGCGCGCTTCGGCTCCACGGCCGGCACGAAGATGCGGTTGCCCATGATGCCGTGGCGGTCCGGGTACATGCCGCTCGCGATCGAGGTCGCGTTCACGCGGGTCACCGTCGGGAAGACCGAATGGCTGTTGGCGAACTCGACACCGTCGCTGCGCAGCCGCTGGAGGTTCGGCGTGTCGGTCGCGTTGATGCTGTCCGGCCTCAGGCCATCGAGCACCAGCACGATGTGCAGCGCGGCCCGGCCTGCCGCGGGTTGCTGGCCGGATGCGGCGGTGCCGCACAGCGCGGCGAGCACGACAAGGACGAGGGCGATGCGATGCGCCATGCGGTTTCCTTTGGCTGGATTGGTTTTTCTAGATCGTCGACGGCTTGCGCAGCATCTCGACGCGGTCGATCGTGTGGATCTTCACTTCCTGCACGTCGGTGCCCTTGAGGACCCGGATCGTGACATCGGTGCCGGGCTTGCCGCTCGACCATAGCTTGCGATAGAAGTCGGCGAGGTTACCGAGCTTTTCGCCATCGAGCGAGAGGAGGATGTCGCCGGGCTGGAGCCCCGCCTTCTCTGCCGGTCCATCGGCGGAGACGCGCACGACCTTGATGCGCCCGTCTTCCTCGACGGAGCTCAGGCCGATCCACGGACGGCGGCCACCCTTCTGCCGCCCGGTCGCGATCATCTCCTCGAGCACCGGCTTCAGCAGGTCGATGGGCACGAACATGTTGCCCGGCATGCGCTCCCCCTCGCCCGATGCATCCATCACGAACAGCGAGCCGATGCCCACCAGCTTGCCCTCGCGGTTGATGAGCGCGGCGCCGCCGAAATCGGTTCGCGGCGGCGCGGTGAAGATCGCCTCGTCGAGCAGGTATTCCCAGTAGGCCGCGAAGGGGCGCTTCGATACGACCGCCGCCACCGAGAGGCCGTCCTCGGTGTCGTCCCCGCTGGCGGCGACGAGCAAGTGGTCGTCCACGTCGATCTTCGACGAGGAGCCGAGCTCGATCGGCTTCACGCCGAGCGGCCCGAGGGGCTTCAGCAGGCCGAAGCCGGTGGCATGGTCGTATGCAGCGACGGTCGCCGGCACCGAGCGGCCCGATTTCGTGGTGACTTCCACCTGGTCCGCCTCGAGGATGAGATAGCCGATGGTGAGGATGAGCCCCTGCGGCGCGAACACGACGCCGCTGCCGGTGCGCTCGGCGCCGAGGTTCTGGTTGCTGCGCGCGTTGGCGATGGCCTTCACCTTGATCGCCACGACGGCGCCCGCGGCATCGACCAGGTGCTGGTATTGGCGCGCCTCCACCGGGGTGTTCGCCGGCGCTTCGCGCCGCGCGGCATCCGCCGGCACCGTGAGAAGCGCGGCCACGATGGCGCACGCACGAAAGAGCGAGACAGTGGCGGATCGCATTGCATCTCCCTGCAAAGGAGAGGAGCCATGCTAGTGTACTGCGCCGAGGAGGATACCCATGAGAAAGCTGCAACTGATCGTCGCCGCATGCATCGCGTGCATCGGCCTGGATGCCATGGCGCAGGCGTGGCCCACGAAGACCGTGCGGATCATCTCGCCCTTCCCGCCGGGCGGATCCGTGGACCAGGTCGCCCGACTGCTTGCGGCGCAATTGACGCAGCAGACGGGACAGCAGTTCATCGTCGAGAACCGCAGCGGCGCTTCGGGCGTGATCGGCACGCAGGCCGTCGCGCAGGCGCCGGGCGACGGCTACACGCTCGCGGTCGTGTTCGACACGCACGCCGTGAACCCGTCGCTCATGGCGAACATGCCGTACGACACGCTGAAGGACCTGAAGCCCGTGATGCTCGTGGGCACTTCGCCGATGGCGCTGGTGGCGCCCGTGAGCCAGCCCTACAAGGACTTCCGCGACGTGCTCGCCGAGGCGAAGAAGAAGCCGATCCCGTTCGGCACCATCGGCGCCGGCAGCCTCGGGCACCTCGCGATGGCGCAGGTCGCGAACCTGCAGAAGGCCGAGTTCACGCACGTCCCCTACAAGGGAGGCGGGCCGCTCATGATCGATGCGATCGGCGGGCAGATTCCGCTTGCGATCGGCACCGTGTTCCTGGTGACGCCGCACGTGAAGGCGGGAAAGCTGAAGGCGCTGGCCGTGACGTCCCTCAAGCCCTCGCCGCAACTACCCGGCGTGGCGCCCATGGCCGACCAGGGCGTGCCGGGCTTCTCGGCGCTGGCGTGGTGGGGCGTGCTGGCACCCGGCACCACGCCGCAGCCGCTCGTGCGCCGCATCTACGAGGAGTTCGCCAAGGCCCTCAAGGATCCCGCGCTCACCGAGAAGCTGCAGCAGCAGGGAATGGACGTGCAGGGCGCCCCGCCCGAGGAGCTCGACCGCTTCATCCGCGAGCAGATCACGCGCTGGGCGAAGGTGGTGCAGGACAACAAGATCAAGCCGGGGGATTAGGAAATTGGGTCCCCGCCTTCGCGGGGACGACGATCACGTTCACCCCAGCCCGACGAGGCGCGCAACCGCCTCGCGCACGCTCATGCCTTCCTTGATCTCGAGATGCGTGGCGGCCGCATTCACGCGGGAGATCACGCCCGTCTCGTAGGTCGATTGGCCGTCGCCGATGCGCGCGCTCACGTGGGAGACGGTGCCTGCCGCGATGCCGCGTTCGTCGAGCAGCGGCAGGCGGCTGAATCCCGCATCGTCCTTGCCGCCGCCCGCGTCGTTGAAGAACGCCGCGAAGACGTCGAGGTCGAGCATGTGGTCGGGCTTGCCGCCCAGCAGCGCGCCGTGGGAGCCGGTGACCAGGATCGCGCGCTTGTCCTCGGGGCGCGCGAGGGCCACCGAATCCATCACCCACACCGCACGATGTCCGCTGTTGCGAATGGCGCGGCGCGTCTCGCCGATGCCCGGGATCTCGTCCGCGCTCTCGTCGGCGTGGGCGACGAGGCACTGCGCCGCTTGCCGCGCGGTATGTCCCGGCAGGCAGCCACGCATCGCCGCCGCCTCGTTCACCGTGGAGACGATGCCGTTCTCGAGCACGTCGGCCGCGTCGCCGATGCGCGCGCTGCGGTAGTCCACGGCGCAGGCGGCGATGCCACGGCCGGCAAGCCACAGCACGCCCGCCACGCCGGCCGAATGCCGGCCCACGCCCGCGTCGTGGAGGATCGCAGCGCGCGCTCCCGCATGCGCCGCGAGCCACGCCGGATAAAGCCCGCCATGGGAGCCCGACACCACCACGCGGCCGTGGCTGCGCTCGTCGAGCTTCGTGACGGAATCGACTACCAGGAGATCGTCCATGGCGCCGATTCTAGCGTCACGCTTGACAAGCGGCCCGGCTAGTATCAATGTGATATCACTTTAATAGCGCGGCCGCGGCCGGCCCGGGGAAGCCATGAGCGCATATCGCAAGGACGGGACGTTCGAGAAGCCGATGGCCACGATGAACGGCATCGGCATGCTGCTGGTGCTGGTGGTATTGGTGGTGCTGATCCCGGTGATGGTCATGGTGTTGCGCGCGCCGTCGTTCATCGCCGCGGATGCGCTGGCCATCGCGTTCATCGCCGGCGGCTTCTTCATGCTGCAGCCCAACGAGGCTGCGGTCGTCACGCTGTTCGGGGCGTATCTCGGCACGGAGCGCGCCTCGGGACTGCGCTGGACGCTGCCCTGGAACGGCCGGCGGCGCGTGAGCGTGCGCGCGCGCAACCACGCCATCGAGACGCTCAAGGTGAACGACAAGCGCGGCAACCCGGTGGAGATCGGCGCCGTGGTGGTCTGGCGCGTGGAGGACACCGCGAAGGCCGTGTTCGACGTGGACGACTTCGAGCAGTTCGTGCGCGTGCAGAGCGAATCGGCGCTGCGCCATGTCGCGACGGGCTACAACTACGACGAGGGCGAGGAGCACGCGACCGGCGAGGTCACGCTGCGCGCCGGCGCGGACGTGGTCGCCGACGCGCTGCGCCAGGAGCTGCAGCTGCGTGTCGAGCTCGCGGGGGTGAAGATCGAGGAAGCGAAGCTCACGCACCTCGCCTACGCGCCGGAGATCGCCGGGGCGATGCTGCGGCGCCAGCAGGCCGAGGCGGTCATCGCGGCGCGGGCGAAGATCGTGGTCGGCGCGGTCTCGATGGTGGAGATGGCATTGCGGCAGCTCTCCGAGAAGAACGTGGTCGAGCTGGACGACGAGCGCCGCGCCGCGATGGTCTCGAACCTGATGGTGGTGCTGTGCTCCGACCGCGACACGCAGCCCGTCGTCAACACCGGCACGCTCTATACCTGAGTGGCGGAACGCAAGGCATACCTGCTGCGCGTCGACCCGGAAATCTGGGCCGAGATCGAGCGCCTCGCGCAGGGCGAGCTGCGCTCGGTCAACGGGCAGGTCGAATACCTGCTGCGCGAGGCCCTCGAGCGGCGCGGCATCGCACCGAAGCCGGGCGCATCGCGGACCCGCAAGAAGGGGGAACGGTGAGTCGGGCTACGGCAAAGCCGGCGCCATTGCCGCGTAGGCGGGAATCCCGTCACCCGTAAATTGGGCCCCGGCCCGTCGCTGCGATTGCAGCGGCCGGGGCGACGGCTGCGCGCTCAGATGCCCGGGCGCTGCTTCATGTACTGCTTGCGCTCGATGGTGCGCACGACGACGTTGCGCAGGTCCACGCCGTGCAGCAGCGTCATCGGCACGTCGATGCCGGCCGGCCCGCGCGTCCACAGCTTCTGGTAGAAGTTGTCGAGCGACGTGACCTTCTGCCCGTCCACGGCGAGGATGATGTCGCCGGGCTGGATGCCGGCCTGCGCGGCGGGACTCTCCTCGTTCACCTGCATGACCTTGATGCGGCCGTCTTCCTCGAGCGAGTCGACTCCCAGCCACGGGCGCTTCGCATCATGCTGGCTGCCGGTGCGCACCAGCTCGTCGATCACCGGCGTCAGCAGGTCGATCGGCACGAACATGTTGCCGGGCATGCGCTCGCCGGGCGTCACCGCGTCCATCACGAAGAGCGAGCCGATGCCGACCAGCTCGCCGTCCTTGTTGATGAGCGCAGCGCCGCTGTGGTCGAGGCGCGGCGGCGAGGTGAAGATCGCGTCGTCGATCATGTATTCCCAGTAGCCCGCGAAGTGGCGCTTCGAGACCACGGTCGCGATGGAAACCGATTGCTCGGCGCCGCCGTTCACGATCATCAGGCGGTCGAGCTGGGAGATGCTCTTCGCGGTCCCCAGCTTGATGGGCCTCTGTGACAGCGGCGCGAGAGTCTTGATGAGGCCGAAGCCGGTCGCCGGATCGTAGGCCACGATGGAGGCGGGGAAGGTCTGCCCGTCGGAGTCGGTGACCTCGATCGTGTCGGCCTCGAGGATCAGGTAGCCGATGGTGAGGATCAGGTTGTCGCGCGGGATGATGACGCCGGAGCCGGCGCGCTCGTCGCCCAGGGTCTCGTTGCTGTGCGCGTTCGGGATGGCCTTGACCTTCACCGCGACGACGGCGTTGGTGGCATCGATGAGGCGCTGGTACGCGGCGTCGTTCGCGCTGGCCTGCGGCGTCGTATCCGCCACCGAGCGGGCCATGGAGGCGTGGGACGGGAAGGCGATGCACGCGGTAGCCGCCACCATCGCCGCGAGCATGAAGCGGCGGGCTGCGAGGTGGATCGGTGGGAGCGCGTTCGAAGCCATGGTCGTCACCTCCTCGGCGAAATCGCCGGTACAGGAGACGAGGCTAGCGGGTGCGCATGGCCCGCTCATGAAGCGCGTTTCAGGCGCTTCACTCCCTTTGGATCAATAAGTCGCTCGCATCCACGCCAGTGTCCGCAATGTCTCGCACGTGGGCCGGTATTCCGCCGACACCCAACCGGCATATCCGCTCGCGGCGATGCGGCGAAGCACCGGTGCGATCGGGCTTTGCCCGGTGCCGGGCTCGCCGCGGCCCGGCGCGTCGGCGAACTGGATGTGGCGAATGCGGGGCAGCAGCGCATCGAAGCTGGCCGCGAGGTCTTCGCCCATCATCGCGGTGTGGTAGAGGTCGAACTGGAGCCCGAAGCCGGGTGCGCCGACCGCATCGATGATGCGCACGACATCCGCGTTGCGCGGCACGAAGTAGCCCGGGACGTCGACGCTGTTCACCGGCTCCATGGTGAGCTCCACGCCCGCGCGGCCGAGCGCCTCCGTGGCGAAGCGCACGTTTTCCAGCAGCACGTCCTGGAGCAGCTCGCGGTCCTCGCCGGGTGCGATGGTGCCGGCGATGCAGTTCACGCGCGGCGCTTCGAGGATGCGTGCGTACTCGAGGGCCTTCCCGACGCCCGCGCGGAACTCCGGCTCGCGGAACGGCCGGCACGCGAGGCCGAAATCGCCCCGGTCGCGATCGCCCATCGGCAGGTTGAAGAGCACGCACGCCAGCCCGTTCTCGCGCAGGCGCTGCGCGACCTCCTGCGGCGCATGCTCGTAGGGGCTGCGCATCTCGACCGCCGCGAAGCCGGCAGCGCGAGCGGCGGCGAACCGATCGAGGAACGGCAGCTCCTGGAAGAGCCAGCTGATGTTGGCGGCGAAACGCAGCATGGCCATTGGTTTTACCATACGGGGAGGCCATGAATTCCACCACACACTCCTCCCTGGCCGCGAAGCTCGGCAGCGCCGCGTCCCCTCCCGTCCCGCAGACCGACCTTGGCGTCATCCGCCGGCTGCTTCCCTATCTCCGGGAGTACTGGGGACGTGTCGCGCTCGCGATCACCTTCCTCGTAGCCGCGAAGCTCGCGAACATCACGGTGCCGATCGTGATGAAGCGGATCGTCGACGGCCTCACGCCGCCCATGGCCGTCGCCGCCGTGCCGGCGTCGCTCCTCATCGCGTATGCGGTGCTGCGCCTTTCGAGCACGCTCTTCAACGAGCTGCGCGACGTGGTCTTCGTGAAGGTGGCCCAGCGCGCCATGCGCCGCATCGCGCTCGAGGTCTTCGAGCACCTGCATGCGCTCTCGCTGCGCTTCCACCTCGAGCGGCAGACGGGCGGCCTCACGCGCGACATCGAGCGCGGCACGCGCGGCATCTCGCAGCTCCTCTCCTTCATGATCTTCAGCGTGCTGCCGACGCTGCTGGAGATCTCGCTCGTCACCGGCTTCCTCATCTACAAGTTCGACGTGTGGTTCGGCGTGATCACCGTGGGCGCGCTCCTGGTCTACATCGCCCTCACGTTCTCGATCTCGGAATGGCGCACGAAGCACCGCCGCCAGATGAACGAGATGGACTCGAAGGCCAACACCAAGGCCATCGACTCGCTGCTGAACTACGAGACGGTGAAGTATTTCGGCAACGAGAATTACGAGGCGCGGCGCTACGACGAGAATTTGCACCGCTACGAGCGCGCGGTGGTGACGAGCGAGACCTCGCTGGGACTCCTCAACTCGGTGCAGGCGATGGTGATCGCGAGCGCGGTGTCGCTCCTCATGTGGCGCGCGGCGGCCGGCATCGTGACGGGCAAGCTCACGCTGGGCGACCTCGTCATGGTCAATGCGCTGCTGATCCAGCTCTACATCCCGCTCAACTTCCTCGGCGTCATGTACCGCGAGATCAAGCAGGCGCTCACGGACATGGAGAAGATGTTCCGGCTGCTGGGCGAGAACCGCGAGGTCGAGGACAAGCCCGGCGCGAAACCGCTCGTCGCGGGCGGGGGCGCCATGCGCTTCGAGCACGTCGACTTCAGCTACGAGGCTTCGCGGCCGATCCTGAAGGATGTGTCGTTCGAGGTGCCGGCGGGGCACAAGGTGGCGGTCGTGGGGCCGAGTGGCTCCGGGAAATCCACGCTCGCGCGGCTGCTCTTCCGCTTCTACGACGTGAACGCGGGGCGCATCACCATCGACGGCCAGGACATCCGCGAAGTGACGCAGGCTTCGGTGCGGGCGGCGATCGGCGTGGTGCCGCAGGACACCGTGCTTTTCAACGACACGATCTACTACAACATCGCGTACGGGCGGCCGCAGGCCACGCGCGAGGAGATCGAGAACGCGGCACGGGTGGCGCACATCTCCGCGTTCATCGAGCGGCTGCCGCTCAAGTGGGAAACCACGGTGGGGGAACGCGGGCTCAAGCTTTCGGGTGGCGAGAAGCAGCGGGTCTCAATCGCGCGGACCATCCTCAAGAGCCCGCCGATCCTGATCTTCGACGAGGCCACCTCGGCACTCGACTCGCACACCGAGAAGTCGATCCAGGCGGAGCTTTCCGAGATCGCGCGCAACCACACCACGCTCGTGATCGCGCACCGGCTTTCCACC